>CAZTJY010000101.1:0-15591 GCA_964613725.1 uncultured Parapedobacter sp. | reverse complement strand
ACAGGCCGAGACGCAACGCAAAAACCGGGGCCAATTGATTCGGGTGGCCTTGGTGGGTTATACGAATGTGGGCAAATCGACTATCATGAATATGATTTCGAAGTCGGAGGTATTTGCAGAAAATAAGCTTTTCGCCACATTGGATACGACGGTACGCAAGGTGGTCATCGAGAATTTGCCTTTTCTGCTATCCGATACGGTCGGTTTCATCCGCAAGCTGCCCCACCATTTGGTGGAGTGTTTCAAATCCACATTGGATGAAGTAAGGGAGGCGGATGTGTTGCTGCATGTGGTGGATATTTCACACCCGAGCTTTGAAGACCACATCCGCGCAGTGAACGAAACGCTGAAGGAACTGGGCGCGTTGGATAAGCCCGTGATTACGGTGTTTAACAAGATCGATGCGTACCGCGGCGAAGCGGTGGAACGAGTGGAGTCAGATAATGAAGCGGAGGAGGAAACGGAGCGTCGACCCGTTTCATTGGACGATTTTAAACGCAGTTGGATGGCCCGGCATAACAGTCCGGCTGTATTCATATCCGCTATAGACAAGACCAACGTGGATGAATTCCGGAAACTGCTGTATGATACCGTCGTTGATATGCATACGAAACGGTATCCGTATGACAACCTGCTTTATTAACCTGAGTTCGATTATTAGTTTACTCTGGCCATCTAAAACACAGAAAGACGCGACCGCAAAAAAAAACGGTTATGAACAAAAAAGTTGTTTTCAAGGATTGGGGGCTGGTCGATTACCAGGAAGCCTGGAACAGGCAGGAGGTGCTATTTGCCGAAGTGGTAGCGCAGAAGACGAAGAATAGGGTGGAAGGGATGGCGCTGCCCACCACCAATTACCTCATTTTTACGGAACACCCACATGTATATACCTTAGGTAAGAGCGGCAAACCCGAGAACCTGCTGTTGGATGAACGTGGGTTGCGGGAACGGCACGCCACGTTCTACAAGATAAACCGGGGTGGCGATATTACGTACCATGGGCCAGGACAGATCGTAGGTTATCCCATTTTAGACCTCGACAACTTCTTTACAGACATACACCTGTACCTACGTACGCTGGAAGAGGCGGTAATCCGTACGTTGGCCGATTACGGTATCGAGGCGGGCCGCTACCCGGGAAACACGGGGGTATGGCTGGATGCCGACAACCACCGGGCCCGGAAAATATGCGCGCTGGGCGTACGGGCAAGCCGGTGGGTAACCATGCATGGTTTCGCTTTTAACGTCAATGCCGGCTTGGATTATTTCAGCAATATCATACCCTGTGGCATAGACGACAAGGACGTGACTTCGATGCAACGCGAGCTGGGTGGCCCCCAGAATATGGAGGCGGTCAAAACACGGCTAAAAGGCCATATTGCCGATTTATTCGGGATGGAGCTTATCGATTGATCGGTTTTTTCATCCGGTTCCCAACATCGACCGGAACGGACCGGTTAAGCCGATCTTCAAATCCTTCCACGGGGACCGTTTGCAACGATCGTGCTGCGCGCGCCCGGATGCTCATCGTTTTAGATGTCGTGGGGGGTTGCATGCTCGGGTCGATTAAACTTATCGCTTGTGCCAAAAGCGGGTCGTCAAGCGAACCGACGGGTGCCCAGGGGAGGTAATCCCACTCATCGATTTCGTATTGGGGCTCTAGGCCATCGGGATAATCGCCAAAGCCTGCTTTATTGGCCAATTTGACGATAATCGGTTGGATGCCCCATTCAATCTGGGGTGGGTCACGTTCGTCTACGATGGTAATGGAACCTTCATTTTTGCCCACGGTGGTTTCGCCGATATGCACCACGTTAGCATCTTGTAAAAATGGCCTAAGGTTATTGATGACCAGCTCGCTGGCTGATGCAGAATAGTTGGTCGCGATGATATATACTTTAGATAAGTTGAGGTTAAGTGCCTCGATAGCATTGACAACCTGGTCGGCACTCGCTACCTCTTCGGGGTCTTCCGAGTCGCCCCCGAAAAGATCATAATACGTATAGGTATCGGTACCATAATCGCTATTATACTTGTACTGGATAAAAGTTTCGGCTTTGTCGAAGTTCGCCTGGATTAATCCAGACATGATAGCGGCGATCCAGATGCCGCCGCCACCGTTGTAGCGCAGATCGAGCACCAGGTCGCTGACACCCGCGGTTTTGAACTTCTCGAATGCATCCAACAATTCATTGGGCTGGTTATTCAGGAAGCGATTGTAAAATAAGTAAGCCACTTTCTTGCCTCCAGCGGTAGTAATAACAGTGTCTTTATGTATCGCCTGCTCCTGAAAACCTTCCACCGGGGTAAGTTGAAGTTCGCTACCGTCTTCAATTTGATTATTTGCGTTGATGTGAGCCAATTGGACGGTGAACGGTGCGGAACCGTAGTAGGCATTCAACACACTTTGGTAATTGTTGATGGTCATGGCCTGGCCGTTGATTTCGGTGATGATATCGCCGCGCTTAATCCCTGCTTTGTCGGCAGGAGATCCCGCCAAAGCATAGCGTACCGAAATAATAACATCGCCACCTTGATTTATCTGCAGTAATCCGATACCCAGTCCCACCGTTGTAGAGACACCGGAGAGGTTATCTTCTAACTCTTCGGCTAACTGAATCCATGAAAACCGGTCGTCCGGATGTAAGATGGTTTCAAAGAATTCTTCGGGACCGAGTTCAAAATCGAGATTCCGGTCGTCCGGGATAGATTTATTCCAATAATAGACATCGCGCATGTTTTCAATCACCCACGTATTGGTTATTCCGTTTTCTGAGGTTGGGTCTGGTTTTTGTGGGTCCTCGTTGATGTCTTTTTTGCATGAAGCCGCAAGAAAAAGCACCAACACCAGCATTATTACCGCCTGTGTTCGTTGTTGCCAGTTTGACGTTGTGTGCATATCGGTGAAATAAAAATCAATCAAACATACCGAAAAATCACCAAGAAAACAGCAACAGCGACCATTTTGTTTTATAGGCTTATCCCGACCGGGACTGCCCCAACTTCATACACCGCCGTTTCGGTATATCGGCCCGCAATGACGATTTCTGTATCGCCACGATGCGGGTGGAAAAGTTGGTATACCAAGTCGGGGTCGTTATTATCGCGGGAGAGGTGCGATAAGAACAGGTGGCTAAGCTTCGATGGTCGGTGGGTGGTGAAAAGCTCCAACGCCTCGGCATTTGAAAGGTGCCCGTAGCCACCCCGGATTCGGTTTTTGAGAAAAATAGGGTAGCGGCCCCGCATCAGCATCTCCGCATCGTAGTTGGCTTCCAGAAATACCGCGTCGCACCGGCCGAAGAAATGGATGACCTGCTCGCATACCCTGCCGATGTCGGTAAAAACCCCGATGGTACTGCCCTCACCCTCAACAAGGAAGCTGTGGGGATCTGCCGCATCGTGGTATTTGCGGAAGGAGGTAATGGCCAAGTCGCCGACATCGACGCGTTGCATATCGGCAAGCGGATGCAGCAGGCGGTCGGGGATAGCCAGCTTGCAAGACCGCCGCGTGCCGTTGGTGAGAAAAACAGGTAACTGGTACTTGTTGGCAAGCACACTGAGCCCCTTCACGTGGTCGGAATGTTCATGCGATACAAAGATGGCCTTTACGTTTTGCAGCGATAGCCCCTGTTTGGCCATGCGCTTCTCAATCTGGCGGCACGATATCCCGGCATCCACCAGTATGGCTTCACGGTCATTGCCTACATAGTAGCAATTGCCATTGCTGCCTGATGCGATTGAACTGATGAAAAGCGGCATGGTACAAAGTACGGTTAAAAAAGGAGGAAGTGCAACAAAAAAATGAGTTATGCCGTATGCCCCGTCAGCACTCCGGTAAACTGAGCGGAATGTTGACCGCTAGGCCACCATCTGCCGTCTCCTTGTATTTCACGTTCATATCTTGCGCGGTTTCCCACATGGTTCGCACCACGGCATCTAGGCTCACCTTGGCCTTGTCGGGATTCGATTGCAACGCCAACTGCGCGGCGGTGATGGCCTTGATGGCCCCCATGGTGTTGCGCTCGATGCACGGCACCTGCACCAGGCCGCCGATGGGGTCGCAGGTGAGCCCGAGGTGGTGCTCCATCGCAATTTCTGCTGCCATCAGGACCTGCCGTTGCGACCCGCCCAGGCTTTCGGTAAGGGCACCGGCAGCCATGGCCGAAGAGACCCCGATTTCCGCTTGGCAGCCACCCATGGCTGCCGAGATGGTCGCCCCTTTCTTGAAGATACTGCCTATTTCAGAGGCCGTGGCGATAAACCGGATAATCTTGTCTTCATGCAGCCCGTCATGGAACACGATGTAGTATTGCAGTACGGCGGGGATAACCCCCGCAGCACCGTTGGTCGGTGCGGTGACCACCCGGCCGAAGGAAGCGTTTTCCTCATTTACCGCCAATGCCCAACAGCTTACCCAGTCAAGTGTATATTGGAAATGGTCGCCACCAGCACGGATGGCTGTTACCCAACTGTGGTAATCGGTATAGGAGCGGTCCGCCATCAGTCTTTTATTGAGTTTGTACGCCCGGCGGGCTACCTGAAGCCCACCGGGTAGCATGCCAGTGGTATGGCAGCCGCGGTATATGCAGTCGCGTATGGTAGTGAATAGCTGTCGGATGCCGGCGGTGGTTTCCACTTCCGAACGCCAGGCCTGCTCGTTTTCCAGTACCAGCTCCGAAACCTTCAGCCCGGTATTCATGCACCACACCAGCAAGTCGTTTGCTGTCTGTATGGGGAAGGCCAGGTCCAGTTGCTCGTGCGATTCGCCGCCGTCGCCTTCCTGTACCACGAAACCACCGCCTATGGAGTAGTAGGTCTCGCTTACCGCCGTGCCGTCGTTAAGCAGTGCCTGGAAAGTGACCGCATTAGGGTGGAAAGGAAGGCTTTCGGTATATAGGAACAGGAGGTCGTCCGTATAACGGAAAGTGACCGGATGCGTGCCACCCAATAACAGACTTTGCTGCTGCTTGATATGGGCCACCTGTTTCGGTACCTCGTCAATAGCAATGGTTACCGGGTCGGCTCCGCTCATGCCCAGCAGTACCGCTACGTCCGTGCCGTGGCCAATGCCGGTTTTGGCTAGGGAGCCATAGAGTAAAATCTTGACCGCTTCGGTCTTTTCGAGCAGGTTTCCGTCGGCGAGGCGCCGTGTAAAGCGCTGTGCGGCGCGCCATGGGCCCAGGGTATGCGAGCTGGAGGGGCCGATGCCAATTTTAAACATATCGAAAACCGAAATCTGCTCCTTGATCATCATAACTTTAGCATGTGTACTGTTACAAAGATACCGCTTTATTTATGCTTTGGCAGCAATGTGTGAGCATGGCGATGAGCGAATAGCGATGTCCTCGCGTCACGAAAGTATTGCATTTTTAAAATTAACCCTTATCTTTGATTGAAATACAGGCAAATACCAATTGAATAAACAATTTCACTGACAACTATAATTTTAAAAACCATGGACAATTATGGAAATTATGATGCCGTAGGCGGGGGCTTACTGGCGGGTATGGGGGTAGGTGCTATGCTCTTCTACCTCGCGATTATCGTATTGTATATCGCAGGTTTGTGGAAAATGTTCGAAAAGGCCGGCAAACCGGGTTGGGCGGCTATCATCCCTATCTATAACATGATCATCATAGCCGAGATTGTAGGTAAGCCCATCTGGTGGGGCATCGTCGCTGCGCTGGTACCTTGCGTCAACGTTGTGTTCAGTATCTGGCTGATGAATTTGTTGATGAAAAGCTTCGGGAAAGAAGTGCCATTGTGGACAATCTTGACCTTGTTTTTTGGCTTCGTCACCATTCCGGTTATTGGCTTTGGTGGCGATAAGTATATCGGCCCAACGGCTGCCGAAGCAACGGGCGGTGACTCTTTCAACAACTTGAGGCGGGATTTGGATAACTTCAAAGATTCGATTGGTGATAACGACAGGCCGCAGAACCCTCCGGTATAGCGTGGATGGATAATCTTTCCAGAATATTGGGCTACCTATTGCCCTGCCCGATAAAGCTCGTCACGGGCGTCGATTGTCCGGGCTGCGGGTTCCAACGCTCGCTGCTTGCTCTACTGCAAGGACATTGGCAGGAAAGCTACGAGCTCTATCCTCCCACCGTGCCGTTGCTCACGTTGTTATTGTACGTATTGCTGAAAAAAACATTCGGTTTCGACCGACGTAATGCGGTGATGAGGGTACTTGCTGTCGCATGTGGGTGGTTTGTGTTGGGGGTATACGTGATGAAGCTATGGAGCGGCCTTCATCCGTAGCTTGCCTTTCGGATACATTTTATTTTTATCTTTACCGCGGACAATGGCAATGAGATGAGTTATACCCGTGCGTGGATAGGTTTTGTTACTGCTTTTTTCTTATTATTTGTCGATTCTGTAGGGTATTGTGGCCCAGACTTTCTTAGCGACGAACTCCCCAAGCGGGAACTCAGGGGTGCGTGGATTGCCACGGTAGTCAACATCGACTGGCCTTCGGCCAGCAACTTGAGCACGTCTGCGCAGAAGGAGGAGCTTATTCGGCACTTGGATAATCATCAGCGTGCCGGTATCAATGCCGTCTTATTGCAGATACGGCCAGCTGCCGATGCGCTCTTTGCCAAAAGTAGTGAGCCGTGGAGCCGTTTCCTGACCGGCAGACCGGGCCGGGCCCCGGAGCCGTTTTACGATCCACTGGATTTTGCAATCGACGAAGCCCATAAGCGTGGCATGGAACTGCATGCGTGGATTAATCCTTACCGGGCTACATTTGATTTAGTAACAGCCAATACGACGAGCGACCACATCACGCGCCGCAAACCGGAATGGTTTTTTGTCTATGGTGGAAAGAAGCTCTTTAACCCCGGCATTCCCGAAGTACGGGAATACATCGTGGGCATTGTGGCGGATATCGTCCGGAATTACGACATCGATGGCGTCCACTTTGACGACTATTTCTACCCTTACCCGGTTGGTGGCCAAGCGATCCCTGATGCGGAAACATTCCGGAAGTATCCCAACGGATTTAAAAATATTGCCGATTGGCGTCGCAATAACGTGAATTTGCTCATCCAGATGATTTCGGAGCACATACATCGCGAAAAAAAATACATCAAGTTCGGTGTGAGTCCTTTCGGTATCTGGGATAATAAGAAGGACCACCCAGATGGTTCGGCATCATCGGGTCTTAGCGGATACCGCCAGCTTTATGCCGACGCGTTGAAGTGGCTGGAAGAGGGGTGGGTCGATTACATCAACCCACAGATTTATTTCCCTTTTGGCCACGCAGTGGCCCCTTATGAAGTATTGGCTGACTGGTGGGGTAAGCACACACATGGACGTCATTTTTACATCGGACATGCGGCTTATCGGGCTAATGAGAACGGCGCCGGCTGGCGTGACCGCAGCCAAATCCCCAATCAAGTGCGCTACGCGCGGCAACATGCTGGTGCACAAGGAGGTATTTTTTATAGTGCAAAACACATCACGAATAATGTGGTTGGCCTTCGCGACTCGCTTCAATATAACCTGTACCGATATAAGTCGCTACCGCCTACCATGCCCTGGTTAGATAGCATAGCGCCCGAACCACCTTTCGGCCTGTTGGCGCAAGTGGCTGAAAATGGAACTTCGGTTATCTTACAGTGGCAACCGGGAGCACTTGCCGCCGATGGAGAGCCACCTTACGGATATGTGGTCTACCGGTTCAACGAGGGCGAGCCGCTGGATATAGAATGCCCGCAGAATATTCTCCATATTACTTACGATTATACCCAAACGCAATACACTGATAATTTGACGCGGAAGAATGGTCACTATCGTTATGTGGTGACCACGATAGACCGCCTCAAAAACGAAAGCTTGCCTTCTAACACCCGGGAGTTATATATCCAATAGCAGGCTACTTGCCGTCGCCGTACCGGAAGAAGGCGTTGACGGTGACGGGGAGCCGCCCCGATGGGGTCAGTCTTTTCAGGATGACCTTCGCTGCTGCACGTTGCATGATGTCATCGTTTTGATAGCAGACGAGGATTGACTTGGCCTGTTCGATGCCGGGCAATCCGGCAAGACCATATGGGTTGGCGAAGATGCAAAAGATGGCGTTCCCACTTGCTAATTCATTGATAAATAGCCGTACCGTGCTGTTGTAATTGTAGGTGCTTTGGGGGCGCGTACGGTTGTCGTGTAGGGCAACGATTACCTGGCTATACCGACCGAGCTCCGTTGCTACGGCAGCCACATCATCGGCTGTGGCGTTGGCAGACAGTATGTAATGCATGTGATTGTCAAATCGCCATTCCAACATGTGCTGGAATTCGGATAGTTCAGTTACCCCCACGCTGATGATCGCTGTGCGGCGATTGTAGTTGATGGCTCTGATTAGACTATCCCCCTGCAGTAAGGTGACAGACGCATCCGCCAATCGCTGATTGAGCGTCTGCGTGCCTTGGCGATTGAGGTCGCGATAGAGGTTGGTGAGCTGTACCGGCTCGGGTTTATCTAATCCGAGCCAATATTTTGTTGCCAATATTTTTTTAACACGGGCGTCAATGTCTTGTTGCGTTATTCGCCCTTGCTTGATGGCTTGTAAAACCATGTCGATAGCGCGTGCGCTGTTTTGCGAGAGCTCCAGCAGGTCGTTGCCGGCAATGATGGCCCGTACGTCAGCCTCGCCATTCTGGAAGTGTTTCACGACACCTCTCATATCCATGGCGTCTGTAAAGGTAAGTCCTTTGAACCCGAACCTTCTCTTGAGGATATCCGTTACGATGTGTTTGGACAATGAAGAGGGCAGGTTTGGAGTATTGTCGAGGCTGGGGATATTCATATGGGCTACCATCACGCCCGAGGCCCCGGCATGAATCAGCTCGCGGAAAGGATACATTTCCAGAGAATCCAAGTGCCCCGCTGTGAAATTGAGCTGCGGAAGGTCGTAATGGGAGTCGACATCGGTATCGCCATGCCCCGGGAAATGCTTTAGCGACGTAACGATACCGCCATCCATCATGCCACGCATGTAGGCCAATCCCTTGCTTGTTACATTGTACTTGTTTTCGCCAAACGACCTGAAATTGATGACAGGGTTGCGTGGGTTGTTGTTGATATCGACAACTGGAGCAAAATTCACATTCATCCCCAAACGCTTAAAATCCCGCGCAACTTCGAGCCCCATCTGGTAAATCAACGCCTCGTTTTGCACGGCACCCAAAGCCATTTGATAGGGGAACGAAATGGTTGAATCGGCTAACCGCATGCCAAGGCCCCATTCGCCATCGAATGCCACAAGTAACGGTACTTTTGAAAGCTGTTGGTAACGATTGATGACCTCGGCATGTCGACGCGGGCCGCCCTGAAAAAGCACGATGCCACCGAGTTGCTCCCGCTGCACCACCCCGGCTACCGAATCGATATAACGCTGGCCAAGGTTGCTGTGGGCGCGTACCATAAAGAGCTGCGCTACCTTATCCCGGTTGGTCAATGTTCGGAATACGGAGTCCACCCAAGCGTGTTCGCTATTGATGAACGGGATGAAGGCCTCACGCTGCTGGGCAAAGGCGCCATGGTACAACGAGGCAACTAACATGATAACAACAACGGTTGCTCTTAGCATAATAGCATAGCTTACATAACAATACCGATAACGCAATATTTGAATCGCCTCCAATATTAGGCATATTTTTTTGCATGTTAATGCGTGTTTTTGGTAAATGATGCTTGGTTTTGCGTTTTTACATTTCGATACCGTATTTGCTTTCGAGGATTTTAGCCAATTCAGCGGATTCGCGGAGCTCGCCACTGGCCTCCTTTTTCCACAATATCTCAATAATCAGCAATAGGAGCTGTGTTTCCAACTCAGGGTTTTCGTAGCCAAGTTCGGTGAACGCCCGATTGATGGCGGGATGGACCGGCTTGATAAAGAGCTCATGCTGCTGTTTTGAAAAACTGTGGTGCGATAGTCGTTCTTGCATTTTCCAGAATACCGGATCTTCATTCACCAATTCTTTCGGAAGGTTGATCATGTTCTGCAGGAAACTCTTCGCATCCCGGTAGGTCATCATGCCTCGATGGCGTTGCAGAACCCGTCTGTATCCGGATTTGATAAGATGTGACAGTAAATTGTCCTTATTCCCGAAATGCTTGAAAATAAGTGCTTCAGATACACCTGCTTGCTGGGCGATGATTTTGGTCGACGTGTCAATATAGCCTTTTTCAGCAAACAGCAAGAGGGCTTCCCTCAATATTTTTTCCTTTCTGCTCTCCGCCTTCTGTCTCATTGTAATCCATACAAAATGAACTGCAAACTTAGATAAAATCCCCCATAATTGTAAAAAATGGAAGCTTTTTGGGAAGATGTTACGGCGGGGAACTTTCATTGGGTATTGACGGCGATGTAATAATACCTTTACATTTAAACGAATGGGGTTTAAGGCTATCCTAAGTAATGGATACTAATACAATTACTAAAACATGCAATTGATTTATAAGACCTTTTTCCTTTCCATTAGCTTTCTTTTTCTGGCAATAGCGGCAGCAGCTCAGCAGTCCCCTCAAGGAAGGGTAGTAGATAGTGCGGCCAACACCGGACTCGAAGGGGCCAATGTAAAGTTGCTGACTGTCAAAGATTCGGTGCTGGACCAGCGCAGTACATCAGCCGATGGGAAGTTTCAGATGAAGCAGGTGCCGCCGGGGCCATATCGGCTTCAGGTAAACTATCTTGGCTACCGGCCTACGGTTGTCCGTATTACTGTACCTGTTGAATCTCTCCTCCAACCACTCACCATCCATTTGCTCCCTGAATACCGTACACTAGACGAGGTGGCCGTGATCGCGGCATCGCCCGGCGCCGTATTAAAGGGTGACACCACCGAGTTTGATGCAGCGGCGTTTAGCACAGAGCCGTATGCCGATGCCGATGCGTTGGTGATGCAGATTCCGGGCGTGGAGATTGATGAGGAGGGGCGGGTAAAAGCCCAAGGGGAAGATGTGCAGCGCATCATTGTGGATGGCAAAGAGTTTTTCAGCACAGACCCGCGTATTGCGCTGAAAACCCTCCCTGCCGATATCATTGCTAAAATACAGATCATCGACGAGCAGAGTGAACAAGCGCAGTTCAGCGGTTTTGATGACGGGCAACGGCGCAAGGTAATCAATATCGTGACGCGCCCCGATCGCCGCAAAGGCTATTTCGGTAGGGCGGCGGCCGGGTATGGGGCAAACGAGCGATATAACGGGGGCGGGCACCTGAATAGCTTTGATGGCGACCGCCGGGTGACCGTGTTTGCGGTAGCTAACAACGTAAACCAGTCGGATTTTTCTATGGCGGGTATTGCCGGCGGAGAACAGGAAAGCGGACGTAATAACCGTGGAAGGCGGGGTGGGGGCAATGCGGCGGGGCGGGGGCTCAATAACACCTATAACGTTTCGACCAATTACAACAACGAGTGGCTGGATGAACGCCTCGATGTCAACGCCAATTATGCATTCAATTCTACCAGCAACGAAACCAATAGCCTCACCAATCGGGAATACCTCATCGGCGCCAACGCCAACCAGTTCAATACCCAGCAGCAGGCTTCCGGAAGTGTGAATTACAGCCACCGGGCTAATGTACGCGTACGGTTCGACATCGATTCGAACCAGCGGATCGATTTCCGGCCAACCTTCTCTTTCCAACAGCATAATCGAAACACCTTTTCCGACAACAGCACCGCCTTGGCGAACAACGATCCGGTGAACGCTTCGGTGCGTAATAATGATAATGAGAATTCCAATTTCAACCTCAGTGGGAGTTTCGACTACCGGCTGCGGTTGGGGAAGCCCGGCAGAACGGTCTCCTTAAGTGCCAACGGGTCGGCCAACAGCAATAAGGGGTCGGCCCATACCCATTCGCTCAATGAATTTTTCGAAGAGCAGCTATTAAGCCGTACCGATACGGTTAGCAACCGGAGTTACTCCGACGGGTATGGCAACGGTATAACCGGTAGGCTGGCGTATACCGAGCCCTTGGGAGCGCACAGCCGGGTGCAGGCTAATTATAGCTTACGCAATACCGCCAGTTACTCCAATAGGGAAACGTTTGAGTTCCTGGCGGAAACGGGCCAGCTGGGTGAGCTCGACCGGCAGCTGTCTAACGAGTTCAGGAACGATTATACCTATCAAAGCGGGGGCCTTTCTTTCCAGGTCGCCAAGCGCGATTCATTCCGCATCGAGGTAGGCGTGGATTTTCAGGACGCTCGTATCCGCAATAACCGAACATTTCCCGAGAAGGACTTGAGGGGAAGCCACTTCACCAGTTATTTGCCCAATGCCGACTTATCCTATAATTTCTCGCGGGATAAAAAGGTCGATTTTAGCTATCGGGCAGCAACTAACGCGCCATCCATCAATCAACTGCAGGATGTCATCAACAATCAGAACCCCTTGAATATACGCTCAGGTAACGCCGATTTGAAACAAGAATACGGCCACCGTTTTGGTTTGCAGTTCAACAGCGTCCAGCGCGAATCGGGCAGTAATTTTTCGGCCAACGTGAATGCCGAGTTTACCAATAACCGGATTGTTAATTCTACATTTATAGCTACGGCCGATACACTTATCGCACCCGATGTGCTACTGGGGAAAGGTGGCCAGTTCACTCGGCCCGAAAACGTCAGCGGCTATTATAGCCTCCGCGGCGGTGCGACATACGGGACACCGATAAAGCCATTGAAAATCAACGTCAATCTGCATAGCGCGGTTTATCACAATCACGATATCGGTTTAATCAACCAAGAGGGAACATATACCAACTCCTACGGCATTAACCAACGCGTGGGTGTAAACAGCCGCTTCGGACCGCATTTGGTGGTGGGCCTGAGCTACACGGGCAACTACAGCGTGGTACGCAATAATACCAATAGTGCAGCCAGTTACAATACGTACAACCAGATTGTCCGCAACGATGTGGCCTATACCTTTTGGAAGGGGATACGTGTTGCATCTTCCCTATATTACAATTATAATCAGGGCTTGGCGGATGGATATAACCAACAATTCATCCTGTGGAATGCATCACTGGGCAAAAAGCTCATGCGGCGGCAGGAAGCCGAGATTACTTTATCCGCCTTCGATCTGCTCAACCGCAATACGAACGTCAACCGGAGCATTAACGAGCGGTATATCCAGGATTCGCAAAACAATGCATTGCAGCGGTATTTCTTGCTGAGTTTTACCTATAACCTACGCCACTTTGGTAGCGGTGATGGCGGGGAGCCAAGGGGCGGGCGGCGTTTCGGCCGCTAAACGCTGCCGAGCTGCCCGCCCTGTTGAATGAAGGTTGCTCGCTTTTCGGCATAGGCCGACGTATCGATGGCCCGGACCGCCTCTTCGAGGACACGTGTTTCGAAACCCAGTTGCATCGCATCCATAGCCGTGAAGTACACGCAATAGTCGGCCGCAAGGCCACAAACCGATACGGCGGTCACGCCGCGATCACGCAGATAGCCCGCTAGCCCGGTCCGTTTACGTTTTCCGTTATCGAAGAAGCCGCTATAGCTGTCGATGGCGGGATCGGTTCCCTTACGGAAAATGCCTTCGATGCGATGTGTATCCAATTGGTCGCTGAGCCGCGCCCCCGCCGTGCCTTGCACGCAGTGGTCTGGCCACAAAACCTGCTCAAGCCCATGCACGTCAATGGTTTCAAATGGTTTGCGGCCTACGTGGGCAGACGCGAAGCTGTGATGCCCCGCGGGATGCCAATCCTGTGTGGCCACGACGAGACCGTAATCGTCCTGGATACGGTTAATGACGGGGATGACCGCATCGCCGTCGGCCACGGCCAACGCGCCGCCGGGGAGGAAATCGTACTGGATATCGACGATGATCAATGCATGCATGATAGCCAACAGTTTTAGTTGTCAACAAACATACAGAATACAGGGTTAAAGTGAAAATTGCAGGCCTACGATTCCGCCGAAATATAAACCGTTGAATACGTCGTCGCCATGCGACTGCCAGAGGTACCCGCCACTACGGATATCGATCTGGTCTGCGTCGAAGAGGAGATGGTTGAATGTGGGCCCCGCAATTAATTCGACGTAAGGTGTAACTTGCCAGCCACCGAGTATACGAAGGCTTTGTTTTCCGTATACGCCGTCTTCAAAGTTCGTCATGGCGGTACTGGCCAGTTCCGCATGCATACGGAACGCGTTGGCGGTGATGAGGTGTGCACCGAGCCCCCCCTCTAGTTGGTAGCGGGCTTCCGGGTAATTGAAGTGATAGCCCAACCCGAGAATGCCGTACAACACATTGCCGCCACTCCGCAAGGCCAACATGGAGCCGCCTGTTTCATCGACCGTGAGGCCGATAGTCCGTTCCCCGTCCCGGATGATGTTGATCAGCCCGATGGGATAATCGCTCTGTTCAGCAATGTTGACGAGGCCGGCCAGTTGAACGCCTTCAACGCGCTTGGCGATATTAATGAGTCCGGCTATTTGCATGTGGGCGTCACCCGACTTGTTGACGACCCCTGCGACATGGATACCCTTTGCCTGCCCTTTCACCTGGTTCAGCAAGCCCGCTACCAATACGCCGGTGGTGTTGCCGCCTACATGGTTAGATATCCCGGAGATCATGGTTCCGTAAGCATTCCCTTTCACCACTCCCGAAATGCCGGCAATGAGACATACGTTCTCTTGCTGTGAAACCCCAGCAATCAAATGGAGGGAGAAGTTGTTCGTATCGGCAGAAGCCGTATTTCCATTGGTACTGAGGGGGTAAACGATGCCTACATGTGCTTGGTTGGTTTTTCCTTCTTGAGCTGTTGCGGTCATGCCGTAACCGATCATCAGTGCCGCGCATGCCATCGCCTGCATCATGTTGGGGGTTGTCTTTTTCTTGTCCATTAGTTTTGTTTTGAGCTTAAGACAACAATACCCGTGATTACCCTTACCCGTTGGCCCTATTCGGCCTTAGGTTAATACAAAAACAGCACCCGCGGACGAGCGGGTGCTGTGTATCATACATGGATGGAATCTCGATTACAGTAAGCCTTTTTCAACCAGCTTTTCGGCGATCTGCACGGTGTTGGTTGCCGCACCTTTACGCAGGTTATCGGCTACTACCCACAGATTGAGGGTTTTGGGCTGGCTTTCATCCCGGCGGATGCGGCCCACGAACACTTCGTCTTTGCCGTGTGCGTCTTTCGGCATGGGGTATTCCTGGTTGGCGGGATTGTCTACCACGACAACACCTGGCTGTTTGGCGAGCAATGACCGTACTTCATCCAGGTCGAATTCATTGGCGAACTCGATATTCACGGATTCTGAGTGACCACCCATGACCGGGATACGTACCGTTGTTGCGGTAACCCGTATGGTGTCGTCACCGATGATCTTATTGGTCTCCTTGATCATCTTCATCTCTTCCTTGGTGTAACCGTTATCTTGGAACACATCGATCTGTGGGATGACATTCAAATCGATTTGATGGGGGTATGCCTTTTCGCCGATTATGCCTGCGCGCTCATCGTTGAGTTGCTGTACGGCTTTCACGCCGGTACCCGTGACGGACTGGTAAGTAGAAACGACAACCCTTTTGATGACGTATTGTTCGTGCAACGGTTTCAATATC
>CAZTJY010000100.1:0-15802 GCA_964613725.1 uncultured Parapedobacter sp. | reverse complement strand
ACTGCAACGCGCCGAATTCCATAATCGCTTGGTTATGCAAGCCGGGGTCGGCGTTGTCCAACAATTCCTGGGCTAAGCTGAGAAACACTTTTCGCCCCGAGGTGGAATTGATGGGCTTATCGATGGCGAAATATCTTGCCAATACACGGAACACGTTACCATCTACCACCGCACGGGCTTCTCCGGCCGAAAATGAGGCGATAGCCGAAGCCGTGTACTCGCCGATACCTTTCAATTTGATGAGGTCGTCATACCGGTTCGGGAACACCCCACCATGCTCGGCTACCACCGCCTTGGCCGCATTGTGCATATTGCGGGCCCGGGAATAGTAACCCAGCCCCTGCCAGTGCAGCAGTATTTCCCCTTCGGGGGCCGACGCAAACGAAACAACATCAGGGAAATGGGAAAGGAACCGGTGAAAGTAAGGAAGGCCTTGCTCCACGCGCGTTTGCTGCAGGATGACTTCCGATAACCAGATAACATAAGGATCGGCGGTATGGCGCCAGGGCAAATCGCGCTTGTGTTGGTAGTACCACGTTATGATATCCTTGGAAAACGCCATGCGGCAAAGGTCTCATTTTTTCAGCTAGTCTCCAACATCCGCATGCGATAGCTGTTCATCGCCGCAGTGCCAAGCTGCTGCACCAAGCGGTAATTGACCACCGCCCCTACGGCGGCTCCGATTACCGGAATCAGCTGCGCCATTTTGGCCAAATCGATGTAATCGCGGTATTCCAATTGAAATGTACGCCAATCGAAGCTGTCGATATCGTCGGGCAAGCTTTCGGCATAAGCCTCCCAATTAGCCAACCTGTGATAAACCGCAGCACGGTGTTTGTGACTCGAAAACGCCAATTGGAATACGGTAAGCAAAAAAAGCCGTTCCTTGTATTGCCGTACGTCATAGCCGTAGGTCGTCGCGATGTCGAACAGCATTTTTACCTTGATGGCCAAAAGCGCAGGAAAATCGGCAATGCCCATTAAGATTCCACCGGCACCCGTTACAGCACCTTCTACGGACGCAGTCTTTTTATAAGTATCGATAAATTTCCTCACATAGGTTTCGCGCAGTTGGAAGCTTCCGTAAGCCCTAGGTGGCGAGACCGTGTATGTAGTGCCGAACAGCACACCCTTCACCATTTTCTCGATGGTGAATGTAATTGCTTTATGAACCTTCTCGGGAATCAGGTCATTTATTTTGGATTGTATGTTTTTGGCCCATACGGCTCCCATCGGCTGCTTCTTCGTCATCTTGTGCTTCCAGAAGGCCAATTCAATCATCACCTTTTTCCGGTACAGCGGCGACATGTCCGCATTCCAATCGCGCTCCATCGATCCCTTTGACGGCCGGCGAGCACCGTTGTTACAAAAAATGCGATCACACTTTGTATTGCCAGAAAATCTATTAACTTTGTAGACTACAAATTAATTAACTAAAATAGGAGGAATACTATATGAGTTTAAGATTAGGCGATACCGCACCGAATTTCAAAGCGGTAACGACGATAGGAGAAATCGACTTCTATGATTACACGGAAGGAAAATGGGTGGTATTGTTTTCGCATCCAGCGGACTACACCCCGGTATGCACGACGGAATTGGGACGGACAGCCCAGTTGAAAAGCGAATTTGAAAAGCGTAACACCGTGGTGCTTGCGGTGAGCGTGGATCCTATCGATAGCCACCACGGGTGGGTAAAAGACATCAATGAAACGCAGCGCACCAACGTCGAATTTCCGATCATTGCTGACGATGACCGCAAGGTAGCCGAGTTGTATGACATGATTCACCCCAATGCGTCGGCCACGGCCACGGTACGCTCGGTATTCGTTATCGGCCCGGACCGCAAGATCAAGCTGACGCTCACTTATCCCGCGTCAACCGGGCGAAACTTCCTCGAAATCTTACGGGTAATCGACTCGCTGCAGTTGACTGCTGATTACAGTGTGGCTACACCGGCCGATTGGGAGCATGGGCAAGACGTCATCGTGGTACCGGCTATCGCTACGGAAGATATCCCGGCAAAATTCCCGAAAGGCCATAAGGTGATCAAGCCCTACCTGCGTACCACGCCCCAGCCGAACATCTAACAGCTGGGCGATTTAAATGGCTATTCATAAAAAAAGCGATTGATCTAACATCAACCGCTTTTTTATTTATTTCACCTGTACCACAGTCGCAGCCTAATATACTTTCACCAAGTACACGTAATCCTGTATCTTCTTCACCTGTTCGGTACGTTTCAGTCCACTAAGCGCATTCTTTTTGTTGATAAGCAATTCGCTTTCGAGCGAATCTGCAGGTACCGCCGCGATGGATTTAAGCAGGGCTTCGGTTTTGATGGCGAACGAGGCCCCATCAATTCCGGTTTGCTTACCGCTGATGATACCGATCACATTGCCTTTGCTATCCAGAACGGGCCCACCGCTATTTCCCGGATTGACGGGGATCGATATCTGATACGCCGTAGTATCGCCAAAATATCCGGTACGCGAGCTGAGGTACCCCTGTCCATAAACCACTTCGTCCCTCGGGTACCCGATGGTATAGACGTCTTCACCAAGCTCCGATGGAGTCTCCTTAAAAGTGTACGGCGCGGTTTTCAAGGGCGAGAATGTGCTGTCATTGATGCGCAGTAGTGCCAGGTCATGCGTTGGGTCAATATAGATGACATTTGCCTTTAAGGATTCGCCTTTTGTATTTTGGAGGTGAACCGAATCAGCATCTCGCACCACGTGGTAATTGGTGACTACATAACCGTTGGCGGAAACCATGAAGCCGGTGCCCCCGAAATTGCTCACCGATTGGTCGTCACGTTGCTTTCCGCTATTGATATTCCTGATGGCTGCGTTCTGGGCACTTACGTTCTTCTTTACGTCGTTCATGTCTCGCCGCAGTGCGCTATAATTGGTCGTAGTCTTTTCGATGGTTTTATAATAACCCGACAACCATAACGTAGAAAAAACGGCTATGATGGCCACGCTGGCAGCCACCAAGGAATTGACCTTAAATTTGTTCCACAGCGATACCACGAGCGGCTCCTGCCGCGTGGTTAGTTTACTTGCATCCGCATGGTAACGCGCCGCTGCCGTGGATAACGTTTCCTTAAAGGCCAAACGGTTGGTATATTCCTTCAGTTGTTGCAAGAATAATCGGTGAGTTGCCAACTGCTCGGCAGCGGTGGTGTTATTCTCGCAGTACTGCTCAAAAGCATGGCGCTCCGCATCGTCCATTTCACCGTCCAGGTACCTGTTGACCTGTTTCATAAACTCTTGCTCATTCTCCATCATATCCTTATCAATTTACTTCGCCGCGGTAAAATACAATTTCTTCAACCGCTGCAGGCATTTGTATTTTTGGGTTTTGGCATTATCGGAATTGGTATATCCGAATTTCTCGCAAATCTCCTGCATAGACAGGTTAGCGATGTAGAAATCACGAATAATCGTCTTACAAGGCTCTCCCAATTCATCCAGTGCCTGTTCCATCATTGTCAATTGGAGGTCTTTCTCTTCATGTCTCGCCAGGTCCTCTTCTACCGCAATTGTATCTTCATACGCTGTCATATTGCGGAACGCACGGCTTTTACTCCCCAGCTGTTTAAGCCAAAGCCGTCGACATATCGAATAAAGGTATGTCTTCAGCTGGCTTGTCAATTCAAAACCGCCTTGTTTGACTTTATCATAAAGAACGATAACAGCCTCTTGGAAAACATCTTTTGCTTCGTCTTCCGTGCCATTGTGCTGTACCACCATGTTCAGAACCATGGGGAAGTAATCGCGGTAAAGCCTTTCCAGGCTATTTGCATCACCGCGCGCCACGCCATCGAGGGTTGCTGCTTCTGATTCCGCCGCAAAAGACTTTCTCCTTTTACTCACTAGTTAATACGATTTTGTCCAAATAGTAACCCATAGATTCCACCAAACCTAAGATATTTTTTTCGATTTTGAAATGGGTACCTCCATTCCTATCTTAGCCGCAAATTAAATATCCATGTACCCTATCAACGCATTGCAGGAGCGGATTGCCCAAGGATTGGCGGAACTTGCCTTCCCCGAACAACCGGCCAACTTATACGACCCCATGCGTTACATGCTTCAAATCGGAGGCAAGCGTATTAGACCGCTACTCACCCTAATGGCAGCCGACCTATTTGCTATCAGCGATATGGAGTCCGCGGTGCCCGCTGCGTTAGCCGTTGAACTGTTCCACAACTTCTCCCTGGTGCATGATGATATCATGGATAATGCACCGCTACGTCGGGGGCACCGTACCGTACACAAGGAATGGGATGGGAATGTCGCCATCCTTTCGGGCGACAACCTGCTCATCATGGCCTATGCACAATTAACAAAAAGCCCTGCTCATGCCCTGCCCGCCATCCTCGGAACATTCAATACGATGGCTGCCCAGGTATGTGAGGGACAGCAGTTGGATATGGATTTCGAGCAGGCAACTGCGGTGAGCATTGACCAATACCTCCACATGATCCGGCTCAAAACGTCTGTACTGCTGGGTACGGCACTGAAAATGGGTGCCGTTTTGGCCGGCGCCGACGAAGCAGACGCCCAACTCGTCTACGACTTTGGCGTGGGCGTTGGCATCGCCTTCCAATTGCAAGATGACATCTTGGATGTATATGGCGACCCCAAGCAATTTGGTAAGCAACGCGGTGGCGATATCCTTGCCAACAAAAAGACGTATCTGTTGCTGAAAGCATTGGAGATGGCAGATGCCGCAACACGGTCGAGGCTGGAAGACTGGCTTGCTAACCATTCGGATACATCGGAGAAAATCGGCAGCGTCATTGCCATATACGATGCACTGGGTGTTCGGACTGAAGTGGAAACCGCCAAACAACGCTACGTGGAGAAAGCCTATACTGCCTTGGATGCCATTTCCTTGCCCTCCCCACGTAAAACCCCTTTGCGGGAACTTGCCCATATGCTTCTTAGCCGCGGACAATAAACGATATTGCTTTTCGTATATCTGGCAGCATAATTGCAAAGAAACGTGCTATCAGTTTCTGTGTTTACTGATTTATCATTAACTTGTGCTTTTCGCACTGGCAACGAATAAGTACCTCATCGTTTTACCGATATGGATGCATTAAAAATCACCACTTTCCAAGCGTACCTTTTTTGGGAAAATATCGACAAAAACCTTAGTAACCTCGCATTGAAGCTTTCAGCAATCCGCGAAAAGACGGATTTAATCATCCTACCAGAGATGTTCAATACCGGATTTACAATGGATGTGGAACGCTGCGCCGAAAAACCCGACGGGAAGACGATGCATTGGATGCTGGAAATGGCACAAAAATACGATTGCGTCGTAGCTGGGAGCCTTATTATCGAAGAAGAGGGCAACTATTACAACCGCTTTGTGTGGATGACCAAGGATGGTAATTACGTAACGTACGACAAGCGGCATCTCTTTGGCATGGCTGGCGAAGACAAGGTATTCAAAGCAGGCACGAAGCGTGTCATCGTAGACCTCAAAGGATGGAAGATATGCCCCATGATCTGCTATGACCTTCGGTTTCCCGTATGGACGCGCAACCTCGATAGCGCTTATGATGTGCTGCTCTATATCGCGAGCTGGCCCGATAAGCGTTCCAGCCATTGGCGGAGCTTAATCCCCGCACGAGCTATTGAAAACCAAGCATTTGTTATTGGCGTAAACCGTGTGGGACACGACGGCAACGAAATTTATTACTCTGGCGGATCGATGTGTATCTCACCCGCGGGCGACGTGGTGTATTACAAACCCGAATATGAAGATCTCTATACCTTCACCATCTACCGACGTGACTTGGACGACACCCGTAAAGAATTGCCATTCCTAAAAGACATGGATACGTTTAATTTAGCCGTAAGCCATAAGTCGTAAGTCGCCAGCTGGACTGGCTATTTATACGGCCGCTCAAGGATGATTGACTTAATGACGGCGTCTCGTAGGTCAAACTCCGTTGCGTCAAACGCCGGCTGGACATCATGTTCGGTATCCACCACCAACCGCTGCGGTATCAATGGCCGTTGCCGCTCCCTGCGTTTGGTTCCCGAAGGTTCAATCACGCCCGAATAATGTTCGAACTCGGGTTTGACCGCCGGGGACGACGTTGTTGGCATATGTGTGCGGGAAGGAACCGATTGCGTGTGTTTTGCAAGATCTTTAACGTAATCGGCGTTATCCTCGGGCAGCGGCGGTGGGCCCGGATTGCGCTTTCGCGCTTTGTCCTGCTCCTTTTGGTAGTTGGCATACACCTGGAACGCAAAAACGGTAATCGCGATAATTATAGGGATAAACGTTTCCATCGAGTTAAAGTTAGCAAATAAAATCGATACCTTTTGCGTGACTTACCGATAATTGCTACTTTGGATCTAGAATTACTTTTTCGTCAGCGGCAGATGAGAGATCGATAAACTTGCTTAATAAATCAAGTTTACCTAAGTCTGTAACAACCGCTCGCGCTCGGCGTCTCACCTTTGTAACTGCCGTTCATGAATAACCAACGACAACTGTTCCAACGATTATTTGACGAAAACTCAAAACGGGTTTACCACCTTTGCTATGGTTATACCGGCGATAGCGATGCTGCGAAAGACCTTATGCAGGAAACGTTTATCAAGGTGTGGCAGAACCTCGATAAGTTCCGCAACCAATCGCAATTTTCAACGTGGATTTACCGCATTGCCGTAAATACGTGCCTTTCTTATCTCCGTACTGCAAAACGCCGGGCCACCGATGAGCTGAACGACAGTATCATCGAAAATTACACAGAAGAACCTTCGGAAAAACAGGAGCAGATTGCACAGCTATATAAATCGATTGCGCAGCTGGAAGAAAACGAACGGATCATCATTACCATGGTATTGGACGAGGTGCCATACCCCGAGATTGCCGAAGTGGCCGGTATCTCCGAGGGCAATTTGCGGGTGAAAATACACCGGATAAAACATAAGCTAACAGAAATATACAACAGCAATGAAAGGGTTTGAAGAGATACAACAGCTTTGGCATGGGCAAGCACCCGATCCAAACGTTAGCTTTGAAACTGTATTGAAACGTATCAAGCACGGCCGATCGGCATTTGCCCGGAAATTATTCTGGCAGAGCATTTCTATGGGTGTCGCCGTGGCCATCCTGCTTTGGATTTGTTTAACCGTCGATTTTTCAACTTGGACAACGTACCTCGCCATTGCGATTATGGTCGGTTGTATTTGCTATTATTTCGCAAACCAGCTTAGCGACTACCGCGCAATCAATAACAGCCGGGATCTCCTGTCGAAACCTCAGGATTACATCCGTTACTTAAAAGATTTCCAGCAGAAGCGCTATAGGTTCAATACCCGCAACTATACCTTCTACGAAGCTTGTATCGGCATCGCGTTCGTGTTGTATGGCATTGAAATGTATTTCGCGTTACCGCTGTGGACATTTATCGGCTTGGTTGTATTTGTTATCTTTTGGTTTGTAATCTGCCACGTTGTTTTCATGAAACAGTACATCCGCAATGAGCAGGCGCGCATTGCAGAGATGATCGATAACTTAGAGCGGATAAAAGGGCAATTCAGCGAAAACCAAGGATTATAAAATTGAAGCGCTACATGAAGTCAAAGGCGCCCTTACGCAAAATGATTCCATACTCGAGATAAGCTTTCAGGCAGGCGAGAAAATTCGCCCAACCTTCGGATTGACCGATGGCTTTCTGGATGCCCTCGTCGTCCTTTTTCATCTGTTGTTCGATAACACGTACAATGGTGGTATCATTTCCGGAGGGTTCCAATGTAATCTCCACCAGCATCCCTTCCACGCCGCCCGACCAGTCGAATGAGATGTATTCATGGGATCTGATTTCCTTCCCCATCACAGGGAACTCCTCATCGAATTCCGGAAATTTCCAATGTACCTTTTCGCCCGCTGCTAACCTACCCGTGGAATGTGCAATGAAATAGTTGTTCATCTTATCCGGCGAGACAATAGCCTCGAACACTTCAGCCACGGGTTTCAGGATCTGGATGGTTGCTTTTGCAGTTAATGTATCTCCCATGATTCGTAAAATTCATGCTAAATTCGGAAATACTTGCGAAAATTAAAAACCATCGGTCGGGTCTAACCGATCTGCTCGCTAATGAGGCGATAAAGCTGAGCTAATGCGGGATCTGCCGACAACAGCTCCATATGCTTTTCCATGGTGCGTACATCATTCCGCGCGGCCGGGCCGGTCTGTACGTCTTTGGGTTGGTGGGCCATCACCTTTTGGGCGGTTTCGAGGATAAGAGGCCGGATAAGATCAAATTCCAGGCCATATTTGTTTAGTATATCGGCAGCGATGGCGTAGAAATGATTGGTGAAATTGCAGGCGAATACGGCAGCGACGTGCAACGAAAGTCGTTGTTTCGAATCGCAGCGAAAAACACGCTCGGACAGGCTGCCCGCCAATGCTTCCAACCGCTCCCAAACGGGTTCCCGCGACGCCTCTACCGCAATCGGCACCGTGGAAAAGTCAACCGCCTTGGCCTTTGAAAATGTTTGTAAGGGATAGAGCACGCCGTAATCGGCAACGTGGGCAGCGAGCACCGCCATATCGACGCTCCCGGCGGTGTGGACAACAATACCTTGCATGCGCGCGAGCTGCGCCGCCACGGCACCAAGGGCATCATCTTTCACCGCTATGATATACATGTCGGCTCGTGCATCGATTCGCGCCAAGTCGGTTGTCGCCACTGCGCCCAACGTTTCAGCGAGTGCCTGTGCATTCGTTTCGGTACGGCTATAGACCTGCTTGATGCGATGGCCGGCCGCCACCAGCGCGCTGCCCAGATTGGTAGCCACGTTACCGCTGCCAAGCAATACGATATCCATCACGCCTTTTGGGGTTTGACCTCTTTGTTGCGGCGGATGATGGACAGCAGGAAACCGATGGTCATGATGATAGCGCCGCACCAAAAGAAATTGATGTATGGGAACTTAATGGCCTTGAACACGACCCACCGCTTCTCGGGAAGTGGCTTCTGGTATACCATCAACTCCAGCTTGTCTTTCTGTGGCATGATGTTGCTGAATCGGAACCGCAGCCCCTGTTCTTTCACATCTTTGAAGAGATCGAACGTGTTGCCATCGCGGATAAGGAACACCGGTTCGGCATCATACGTTTCACCTCCTGCAGCATGCACTTTGACTTTCAGTCCGACGATGACGTCGTCTTCTTGGCGCGGGATGTTCTGCACCGTTGCATTGCGGTTAATTCCTTCCACCACGATATAGCCGTTGCGGTACCGTAGGGTATCGCCGATATTGGTTTCATACACGGCGGGCTCTTCGAAATCCTCGAAGCCGGTCGGTGTACCGTCTCCTCGCGCCTGCGTATGCGAATCGGACATCGCTGCGGTAATAAGTGTATAGATGTCGTGCGTGAGGTAATGCCGGGTATCCGGCGTGCCGATGAGCCCTCCCATATCGGGATTATTCTGCGCGAATGGCCGCAGTTGGAAGCTTTCGGTTACCCGGCCCGTTTCCTCGTCGACCTTCTCGTAGTTGATTTTGTAATACACGTTGGGCGGCGCCACGCTGTCGCCGATATAGGTAACGCGGTAATCGCCCATTTGGACGGGTTCGCCTTCGGTAAGGAACAGGTTGTCGCCCGGGTTTTCTACCTGGTCGAAGCCCGCTACGGCAATGTAGTTGGCACTGTTTACGGAAATCACTTCATTGGTTGCCGCCGCCACGAGTGCGCCGATAAGTAAAAGTCCGAAACCGATATGGGCCACAGCGGACCCCGTGAGCTTCCATTTTCCACGGATGGCCTCGCCCAATATCCGTCCATTTGCCACGATGGTATAGGCGGCCGAAAACACGAGCAAGATGTACATGAAATTGGTGTATACACCGGTGATGTATACGATGGCAGCCGTCACGACCGCTGCCGCGAGCAATGATGCCATGGTTGCCGCAAAAAAATTACGGGCGTTGGTCCGTTTGTACTTCATGAACTGCGTCACTGCGGAAAGCAGCCCGACTACCACAGCAAAGCCGGCCTGCCATTTGTTGTAATGCTGCACGGGATCTATAGGCGGTGCCACGTCTGTACCGAAGATGGCATTGAATACCGGCACTGAAGTGGATGCGATGATCTGTACGCAAGCTACGGTGAGCACCAATGCACCGATAAACAGCCAGAACTCACGCGAATAGATGTCTTCTTCTTTCTGGTGCGACGGCATCTCGCGTTTGCGCGTTACGAGGAAGTAAACCATCACTCCGAGGAAAATTAGGTTGAATGCAACCAACTGCCAATACAGCCCCAAATCGGTGAAGGAATGCACCGATGTTTCGCCAAGCACACCACTCCGCGTAAGGAAGGAGGCATAAATGACGAGTACGAAACTTATCATAGCGAGAAAGGTCGCCGTGAAATAGGAGTGCCCCGAATTCTTAAATGCCACCATGACGTGTACCGCGGCAATCAGTGTGAACCACGGGATAATGGAGGCATTTTCCACCGGATCCCAAGCCCAGAAGCCGCCGAAGTTCAATGCCTCATATGCCCAAAAGGAACCCATGATAATACCTGCGCCCAACGTCATTACGGCAAATAGCGCCCATGGCAAACCGGGTGTAATCCATTCTTTATAACGTCGCTGCCACAGCCCTGCGGTAGCGTAGGCAAAAGGTACGATCATGGCGGCAAACCCCAAAAACAACGTTGGCGGGTGGATGACCATCCAATAGTTTTGGAGCAAGGCGTTCAGGCCAGTACCGTCCGCAATCATACCCAAGTAGTTCGGATCCGAAAAAATCGGTGCCTCTACGGCATCCCGCAACAAGATAAAGGGTGAGCTACCGACGCGTTCCCCGAAAATGGCTATACCGATAAGCATGGAGCCTAATACGGCCTGGCAGAGCATGACGACTGCCATCACAGGGCGTTCCCAGCTTTTGGCCCTAAACAACAACACGGCGCCCAACAAGGCCTGCCAGAACATCCAGAGCCAAAAACTCCCCTCCTGCCCTTCCCAGAAACTCGAAATGATATAATGAGTAGGGAGCGATCTGGATGAATGTGCCCAAGCGTAATGGTACTCAAATAAGTGGTTGTAAATAATGTAGAACAAGCAGCTGCCAATGGCCACTACAGACACAACATTGACCCAAAAGGAAGCACGCGCTATACGCAACCAGGAGCGGTCTAGCTGGTTTTTTGATGCAAAGTAGTAGGCCACACAGGCCAACAGTGCGGATCCAAAGGAGAGAATGACAAAGAATTGGCCGATTTGACCGGGCAACAGGCTCTCGCCTACATAAGCTATATCCATCTACGTATACTAACGATTACCGGTTGGCGGCGCCACATAGCCCACGGTGATGGCCGTCGACGCCTCTATCACTTCGACCTCATCCTCCTTGTATTTGGATGGGCATTTCATTAAAATCTTACTAGCGTGGAAATCGTTCCCCACCATCTTGCCCGTCAGCACGATCTGCTCAGAGCGTTCGATGTCCTGCGGTTTAGCGCCGCGGAAAACCACGCGGCACTCGGTGCTGTCATTGTCGTACATATAGAACGAAAAATGGTTGGCGTCTGTCTTGGGATCATAATGCAAATCCTTCTCTTTGTTGAGTACGCCCACTACATATAGCTCGGTTTCCTTCTCTTTGGCCTCAGTGAAGGTGGAGTAAGTGCTCGAATCTGTGTATATTACGATAATCATGGCAATGGCTATCGCGATAATGATGATCCCTATTACTGAACTTTTCTTCATGTCGTTATCCCCCAATGGATTAATACCGGATTGCAAAATTACGAATTGGAAAATGAAGGTACGAATAATGCAAGTGATTGCAGTCTTTTAGAATCGTTCTAAACAGAAGAATTATGGAAAATCCGTATGTTTGCTTTCGGGAATATTGATGACGCCACTAGCTGAATAATGACCGACCTGTTACATCGTATCGGTAAATACTGTATGGCCCTGGCACTGCTAGCCGGCTATTCAGTATGTTGGGCACAGCACTTTCCGCGCACCGAATTTAACTTCCGAAATGACAACGACCTGTACCTGTTCAACAAGCAGGATCAGTATTATACCAACGGCGTGTTCTTCAATCTCCGTAAGACGGCCGACAGCATTAGGTTGTCGGCTAACGAGGTCAACCGGATTTGGGGTTTGACCGTGGGACAAAAAATGTACAATGCCTATACGGCGAACATCCGTTACATTGAGGAAGTAGATCGCCCCATTACTGCCTACCTGTTCCTTGCGGCCAACCTTGACCGTTATTTTGACAGCGAGCGTTTTTTTTCCATTACTGCGGAAGCCGGGACCATCGGGCAGCGTGCGCTTGGCAAACAATTCCAGGAAGGCGTCCATAAGGCTTTCCGCCTATATGAAATCGCAGGCTGGCAATATCAGTTGAAAAATGCATTCGGCATTGATGCCACGGCACATTACGGCGGATTGTTATACCGAAATCCGATGCAGTGGTTTGATGTTTCAGCACAGGTAACGGCAACGTTAGGCCTCAATCACACGGGCTTGTCCGTGGCGCCCAGTTTCCGCATCGGCCACATCAATCCGTTCTATCGATCCATATACACTTCCAGTCGGTTGCAGGCGGAGGGTAACGCGGTTGCGAAAGAGTTTTTCCTATATTACCGCCCGCGGCTGCACTTCGTCGGCTACGACGCTACGCTACAGGGGGGCATGTTTTTACACGACAAGGGGCCTGTAACGTTTACTCCGGCCCGGTGGGTGTGGTATAACCAGGTCGGTGTGATGTACGCCAAAAATGCGCTGTCGTTACATTTTCAGTATATTTTTTATACGAAAGAAGTTCCGGGGATGTTTTTCCGCCATCGGTATGGTTCGGTAGGGATGGGCTATCGGTTTTAAAACCAGTCTTTCCGCCGGTTGATTTTGCGTAGCGCTTGCTGCCGTTTGGCGTCGAGGCGTTTCTGCACGGCTGCCTTGGAGGGTTTGGTAGCTTTGCGTGGCTTCTCGGATTTCAGTGCATCCGCAAGGAGCTCGACCAGCTTTCGGAGCGCCAGCTCCTTGTTGCGCAGCTGGCTGCGGGTTGCTTGGCTACTGATCTGCAGGAGGCCATCGGCCTGCATCCGATTGGATAGCCGCTTCCGAATACGCACTTGCTCTTCTTCGGAAAATAGCGTAGTTCCCGCCATATCGAACAGCAGGGTAACCTTGGTTTCCACCTTGTTCACATGCTGCCCACCGGCACCGCCGCTCCGCGAGGTATGGAATTGCACGAACGGTAAAAGTAAATCCGCGTCAATCCGTTCAATCTGTGTCATCAGCGTTCAATCCACCGTCCATACCCACGTTATTTCCGCTACCGGCAAACCGCCCCACCAGCATGGCCGCAACATTATCGCCCGTAGCATTGAGCAAGGTCGCCATCGGATCGACCAACGTTCCAATGATCATCACGGCGGGAATGGCTTCGGTGGGAAGCCCATAAACAGAAATCATCAACATCTCACCGATATAGCCACCATTCGGAATACCCCCCGCCACGATACTCACCAAGACGGTGATACCAATGGCGGTAAGTAGTGTCATCGGGTCGAAGAAGTTCCAACCGATCAGCACGAACGCCACATAAATCTTTACGATGCTCGACATGGACGAGCCATCTTTATGCAACGTTGCGCCCAACGGGATGACCACATTGGCTATGGCGGGCGGAATTCCCATATTCGAAGCCACCGATAGGTTCACCGGCATCGTAGCGATGCTGCTGCAGGTTCCCACGGCCGTAGCGGAAGGCAAAATATTGTTCTTCCAAAATCGGTTGATGCCGGATCTGCCACCGGCGATGTATGCATAGATGGTAAAAAAAACAATAAAATAAAAGGCGCCCAGCACATAATATAACCCCAACGGCTTTGCATAAAATCCAAAGAGTTCCGGGCCGATGGTGCCGACTTGATAAGCAAAATACGCTCCCAGTCCAACCGGAGCGATTTTCATGATCATGACGAGCAATTGCTTCATAACCTCGTTGCCTGAGGTAAGAAACCTGCGGAACGATTGGCCTGCATCACCTGCCCGCATGGCGGCAATACCAACGAGAAAGGAAAAAACCACGAAGGCCAGCATGTTTTCGCGCGATAGCAGCTTATAGAATTCGTTTACCGTGACAAACCGCACCAACTTATTGCCCCATGTGTCTGCTGGGTCGCCTTGGATGAGTTCATTACTGACCTCCTGCGCAGCTTGGGGAGCTTCCACAGGGAAAAACCACAGCGCAATGATGGTACATACCGCAGCGATGATGATGGTACCCAAGAATACCCCGGCCATGATCGAAATGATGCGACCCAGCTTCTGCGAGCCGTCGATGTTGGCTACCGCTGATGCAATGGCGAAAAACAACAAAGGAATGACGGCGGCAAACAATAGGTTAAGGAAAATATCGCCCAGCGGTTTCAACCAAACCACGGTGTCGGGGAAAAAACCGCCAACGACACTCCCCACTACGATACCGAGTAATAACAGCAAAATGCTGCCGTAATGCGCTAAGAAATTGGACTGTCGCCGTTGCATATTTAGGGGACTAAAGTAATGGATTTATTTTAAGTTTGCACGACATGATCGAATTTGTTATCACGGCCGACGGTTCCAAAACGCTGTACCACGCCGGTGTTGGTGAACATTACCACTCGCACCATGGTGCGGTGCAGGAAAGCAAACACGTATTTTTAGGCATGGGCTTACACCATTTTGTGGCGCAGCACCAGCCGCATGCGGTAAGCGTGCTGGAAATCGGGTTTGGCACCGGGCTTAATTTCCTGCTTACTGCAGAAGATTGCCTGGCCAACCACATTTCGGTTGATTATTCTGGGGTGGAAGCTTACCCACTACCCGTGATTACGCTGTCGAAAACGGGGTATGGCGACTATGTCGGCGATGCGCTGTGGGCGTCGTTCCTTGCACGGTATACCGACTGCTTAGCGGCACCGCAACGCGTTCTCGACGGATGTTCACTGAAAATCGCGAACTGCCCGGTGATGGATTTTACCACTGAAAAGCGGTTTGATGTGTTATATTTCGATGCCTTTGCGGCCGTCCACCAGCCAGAGATGTGGACAGAAGAAACGTTACGGCATGTCTGCGCCTTGCTCAGGCCCGATGGCGTTTTCGTTACCTATGCCATTACCGGCCACCTCAAACGAACGTTGAAATCTTTGGGTTTTACCATCGAAAAAGTACCCGGAGCACCCGGTAAAAGGGAGATGCTCCGGGCAACAAAGCAAATTCCAAAAAATTAATGTCCGTGCGTGCCATCCGGCCCATGTGAATGGCCATGGGAAAGCTCATCAGCTGTGGCTTCGCGCACGGAGAGCACTTCAATGTCGAAGTGAAGATTCTGGCCAGCCATGGGATGATTAAGGTCTACGACTACCGTTTCGGGGCTCACCTCAGTGACCTTACCGCGGAACTGGTTCCCCTGGTTATCTTGTAGCGGCAAGATTTCGCCTACGGCAGGAAGACCGCTTTCTTTGAACATATCTGCTGGCAGCGGTGCGATGGCCTGTTCGTTTACCTCGCCATATGCATCTTCGGCAGCCAGTTCAAAATCTTTCGTATCCCCAGCTCCCAAACCAGCAATATTTTCCTCGAACTTCGGCAGCATCATACCCGCGCCGAACAGGAAGTCCAGCGGATTGTCTTTGCCGGCTTCTTCAACAAAGGTTTTTTCACCATTTTCAACGGTGTGGAGTTTGTACGTCAGCGTTACCACGCTGTTGGGTGCTATAGTCATTTTGTTTAAAATTAGG
>CAZTJY010000099.1:0-15827 GCA_964613725.1 uncultured Parapedobacter sp. | reverse complement strand
AGCTTTTTCATGCAGTTGGTTATTTAGTCATTTGATATAATTAGCGTTATTTATATGAATTTAACACTTAATGGATTTGCCCTACTTTGCCGCGGCTATGCCGTGGCACTTAAATCGACATTCAATCGGCCTGTCTGATAATGGCCTACGTTTGGTTAAAACGTCGTATAGACATCTATAAAACAAATATCGGGAGTAACCATTCGACAAGCTAACCGCATTTTGACAGATGCATCCAATAAATTGACTGCTGTTGTTTTATGGGGCCTTGATATCGGCTTTGGTTCTCAGGAGATTTGATCTTCCATAGTGTCGAAATCGACCCTTACAGCGGTAGCCAAATAGTGATGCATTGGGGTAAAACGCCGGCAATCCGAGCTGCACCACGTTTGCGGTTATGTGGATATCAACTTGATACCGTATTATGGCCGTTTCGTGAAACGGTGGTCCTGGTTAAAATCCAAAAACCGGAGCATAGAGGCGTTTGCTGCACCAACACGCAGGTAATTAGCGGACTTTTCGGTGCGCCCATATTCGATGGCATTTTCACGGATACGTAAATGATGGGTTCTTTACACGTGCTGGGTCTACTCCTTACTTATCATCCTACTTCGAAGAACTAGCCGAGAAAGCACCAGTCCAAACCGGCGGGTCCACATCTAATAAGTGCTTCACGAAAAAGTCGCGCCGTTTCTTCTCCCCGTATTCGCCGCCAGACGTGTGGCCCGCACCCGGTATGACCACCAATTCATGCTCCTTATTGGCTCTGATCAGCGCATCCACCACCTGCATGGTCGATGCCGGGTCGACGTTATCGTCTACCTCACCCACAATAAGCATCAACTTGCCTTCCAGCTTGTGGGCATTGACCACGTTAGAGCACTCGGCGTATTGCGGCCCGATGGGATAACCCATCCACTGTTCGTTCCACCACATCTTGTCCATGCGGTTGTCGTGGCAGCCGCAGGACGATACGGCGACTTTATAGAATTCGGGATGGAACAATACCGCGCCGGCCGCATTCTGGCCTCCGGCCGACGTGCCGTATATACCTACCTGCCCCAAATCCATATATGGGTATTTGGCAGCAGCAGCTTGCATCCATAAGATACGGTCTGGAAATCCAGCATCTTTCAGGTTCTTCCAGCATACATCATGGAAAGCTTTGGAGCGGTTGGACGTACCCATACCGTCGATCTGTACCACGATAAAGCCCAATTCGGCCAGTGCGGCCATACCTTGTTGCGTTCCGAAATCCTTGGGCACGAACGAACCTTGCGGTCCGGCGTAAATATTTTCGATCACGGGATAGGATTTATTGGGATCGAAGTTGGAGGGCTTAATGATGACGCCCCAGATATCGGTGGTCCCATCGCGGCCCTTGGCATGGAATACCTCAGGGTAGTTCCATCCGGTGGCGAGCAAAGCGCTGGCATCTGCTTTTTCCAATTCCATCAACACCCTGCCGCTTTTGGCTTCGCGCAGCACCGAGATCGGCGGGGCATCCACCCGGGAGTACGTATCCACAAATACCGAATGGTCGGCCGAGAAGGTTGCCCGGTGATTGCCATCTTCTGTGGTGAGCGGTGTAAAGCCCGAACCATCGAAATTGACCCGATAGTACTGGATAAAGTAAGGATCCTGACCGGCTATGCGGCCGCTTCCGGCTAAAATCAAATAGCGTTCCGCTTCATCCACGTACACGACCTCGCGCACCACCCATTCCCCTTTGGTAATCCGGTTTTTCAGCTCGCCCGAATAACCGTCGTACAAATAGAGGTGGTTCCATCCGTCGCGCTCCGATGCCCAGATGATTTCCTTTCCGTCACCGATATCTTTACGGAAACGCTTTCCGCTATAGTCGATAAAGGTCTTGCTGGTTTCAACAATCAGCGACTGCACGTTACCGGTGGCTGCACCCATCGAAAAAACCTCATAACGCTGATGCCCGCGCTGGTTATACTCAAACGTAAACGCCCGGCTATCTGCCCGCCATTCGAGGCGCGATAAGCTGTATTGGTTGGTAATCAATGTGGGGTCAACGGCAAAGGATTGCTTTTTATCTACATGGAAAAGTACGGGCTGATACTGGGGCAGGGCATCGCCGGGTTTCAAGTAATTCCGCTCTTGGAGGATGGGCTGTAATTGGGTGGTCGGCGACGACTCGACAAAATAGATTTTCCGCGGGGTATTAGGCCGCACCTTGTTTACGGCCAGCATTTTCGAATCGGGCGACCAGGCAATCCGTGATGAATAATGGTGGCCCAGCGCGCCATCATAGCTCAGTTGAACTTCGGACGCATTGGCCTCCGTAGGCCGAACAAATACATTGTGGTTCTTTATATAGGCCACCCAATTGCTGTCGGGCGACGGGATTTCGCGGCCTTCGTCGCTGCCGGGGTCGCCCCAGTATCCGCGCTCACCCCATTGGCGGTGTTCCGGCTTCCTGCCGGTGTCTGTAACCGTGTACCCGGCAAGATCAGCAAGCCATACGCTACCAAAAGACTCGAACTCGATGGTATCCGTCGATTTGAATTCGATGCGATGGAAAGGTAGGCTGTCGGGATTGACGTGTTCGCCAGTGGCTAACGCCAGCGCGGCAGCGATCTTGGCGTGGTCGAATGCAGCGCCTTTCGTTTGCTGATCCGCATCGACCAGTACAAAACGGCGGCCGTCGGGGGTGTTATTGACATACCAAAACCGATGTTCTCCCTCCAACCACGAGAAGCTATTGGGCGAATAGAAAACGGTGTTACGGGTCGTCTTGCCGAAATCGGCAGCACGCTGGTAATCCGCGGCGGTTCCTTGCCCTTGGGCGTGGCAGATGATCAACAGACAGCAAACGACGAGGTTGAGGTACGGTAACGATATTTTCATAATCAGCAGTTTTAATTCGTTATTAACAATACGGCCAACATGCCGATGAAGATCACAGAAACTTGTGGTGCCATTTATCTTCATTTTTTGGCTATCGATCTCCTGCGGATAACGTAATACACGGGAACACCGAGCAATGCGATAATAATACCAGACCATGTATAGGTCGGTTTGTAAACCGCCATCAGCACCATGAAGGCAATACCCATAACGATGTAAATCATCGGGAGCACCGGGTAACCGAATGCTTTGTAAGGCCGTGGGATGTCCGGTCTCGCCTTGCGTAGCCGGTAGATACCGACAATGGCGAGTACATAAAAGATGACCACCACACTGGATATCATATCCAAAAGGTCGCCATATTTTCCGCTGAGGCACCAGAGTGCCGCAATGACACATTGCAACCACAGCGCAACACCTGGCACCGAAAACCGGTTCAACAATCCCACTTTACGGAAGAAGAGTCCATCTTCGGCCATGGAATAGTACACCCGTGCCCCGGCCATGATCAGCCCATTGTTGCACCCGAAGGTAGAGACCATGATCATGATGGCAATCAAGGTGATTCCCACGGGGCCAAATATTTCTTGCGCCGCTGCCATGGCCACGCGGTCCTTATCTGAAGCAGCCATCTGCTCCATGGTCAATACCCCGGTATACATCAGATTGGTAAGCAGGTACACTACCGTAACGATAATTGTACCCAATGCCAGGCTCAACCCTACATTCCGATGGGGGTTTTTGATCTCGCCCGCTACCGACGATGAGGCGTGCCAGGAGTCGCTGCTGAAAATGGCACCCACCATCCCGGCGGCGATGGCGCCCAATGCCGCAAATAGCGTATAGTCCGACAAGGAACCGTCGGCATCCAATCGTTGGAGATTCCACGCCTCACCCGATAGCCAATTGCTCTGCCACACTTCCCGATCGAACGCCAGCAACCCGAATAGTACCAGGCCCAATAAGCTCACGATTTTGACAACCGTGACCGACGTTTGCACGGCTTTGCCGCTATTGACGCCCCGGGTGTTGACAACGGTGAGTAGCAGGATGACCACGATAGACAACAGTTGAGCTGCAGACACTTGCAAAAAGCCCAGGTCCCAAAGGATCACATCCTCATCCAACTGCGGTAGTAGGTAAGCTGTAAACTTAGCGAATGCCACACCTACTGCGGCGATCGTGGCGGTTTGGATTACCGTAAAAAAGGTCCACCCGAACACAAAGCTCACGAGGGGATTGTATGCCTCCCGCAGGTAGATGTACTGTCCACCCGCTTTTGGAAACATCGCACTTAGCTCCCCGTAACTTAGGGCAGCGGTAAGTGTCATGAACCCCGTGATGAGCCAGACCGCCATAAGCCACCCGGCACTCCCCGTGTTACGGGCGATGTCAGCACTTACGATGAATATTCCCGAACCGATCATGCTGCCGGCCACCAGCATCGTGGCATCCATCAACCCCAATGACGACTTGAATCCGCTACTTGTTTTGCTCATCGCGATAGGTTTGGTTGTGAATATTATTTGTTAACGACATAGAATCAGTTAAAGTCATAAAATTTCCAAGTAGGCTTATAGTTTCGCGTTAATTGTTGATCGATAAGCGTTGCCCGTACCATTTCCATAGGCAAGTAATTCTGTTTGATAACGGACTCGTGGAACTCCTCGAAGGTCATCTTTCCGCCGTCTACAAGTTCATTCTTGATGCTGAACAACTGGAGACCGCCGACGAGATAAGCTAGTTGGTACAACGGACTGTAATTGGCCTCAAACGACCGCTTCACCTCGCCATGTGCATTCGCATACTCATGGCCAACGCGATCTACCAGGTAATCGACACATTGCTTGGGCGTCCACTCACCCAAGTGGAATTTGATGGAGAACGTGATGCGCGCACACCGGTGCATCCGCCAGAAAAGCATGCCGATGCGTTCCTCCGGGGTCTTGGCAAACCCTTTGTCATACAGCAACAGCTCCCAGTAGAGTGTCCACCCTTCCGTCCAAAATGGCGTATTGAACGCGTCGCGGCGGTAGCTTTTATATCGGCTGTTCATGAAATACTGCAAGTGGTGGCCCGGTACCAACTCGTGTTGCACGGTGCCACGTGAGAAGTACGGGTTATTACCCCGCATGCTCATCAGCTTCTGGTCGTGGCTCATTGTGTTGGTGGGGTATGAAACGCTGATTTCACGCCCCCCGGTCAAAAATGGGTTTACCAGCTGCCGCTCGGGCGTCATCATGATCATTCCCCACGTTTCTTCCGCAAGCGGCGGAACGGCCATAAGACGATGTTGCTTGATGAATTGCATCGCATCGTTATTGAGTTTGATGATTAGTTCGGGTTGTTTTCCCGGCGGCACATAACTGTTTTTCACCTGCTCTTGTGCGGCTTTCCAATCATCGCCGAAACCCATTTCGCGGGAAGCTTTCAGCAGCTCCGCTTCGCACCAGGCGAATTCCTGGTCAGCGAGCTTGAGCAACTCATCTGCTGTATAAGCGATCATTTCTTGCTGCAATTGGCGGTTGAACGCTTCGCGCCCGATAGGTTGCCCACCAATACCACTACCGTCATCAAAGGGCTTGGCATCGCTCTTCGAACGGACTAATTTTTCATACGCAGCCAACCCCTCATCCAGGGCTTGGTAAGGCTGGGGCACCCACCAGGTAAACATCGGATCGTAGCCATTGTAAAAGTCAAATGCGCTTTTGAGACGGGACTTCAATGCCGGCACCGCATCCGCGAGGAAATTGGCGTCGTCTTGGGGAATCGTTCGCTCAGTTTCCACAGTCGCCGTAACGGCATGGAGTGCATCGAGTGCATCATCCAACTGTTGGGCAATCGTTTCGCCCTCCACGCTTGTGCCGCGGCGGCGTTTGGCCTCAAAGTCATAGATTGCCTCAGCAAACGGCAGGTACTTTGCCATACGCGCGTAATGTTCGTCCTCCGCTTCAAGCTCCTCGATATGCGCATCAATTTTCCTTTTTAACAACACGTAATCCACCTGGCCATGTATGCTCATTTCTTCAAAACCCAAATTGGCCAGTTTGTCGAGGTAATCTTTATCCAATTGATGTAGGCGTTCCCGCTGTTGGGGCGAGTTGAGCATCTGCGTACCCCAGCGACCATAGCCCCCCGACGACATCGGTCCGTAGAAATAGTCGATGGCGCGCACGTCTTGCTCGTATTGAATCACCAAACCCGATGTTTCGCTCGCTTGATCGTAGAGGCTTGTGAGTTGCTCCTCTTGTTGTGCATCGACCCATAAAGGGGTAAAGGCACTCAATAACGCGGCAGCAAACATATGCTGCATTTTATATATCATCATCATAACTCATTAAACCACTCGTACCAACAACGATAGGCTTCCTAAAAGTTGGGTTAGTGATTCGGCGAATCAAACCACCCCGAACCGTATAGCAAATATAGGACAAGACAGGTGAGTATAAATAGCCGCATATTAACCTTTCGTGCCCTCATTTAAGCTTACCATGTAACAACATTATGGCGAAAAAAGGCATGGTATCGACCCATCAGCGGGGTACAGAGGTCGACTTGAATAGGGTAGTTTCATCGAGGGTAAACCCGGCCAGCATAGGTATACTACCGGTTTGTCACATTCAATCGGCCAGCAGTCCCCGCGCAATGACCATCCGTTGGATTTCGGAAGTGCCCTCGTAAATTTGGGTGATTTTGGCATCGCGCATCAGCCGCTCCACGTGGTATTCCTTTACATACCCGTAACCGCCGTGGATCTGCACGGCCTCTACCGTGGTCTTCATGGCCACTTCAGCGGCATATAACTTTGCCATTGCCGCAGCTTGGGTATAAGACTGGCCGTGGTCTTTGAGCCACGCAGCTTTCAGGCATAACAGCCGTGCCGCCTCAATTTGCGTGGCCATATCGGCCAGCTTGAATTGGATCGCTTGGTGATTGGCAATCGGTTTACCGAACGCTTGCCGTTCTTTGGCATAATCGCGGGCAAGTTCATAGGCGCCCGATGCGATACCGAGGGCTTGGGCGGCGATACCGATGCGCCCTCCTTCCAACGTTTTCATCGCAAACTTAAAACCGAACCCGTCATCGCCGATCCGGTTCGCTTTCGGCACCTTCACATCGTCGAAGCGCAAGGAATGTGTATCTGAACCACGGATGCCCAATTTATTTTCTTTAGGGCCCACTGTAAAGCCTTCCATTCCTTTCTCCACGATGAGCGCGTTGATACCACGTGTCCCTTTTCCGCGATCCGTTTGGGCGATTACCAAATAGGTAGATGCCGTGCTGCCGTTGGTAATCCAGTTTTTGGTGCCGTTAAGCAGGTAATAATCGCCTTTATCTTCGGCCGTGGTGCGCTGCGAAGTTGCATCTGAACCTGCCTCGGGCTCCGACAAGCAAAAAGCACCGATATGTGTGCCGGCAGCCAAAGGCTTAAGGTATGTTTCTTTCTGTTCTTCCGTACCGTAGGCTTCCAGACCGTAACATACCAGCGAGTTATTGACAGAGACCACTACAGACGTCGATGCATCGATTTTGGAAAGCTCTTCCATGACCAATACATAAGAGACGGTGTCTAATCCGGCACCATTATACGTTGGGTCGACCATCATGCCGAGAAAACCCAATTCGCCAAGTTTCTTTACCTGTTCTGTAGGAAACTTTTGCTTTTCATCGCGATCGATGACACCGGGTTTCAATTCTTGTTGTGCAAAATCACGGGCAGCATCCCGTATCATCCGTTGCTCATCGGTGAGTTCGAACATCATAATCAGGAGGTCTTTGCAGGCAAAGATAATAAAAAATACTATGCGAGCATAGCATTGGAAAGGTATCCGGAGTTATTCCAGCTCGCTTAACAGCCCTTGGAGATCGAGCGACCGGGTATACATTTCCAGCGACCCATCGGGTTTCGACGGCCACCGCGACCGGGGCCTATCCCAATAAAGTTCTACACCATTGCCGTCGGGATCATCCAGGTAAAGTGCTTCTGAAACACCGTGGTCGCTTGCTCCGGTTAAGGGATACTGTGCTTGCACGAGACGGTTGAGGATGGCGGCGAGGTCTCTTCGCTCCGGATAGACTATGGCCGTATGGTACAACCCTACCCCCTCCGAAGCCGCGGGCGGAGCATCCTTGCTGTGCCACGTGTTCAGACCGATGTGGTGATGATATCCGCCTGCAGACACGAAGGCAGCCTGGCTGCCATAACGGGTGGTGAGCTCGAACCCGAGCAACCCACAATAAAATTCCAACGATCGTTCGAGATCAGACACCTTCAAATGGACGTGGCCAATGCGGGTATTGGAAGGGATGATGTAATCGTTGTTCATATCCACAAACTTAACGAAATCGGAGATCAAATACAATATTATCCATTGGCAATATTCCGTATCTTGTCGCCCTTATGGAGATTGTCCAACATCGGGTAACCTTGCGGGCACGGGCGCGGGGTTTCCACCTTATCACCGCAGAGATCGAGAATTGCCTATCGGCTATCGGGCACTGGCGTGCTGGAATGTGCCAAGTATTCATCAAACACACGTCGGCCTCGCTTACTATAAATGAAAATGCGGACCCTACGGTCCGCATGGATTTTGAAACCTATTTCAATAAAGCGGTGCCGGAAGACGATCCCGATTATTGCCACGATTACGAGGGTTCGGACGATATGCCGGCCCACATCAAATCATCGCTAATGGGTGCTTCGGTGATGATCCCAATTTGCGATGGTCGCCTCGCATTGGGCACCTGGCAGGGCATTTACCTCTGCGAGCATCGCAATCACGGCGGTAATCGTACCTTGGTCGTTACCGCATGGGGCAACTAAAAGTAGCGCCGCTATGAGCCAGCTTCGCTTAATGCTTCTTCCTTCATCTTATCATTCGCTACAATCACGATTTCCACACGCCGGTTCTGTGCCCGGCCCGCCTCTGTACCATTATCGGCAATGGGCTCATGGAAACTGCGGCCCTCCGTTTTGACACGGCGTCCGGCCAAGCCCTCTGAAACGGCAAAACTTTTCACCGCCCGGGCCCGGCGCTCGGAAAGGCCTTGATTATAGCTATCTGTTCCCTTGTTGTCGGTATGGCCAATGACCAGAATATCGGTGTCGGGATTGTCATTCAACGATTCGACTAACTTAGCAATATTATCCTGGGCTGCCGGCTTCAAATCGGTTTTGTCAAAATCGAACAGGATACCTGAGTCAAACTTGACGATGATGCCTTCATCCGCCTTGATAACTTCGGCGCCAGCCACGGTGCGTTCAATCTCGGCCGCTTGTTTATCCATTTTCCGGCCGATGAGCCCGCCCGCTACACCACCTATGGCAGCGCCTGCGATGGCGCCTACTGCCGTGTTGCCTGCTTTGTTTCCGATAAGTGCTCCTAACGCGCCACCAGCCACAGCGCCGGTAGCGGCCCCTTTTTGAGTATTACTCATGGATTGGATAGTCCCGCAGCTACTCAACAGCATCGCCGACGTAGCTACTGACAATCCAAATAGTACAATCCTTTTATTCGTAATCATCATATTAACGTGTTGTTCTCTGAATTAGATGCAAACCGGATGCCAAAATGCAATTTTTGTAGATTTCACCAACTGTCTATTGGGCAGGTTCTGCTTTAAGCTTGGGCAGTTTGGGTGCTTCCGGCCGGCCGTCACGGTCAAATTGTTCAAAAGATTCCATGATATAGGCGGTTATATCGTAGTCGCCCCAATACTGAACTTTATCATAGGAAGGTCGATACCAAAACATGAAGTTTGTAAGGTCTCCATCTTTAAGGCCCGTAAGTTCCTGTATTTTCGTTCTGCTGAATTTCCGGTCGACATCGGTCTCAGCCAACTCTTTTTCCATATAATTGTGGAAACGTCGTGCATTCCGGGGTGTGCGGCCAAACAATTCGTAGAGCGAAGTGATTGGGTTGAAAATGTACGCCAGCGCCGGAGGCTTGCCATCGAAATACACCCCTTGCTTGCGGTAACCGCGCATGGCATCGCGAAGCTCGGCCTCTTTTGTTGTCCGGTTCACGTCGACTTGCTCCAGCAGGATACTTGCGGGACGCATATCGATAAGGATGTCGCTTAGCGTTTTGACCTCCGTATGTACCGTCTCGTATCCCATCAGTGTGACTTCAAGGGAATCGCCTACAGTAACGTTGATTTCAAAGGTGCCTAAACTGTTGGAGGCAGCAGCCTGCCCCGTGTTGCTGTTGGAGACCGTTGCACTGCCCAACCGCTTGCTTGTGCCCGCTTCGACCACGATACCCCGGATGGGACCAGATTCTTGAGCAGCCAGCCAGGATGGCAAAACCCACATCGAAATAAACAGCGCAAGTAGACTACGGTAACTCATAAGTGTATTGGACTGCTTTCCTCGCCAAACGTTTAATAAAAAAACACGACGCAAGTAAGCGCATCATTCTTTATAGGGGTAAAACACGAAGTTCGCCCCCTCGGGTACGATGACAAACAGGCACATGAAATCCTCCGGCTTTTTGAATTTCTTGATGAAATGTGGTTTCCGCTCTTCCTTAATCACCCCCCGGTCCACAAACTCTTCGAGGGTAGACGCGTGGATGGACCAATTCGTTCCCAGTTCATCTTTATCCAATATCGGTTCGCCCAAGGCGACTTCATGCTGGTGGGCGACGAAAATAGGAAATGCCGACAGGCCCTCGACCATGATTTCCACTGCTGTTTCCTTAATGGACTCGCTGTAGAAATCCAAATCTACCTGTAGACTTTTCAGTGGGCTTTCCTTTTTCGGCTGCCCATCGTCGCCGGCCTGAGCAGCAAGCAAATCTTTTAAGTCCATAACATTAATTATTCAAACGCGGGCTATCCAATCAGTCGCGCAACGTAAGCAACACTACGTTTTCTACATGTTGTGTATGTGGGAACATGTCTACCGGGCGGATGCGCCGTACTGCATACCGCTCAGCGAGCAAGGCCAGATCGCGAGCCTGTGTCGCGGCATTGCAACTCACGTATACCAGCTTTGGTGCCGCCATTTCAAGCAGCCTCGCTACCACGTCGCCGTGCATCCCTGCCCGTGGCGGATCGACGATGACCACGTCGGGCTTGCCGTGGGCAAAGACGAAATCAGCAGTGAGTACGTCTTTCATGTCCCCCGCATAGAACTTCGTATTATGAATACCGTTGATGGCCGAATTGATTTTCGCGTCTTCGATAGCCGATGGCACATATTCCACGCCGATCACTTCGGCCACGTGCCGCGCGACGAAATTCGCTATCGTACCAGCACCGGTATATAAATCATACACGCGCTCGCTACCCTCAAAACCCGCGAAATCGCGGGCAATCTTGTAAAGTTCGTAGGCTTGTGCGGAGTTGGTCTGGTAAAAAGACTTTGCACCTATTTTGAAGCGCAGGCCTTCCATCTCTTCGACAATATGGTCGCGCCCAGCGTAAACGTGGATATCCTGGTCGAATATGGTATCGTTCTTTTTTTGGTTGACAACATACAACAGCGAGGTAATCGCTGGAAATTCCGACTGGAGGAAATCCATCGTCGATTCGACAGTTCCCTCATCGACGTAAGCGAAAACGACGATGACCATCAGTTCACCCGTCGATGCCGTACGGATAATAAGGTTACGCAAGGCTCCTTCGTGCTGCCGAAGGTCGTAAAAAGAGATGCCATTTTCCAAAGCGAACGATCGCAGTCTGTTGCGAATGGCATTGGAGGGATCCTGTTGCAGATAGCAGTGCTCGATATCGAGGATTTTGTCGAAACGGGAGGGCACATGGAACCCTAGCGCACGCATCTCCAGGCTTTCATGGGCATCGTCGATATCGGTAAGCCATCGTTTGTTTGAGAACGTGTATTCCAGTTTATTGCGGTAATACTGTGTTTGCGGCGCGGACAATATGGCCTCCATCAAAGACGTATCCACCTTACCCAATCGCGTAAGCACCTCATCCACACCTTTTTGCTTATAAGTGAGTTGTGCCGGATAATCCATGTGTTGCCATTTGCATCCACCGCACACACCGAAATGGCCACAAAATGGTGTTATACGATGCGTTGAAGTTTCCTTGATATGACGGATGCGCGCTTCCGCAAAATTCTTCTTCTTCCGGGTCAACTCGATATCCACCACATCTCCCGGGATGGCCTTGTCGACAAAAATCACGAGGTCATCAACCTTCGCCACGCCTTTGCCCCCCTCGGCTATATCCACCACCGAAACATCTGCCAGTAATCGTTGCTCCGCTGTCAATCTTTTTCTGCTCATAAAACGCACAAAGGTACGCGTTTTGTGGAGGTCTGAGAAAAACATTTGTCATGCGTGTGCTACTCATTACATTTTTCTTGCTCCTCGCCATATTCAGCGCCGAATCAAACCCATCGACCGAGAGACAATCCCGACTGGATACTTCTATGCGTGCAAAAAGCGTGTATGTGGAATATGGCGGGCCCTCGGCCATTTACTCCGTTACTTATGATGCGCGGTTTACACGCGGTAACAATGGCTGGGGATTCCGTACCGGCGTTGGCCTCCTACCGAGCCGAGGCATCAACAACATTTCCGTGCCGGTACAAGTAAACTATTTACTGGGCAGCACGCGGCATTTTTTCGAAGTGGGGGCGGGAGCGACCTATTTCCATGGCGACCGGAGCGACTCGTGGTTTAACCCCCAAAAAAAAGGCTCGTTGGTTTTCGGCTCATTAAGTGCAGGCTACCGGTACCAACCGTTGCAGCTGGGACTAATGGCACGCATAGGGATGACAGGCATAGCAGGGTCATTTAACAACAATTCGGTAGCGGCGCTTCCACACATAAGCGTAGGATATCGGTTTTAATCGCCGTCTACCGTCGCTTTTACCAGGTAGGGGAGAATTTCCTTCTGGAAAGAAACAAAGTTTTTGCGTACGTCGGCCTCGCTCACTGAGGTGAACGCAAACGAAAAAACAATATTCTTGCTGGCCTTGATGAGGAAGGTCAGTTTTTCTGGTGTCACAGCCCCACCAATTTCCGCGTTATTGATAAAGGAACTAATCAAAAGGAATTCGAGGTCGTCAGAGAGCGTACGCAGATATTCTTGTGTATTGGCCGACTCGCGGATAAAATCCCAGCCCAAAAATTCGTTGCATATCGCATAGGTCAAGCGGCTTACCCGCAAGATTGTATTGCCCAAATAAGTTTCTAGATCAGCCTGATTGTTATATTTACTCAAAAGATCGGCGACACTTTCGCGGATATAGTCCATTAAAATGGCATGCAGCACGAGTTCCTTGCTATCGAAATACTTATAGATGGTCGCTTTGGCGATTTTCGCACGACGAGCGATTTCATTGACGCTGGTTTTTTTATAGCCATAGCGCCGGAAAAGCTCTCGGGCCGCCCTTTTGATGGATTCTTTTACTTTATCAGCTTCCATTAATTAATTTGAAACGATTAAGATATCGCCATTCCTTCTCACATAATACGGTCGGAGGGGGCATTCGGCAATTGCCGACGGCGAACCGTTCGTTAAGATAAATTTGGCTCCAGAACATGGATCTACCGCTACTGGCCCCTCCCCGTCAAGTTCTACCGCACATCGTTTTCCCGGATTGACCGTACTGCACCGGTCGAACGCGACATACCGGCCCTCACTCACTTGCATAACAACTAATCCGGCAACTCCACCATACTCGGCCCCCAGCGCTACTGGCTGCATAAGCAAACGCAACTCATTAAATTTCACCAACGAGACGGTCGCCTGGAAGGGAATGTAGTCTACCACATTGCACCCCCCTTTTTTACATCCAGAAACCGATAGGCACGTGGCAATGAACAGCAAAAATGCCCGACCCTTGGTCATGCGCGTATAAATTAAATCAACTCCGTCTCAAACTGGCTCAAAAAACGCACATCGTTCTCGGAGAAGAGCCTCAGATCTTTGATTTCGTACTTCAGGTTAGTGATACGTTCTATCCCCATACCAAAAGCGAAACCACTGTATGCTTGCGGATCGACGCCGCAATTTTCGAGCACATTAGGGTCGACCATACCACAGCCCAATATCTCTACCCAACCACTTCCCTTACACATGGCACATCCTTTACCCTTACAGATGGTACAACTGATATCCATCTCCGCGGATGGTTCGGTAAATGGGAAGTACGATGGGCGGAAGCGCACCTTGGTATCATCACCAAAAAGCTCCTGCACAAAATAGTACAATGTCTGTTTCAAATCGGCAAACGACACATGCTCGTCGACGTATAACCCTTCTATCTGGTGAAAAAAGCAATGCGCCCTGGCAGATATGGCTTCGTTGCGGTACACCCTTCCCGGCATGATGGCACGGAACGGCGGCTGGCCGTTCTCCATCATGCGCACCTGTACGGACGAGGTATGGGTACGTAGCGCGATATCATTGCCGTCTTGTTTCTTGATGAAAAACGTATCCTGCATGTCACGGGCCGGGTGTTCGGGCGGAAAATTAAGGGCCGTGAAATTATGCCAGTCATCTTCGATTTCGGGTCCTTCAGCTACGATAAAGCCAAGCTTCTTGAATATCTCTACGATTTCCTTGCGCACCAACGAAAGGGGGTGCCTCGACCCGACCACGAAACCCTCACCGGGGAGGGTGAGGTCGCCAATATCGCGTTTATTGGCAGTCGGATTGGCGGCAAACTGTTCCTGTAGGGTTTTGTATTTCTGTTCGGCGGCCTGCTTCAGCTCATTCAGGCTTTTGCCGAGTGTACGCTTCTCTTCCGCGGAAACCGACTTAAAGGCATCAAACAAGTTGCGGATAACACCCTTGGCCACCAAAAATCTCAATCGGAAAGCTTCGACGTCTTCCTGAGACTGTGGCGTAAACTGTTCTATTTCCTGTGTGTACTGGGCTATTTTCTCATTCAACATGACGCCAAAGATACAGGAAAAAAATATAAGTTGTTAAAACAGCGAATCGTCGTCGGCGTCGTTTTCCTTGAAATCCACGGATAGGTTTCCAGATTCGTCTTTTTCGGATGTCCCTTCTTTCTTAGGTGTTTGGTCCGTCGGCGTTTGCGCTGTACCCGGGTTGCCCGAGACCTCGAAATCACTGCGACGGCCCAACAACGTGAAGTTATCGGCGACCACCTCCGTTGTATATCGCCTTATGCCCTCTTTATCTTCGTACGTCCGTGTGCGCAACTTCCCCTCAATATACACCAACTTTCCTTTAAACAGGTATTTGGCGGCGACTTCGGCCAGCCCCCGCCACATGACGATGTTGTGCCACTCGGTCTGCTCCACGCGACGACCATCCTTGTTATACATTTCTGAGGTTGCCAGCGGAAAACTAGCAACGGTAACATTCCCCTCCAAATGGCGAACTTCGGGGTCTTTGCCAAGATGGCCGACTAAGATAACTTTGTTGATGCCTGACATAATTTAGGTACTTTTTGGTAAACCATACAATCCTTTTAAAAAAGAATAAATCAGCTTCGGTTTAGCTAATGTACCTAAATCTTTGATAAAAACATAACTGCATTCCATTTTTTTATCATCGAAACAGCGGCGGCCTTCCACGGCGACAAATTGTACGTGCAGATTCTGGTGGCTCAACACGTGCTTCACCGGGCCGCCCAATAGCTTCAATTTGGCCTCCGGTCCGAAGCGTGCGGTAACCGCACCTTCCGCAGTAAGCTCATGGAGTTCCATGAGGTGGTCTGTTTCCACCAGCGGCAGCTCATAGAGGCCCTCCCAGATATCGCCCTGTCCGCGCCTACTCATCAAGATCCGATCGCCATCCTCTACCACGAAATAGTTGAAATACCGATTCCGGCTTGGCTTCCCCTTCAACTTGCATGGCAACTGTGCTACGCGGCCTTCTTTCACCGCACGGCAATCCAACCGCAGCACGCAGTTGCCGCAATCGGGATTTTTGGGCTTGCACTGCAACGCGCCGAATTCCATAATCGCTTGGTTATGCAAGCCGGGGTCGGCGTT
>CAZTJY010000098.1:0-15969 GCA_964613725.1 uncultured Parapedobacter sp. | reverse complement strand
GATGGGTTTTCAATGCCATAACAACCTCTTCGAGCGAAGTATTTCCTGCACGCTCACCGATGCCGTTGATGGTACATTCCACTTGCCTTGCGCCGTTTTGCAGACCAGCCAAACTGTTTGCCGTCGCGAGCCCCAGGTCGTTGTGGCAATGGACGGATATAATGGCTTGGTCGATGTTTTTTACGTGGTCTTTGAGATACTTGATTTTGGCACCGTATTGCTCGGGAAGGCAGTAACCATTGGTATCCGGTATGTTTACTACGGTTGCGCCGGCTGCAATTACGGCCTCAATCATGCGGGCGAGGTATTCATTGTCGGCCCGTCCGGCATCCTCCGCATAAAACTCGATATCTTCAACGAAACTTTTCGCATATTTCACCGCTTCTACTGCACGCTCCAAAATGGCTTCGCGCGTGCTGTTGAATTTGTATTTGATATGCATGTCTGAGGCACCGATACCCGTATGAATCCGGGGGTGCTTGGCGTGCTTCAGTGCCTCTGCTGCGCTGTCGATATCACCTTTGACAGCCCGCGTAAGCGCACACACCGTCGGGTTTGTGACCAACTTGGATATTTCCACTACGCTCTTGAAGTCACCGGGACTCGAAATTGGGAAACCGGCTTCGATGATATCCACGCCCAGTTCCTCCAGTGCTTCGGCGATGATGAGTTTCTCGGGGGTAGTTAATTGTGAACCCGGCACTTGCTCACCATCCCGGAGAGTGGTGTCAAAAATATATATGCGGTTCGGATCGTGCAACATGATAAATTGTTTTTGTTTATGTTTTGTGTTCTGGTAACCTGTTTAACAAACAAGCTCGCTCATCTCTTCGATTACTTTTACTTTGCCTTTTTCAAGCACGACTTTCTTTTCCAGACAATTGGGCAATTGGGTGTCATAGTGGCCCACATAGATCAGCGTTTTCCCAAAGCCGCATATTTCATCGACAACCGCGTTGAAAAAGGCCGATTGTGCATGATCAAGCCCTTGGCATGGCTCATCCAGTATTAGCAACGGCGGGTTTTTGATAATCGTCCTCGCCAGCAGTACGAGGCGCTGTTTCCCTAAGGGCAGTGTCGTGATTAATCGGTCTTTAACATCGGTGAGCTCAAAGAAGGCTAACAGTTGATCGATTTTCTGCAGTTTCTCGTAGCTGACCTGCCTGAATAAACCGATGCTATCGTAGAAACCCGACGCAATCGCTTCCCACACATGGGCAGTTTTATCAAAATACCAATGCAGTTCCGGCGAGATGATGCCTATTCGTTCCTTGATTTCCCAAATGCTTTCGCCACTACCGCGCAATTGACCGAAGAGGCTGATATTGTTGGCATACGCTTGTGGGTGGTCGCCAGTGATCAAGCTTAGCAAGGTCGATTTTCCCGACCCATTGTGCCCTTGAAGTAACCATTTATCGCCCGCCCGCACCGTCCAATCGATTCCGCTGAGCACCACTTTCTCGCCATATCGGACCCGGATATTTTCCATGTGCACGATGGTCTCGGAAAGTGATGCCGGTGCTTCCCTAAGGAATGCCGGAAGCGATTGTTTTGTGCGAGTTATATCCGTCGAAATCGCGTGAACATCATCCATCTGGTTGAGTTTGCCTTCGTCAATTTCTGCAAACCGATTGATACAACTCGGTATATGCCGCTCGTTGGTAACGAGTACCAACAGTACCCCATTGGCCGCAAGGTCATCAAAAAAGCCGTTCAGCTTCTGGCGTGATGCGTTATCCAAGCCGGTGTAGGGCTCGTCGACAATTAACAACTGGGGTTTTAGCCATAGCGCTTTAATCAATTGCAGCTTCTTGTGCTCACCGCTGGACAACTCAATCAATTGTGTGCCCTTCAGGTCCACGAACTCAAAGAGGGTAAGGTATTGTTCGAGGTCCGCAAAGGAGAGGTCCTCAGACTCGGCGAAAGCAGCTAACTCGGCGTATACCGTGAGTGTATCGTTCTTTTGTTGTTTGTTATACCGTTGTTGGTAATAAAAATTGCGATCACCTTCCAGGTTAGTAAACTGATACCAATTGGATACGTATAATGCGCGTGCGGGCAGTGCCAACCGGTCGTCAAAATTGATTCGGATGTTGCCACTCGTTTTTTCGAGCCCCGCCAATGCTTTGGCTAGCGCACTTTTGCCTGAGCCGCTTTTGCCGCCAATGAGCCAGTGTTCGCCTCGGTGGATTTTCCAGTCCAATTGATCCAATACCAAACGATCCGCATACTGCAGTTTCAAGTGAGCGATATGGACGACCGGTTCAGTCATTATGGTACGATACAAATTTACTAAAAAATGCCAATAATATGTAATTATGCCCTTTTTCGCCAATAAAATCGATCTGGATCCGTCTAAGCATTTGAACGCTTAGACAGACCCAGGTATAGATTTTTAAACTGTTTTTATAGCCTTCATGGCTGTCATGGCCTTGCGCAATACAGCACCTACCTTTTCAACGGGGTGGGTACGTATGGCTTCGTTCACAGCAATCAATGTCTGGTTGTCAACCGCGAGGTCTTTGCCTTCATTGAAATTCCTGCCAATAATGTCTGTATCCACGGTTTTCATGAAGTCGGCCAATAGCGGCTTGCACGCATGGTCAAACAAGTAACAACCGTATTCTGCAGTATCTGAAATCACGCGGTTCATCTCGAAGAGCTTCTTCCGTGCGATGGTATTGGCGATCAGCGGGGTTTCATGCAACGACTCATAGTAGGCTGATTCCGGCTTGATTCCGGCTTCGACCATGGTTTCAAAGGCCAGTTCAACCCCGGCTTTGATGTAGGCAACCATGAATACTGCGTGGTCGAAATATTCCTGTTCGCCGATTTTCACATCGCCCGCTGGTGTTTTTTCAAAAGCGGTCTCCCCGGTGGCAGCACGCCATCCCAAGAGCTGCTTGTCGCCATTTGCCCAATCTTCCATCATCGTGCGGCTGAATTCGCCACTCATGATGTCATCTTGGTGTTTTTGGAAAAGGGGACGCATGATTGCCTTTAGTTCTTCGGATACTTCAAAAGCCTTTATTTTGGCTATATTGCTGAGGCGGTCCATCATCGCGGTGACCCCACCTTGTTTCAACGCTTCGGTAACGACTTCAACGCCATATTGCACCAGTTTAGAGGCGTAGCCAGGCTCAATCCCTTTTTCAATCATTTTATCGAACGACAATATAGAACCGGTTTGCAGCAATCCGCACAAAATGGTTTGCTCGCCCATCAAGTCAGATTTGACCTCCGCAACAAAAGACGAACGCAATACCCCGGCTCTGTGTCCACCGGTACCCACGCAGTAGGCTTTCGCTAGGGCGAGGCCTTTTCCCTGCGGGTCGTTTTCCGGATGGACAGCGATGAGTGTCGGTACACCGAAGCCGCGCAAATATTCCGCCCTTACCTCAGAACCGGGGCATTTCGGAGCCACCATGATGACCGTAATGTCTTTGCGGATCTGCTTACCTTCTTCGACGATATTGAAACCGTGTGAATAGGAAAGCGTAGCGCCTTCTTTCATGAGTGGCATCACTGCATCGATTACCGATGAATGCTGCTTGTCGGGAGTGAGGTTACTGACCAAGTCCGCCGTGGGAATTAGCTCTTCATAGGTGCCTACCGTGAAATGATTATCGGTAGCATTCTTCCATGAATCACGTTTTTGCTCGATGGCTTCCTTGCGTAACGCGTAGGAGACATCCAATCCACTGTCTCTTAAATTAAGTCCTTGGTTGAGGCCCTGAGCACCACAGCCCACGATGACGATTTTTTTGCCTTTTAACGCGCTAACGCCGTCAGCGAATTCGCTGATATCCATGAATTCGGCAACGCCTAATTGGTTCAATTGTTCTCTAAGGGGTAGGGTGTTAAAATAATTTGCCATTGTTTTATTTATGTAATTGACTTTTTTGTTCGTATACTGCTTTTTTCAATGCGCTTGCACAGCCCAAGTGGAGGTTGTCATGTGCAAGCGCCACTGTAATGACTTTCGCTATTGTATCCATTTCGAGGCCGTAAGTAGCCGTAGTATAAGGCGCGATCGAAGTGAATACCCCTTTTTCGTAATCCTGTTCGATTTGCAGGATGGTCTCCACGGCCTGTGATTTCAATATTTCGAGTTCTTCTGCACCTATCCATCGGGTTGGAACCGTACCTTTTGCATAAGCGGACAGAAATGGTATTTCCCGATCTGGTTGCACGTTGGTTCTGCGGTAGCATAACCCTTGTGTGCTTACCACGATATGTCCGAAATTCCAGCCGATATTATTGCGGAACCCTTCGGGGATTGTATTTATCTCATCGATACTCAACTCATCTAGTAATCGGCTGAACGTCAGCCGGGTTTGTTTGATGTAATCGAAAACTATTGGTATCATGTTGACGTTCCCTTTAATTACATCGTAAACACCTTGTCCTGTTTATCGAGGTAACGGTTTTCCACGACTTCTCCCGCCGGTTCGGCTTCCTCAAACTCCTTCAATTTTTTATGGAAGCCATCACTATCTTTAATGATGGCGATGCGGGCACTCCGTACAAACTCAATGAGGTTATATTCCGCCAAGGCTTCCGTGAGTGCGTCGATTTCTTCGCGGTGCCCGGCGGTCTCGAATACCGTATAGTCGTTGCGTATCACCACCGCACTTGCACCATATTGGCGTAATAGGCGCTCCACGGGCGCTTTTTCGGTAACTACGTCGGTGGGCACCTTATACAATGCCTGTTCTTGCCAAATGACTTCGTCATTGGTGTTGTAGTACGCTTTCAATACCTCAACCTGTTTTTCGATCTGCCGGCAAAGTTTTCGTACCACGTCTTCGGTTTCGTTGATGACAAGGGTAAACCGATGGATGCCTTCGGCTTCCGACGGCGATGTGTTGAGGCTCTCGATGTTGATTTTGCGCCGCGAGAAAATCGTGGATATACGGCCGATCATGCCGATGCTGTTTTCGGTATATAGTGTGATGGTATATTCTTGCTTTTCCATGTTTTTATAATCAAAAAGGTAATAAAAAAGTTCGATTATTTCAACCTGATTTCACTTACGCTGCTACCTTGGGGCACCATCGGGAAAACGTTGTTTTCCTTGCCCACCATCACTTCGAGGAAGTAAGATCCGTCGTATTCGACCATTTCTTGTAAAGCTTGTTTCAGATCTGAGCGGTCGCTGATGCTGCGGCCAGGAATGCCATAGCCTTTTGCCACCGTGACGAAATCGGGACTGGTGATGTTGACAAACGAGTATCGCTTATCGTGGAAAAGCTGTTGCCATTGGCGTACCATCCCCAAAAACTCGTTGTTGAGGACAAGGATTTTTACTTTGGCGCCGAACTGCATGATGGTACCGAATTCCTGGATGGTCATCTGGATGCCGCCATCGCCGATAACGGCAACCACGGTCCTTTCCGGCGCCCCGTACCAAGCGCCGATGGCGGCCGGAAGCCCAAATCCCATGGTGCCCAACCCACCGGAAGTGACATTGCTTTTCGACCGATTGAATTTCGCGTAGCGGCAGGCCACCATCTGGTGCTGGCCAACGTCGGTAACGATCACCGCATCGCCACCGGTAAGTTCATTGACGATCTTGATGACTTCGCCCATGGTCATGATATCGGTGGTTGGATTGAGCTCGTTGTGGATGACTTCTTTGATTTCCTCTTGTTCCAATGCGCGGAAGCGCGCTACCCATTCCTTATGTTCACGCTGTTCCACCAACTGCGTCAGCATAGGAAGCGTTTCTTTGCAGTCGCCCCATACCGGAACTGTCGCCTTTACGTTTTTATCGATCTCTGCCGGGTCGATATCAAGGTGAACCACTTTGGCCTGCTTGGCGTATTTGTCTAACCTGCCCGTTACGCGGTCGTCGAAGCGCATACCGATGGCAATGAGCACATCACAGTCGTTGGTAAGTACATTAGGGGCATAGTTTCCGTGCATGCCTAGCATACCAACATGCAATGGGTGGTCAGTTTCGAGTGCGCTTAACCCCATCACCGTGGCTGCTGCGGGGATTCCCGTTTTTTCGATAAATGTTTTGAATTCGGCCTCCGCTTTACCGAGGATGACGCCCTGGCCGAATAAGATAAACGGTTTTTCAGCGGCATTGATCAGCTCCGCGGCTCGCTCTACATATTCCCTACGCACAATAGGTTTCGGGCGGTAACTTCGGATGTGGTTACACACTTTATAACCTGGATAATCGAACGACTGGATCTGGGCGTTTTTGGTGATGTCGATCAAGACCGGGCCGGGGCGGCCGGTACGGGCTATGTGGAAGGCCTTGGCCAATGCCGTAGGGATTTCACAAGCATCGGTAACCTGGTAATTCCATTTGGTAACCGGAGCGGTAATGTTGATCACATCGGTTTCCTGGAAGGCATCGGTGCCGAGCAAGTGGGCAAATACCTGGCCGGTTATGCAGACGATGGGATTGCTATCGATCATGGCGTCAGCAAGGCCAGTTACCAAGTTTGTGGCCCCCGGCCCACTGGTTGCGAAGACCACTCCTACACGGCCAGAAGTGCGCGCATAGCCCTGTGCTGCATGGATGCCACCTTGCTCGTGGCGCACCAAGATATGCTTTATCTTTTCATTGTAATCATAAAGCGCATCATAAATAGGCATGATGGCGCCGCCGGGGTAACCGAATATGGTATCCACACCTTCTGCCAACAACGCTTCGAGCACAGCCTGTGAACCACTCAATTGCGTGGCCTCGGTGTGGCTTTTCAAATTGTTCTGCGAGTTGTTGTCTTTTGTGATTTCCAACGTATTCATAGTTTTTTGTTTTTTGCTTCCGTACTAGTGACTAACGACTTATGACTAATCAGCATTCATCCGTTACACAACCTGAGGCAGCATCGGCTACCGTCTTTGCATATTTATAAAGTACACCTTTTGTTACTTTCAATTCCGGTTTCTCCCATTTGGCCCGGCGCGCGGCAATGATATCTTCCGTCACCAACAAGTTGATGGTATTATTTACCGCATCAATAACAATGGTGTCGTCGTCTTCAACCAAACCAATCAGCCCGCCCTCATACGCTTCCGGCGTAATGTGGCCCACCACAAACCCGTGGGTGCCGCCACTGAAGCGGCCATCGGTAATCAATGCTACACTTTTTCCCAATCCTGCACCGATGATGGCCGATGTAGGCTTCAGCATTTCGGGCATACCGGGTGCCCCTTTTGGTCCTTCATTTTTAATGACCACGACGTCTCCCGGTTTCACCCGTCCCGATGCCAGACCAGCCACGAGGTCTTTTTCACCGTCGAATACCCGGGCAGGGCCCTCGAAACGCTCCCCTTCTTTACCTGAAATCTTGGCAACACTGCCTTTTTCGGCGAGGTTACCATAAAGGATTTGGAGGTGGCCGGTTTGCTTGATAGGGTTATCCAGCGTATGGACGATAGGCTGGTCTATCTCGTTGATAGGCGTTACCCCGGTCAAGTTTTCGGCAAGTGTCTGCCCGGTCACGGTAAGGCAATCGCCATGGAGTAACCCCTCGTTGAGCAGGTATTTCATCACAGCCGGCACGCCGCCGTAATTGTGCAGGTCTTGCATAAGATACTTGCCGCTCGGCTTGAAGTCGGCAAGCACCGGAGTAGTGTCACTCATCCGCTGGAAATCATCCTGTGTGATATTAATGCCCACGCTTTTGCCTATGGCGATGAAATGGAGCACGGCGTTGGTACTTCCTCCGAGGATGATGATAACCCGTAGGGCATTTTCGAACGCTGCACGCGTCATGATGTCCGAGGGTTTGATGTCACGTTCGAGGAGGATGCGGATGTATTTCCCCGCTTCGCGGCATTCCTGCTTTTTTTCCTCGCTTACAGCTGGGTTGGAAGATGAATAGGGGAGGCTCATGCCCAGTGCTTCGATAGCAGCTGCCATGGTATTTGCTGTATACATCCCCCCGCAGGCCCCTGCACCTGGACAGGTATGCTTTACGATGCCGAGGAAATCTTCATCCGTGAGCTCACCAGCTATTTTTTGTCCTAACGCCTCAAATGCCGATACAATGTTCAGGTCCTGTCCTTTATAATGGCCCGGGGCGATGGTGCCGCCGTAGACCATGATGGACGGACGGTCGAGCCGCGCCATAGCCATGATGGATCCGGGCATGTTTTTATCGCAGCCGGGGATGGTGATGACGCCATCATAATATTGACCGCCGCAGATGGCTTCGATGCTATCGGCAATGATATCGCGGCTTACCAACGAGTATCGCATACCATCCGTGCCGTTACTCATCCCGTCGCTCACACCGATTGTGTTGAATACGAGGCCCACGAGGTCATTTTTCCATACGCCCTCCTTTACCACTTGTGCGAGGTCGTTGAGGTGCATGTTGCAGGTGTTTCCGTCGTAGCCCATACTGGCTATACCCACCTGTGCCTTCTGCATGTCGTCGTCCGTTAACCCGATGCCATAGAGCATCGCTTGGGCAGCAGGTTGCGTTTTGTCTTGTGTGAATACCTTGCTGTATTTGTTTAGTTCCGTTGTCTGATTAGTTAGCATAATTATATGATCACTTCGTAATTTTCGTTTTCCAATGTTAAATTTTTGTACGCACGTTGTATCGTCGAACCAAGTGTGTCGCTCCAAGCTTCGGGAAAGGTGACATCGTCTACTGCTCCGATACCTACGATGCCTGTGGCGGTGCCTGTCAGGAATGCACTGTCGGCGGCCCGCAATTCGTCGGGTGTCAGCTGTTTCTCCACTACGTCAATATTTAATATACCCGCGAGCTCAACGACAGCCTGTCGCGTGATTCCCGGGAAGACTTGGCCAAGTGCCGGCGTATACAGGGTGGCATCTTTTTCTATAAACAGATTGTTGCTCGATGCTTGTGCCACATAGGCGTCGTGGTCCAACAAAATGGCCTCATCGAAACCCCGCTTAGCGGCCTCTGTCGTCGCTAGGATAGAGGTGACGTATTGGCCCGACACCTTAGCTGCCATGGGTACGGATTGCGGTGATGGCCGACGGTAAGGCGAGAGGGTGGTGCGGATGAGGTCTGTGCCTAAAAACGGCCCCCATTCCCAAGCCGTGATGATGATGCTGGGGTCCGGTGCGGGCGTAAGGTACATGTTCCGCCCAGTGGTAACCAACGGGCGGATATATGCACTACGCAGGTTGTTCCTGTCGAGCAATTCATAGGTCTTTTCAACTAATGCATCGGTTTCCCAACGGAAATCGATGCCGACCAGGTCACAAGAATGGCGTAACCGATCATAATGCTGTTCCGGTCGGAATAACCGTGTGCCGTTGTGTGTATTATATGCACGGATCCCTTCGATGGCCGACAATCCGTAATGCACCGATTGGCTGAACAGGTCAATCCCTGCGGATTCGACTTTGACAAACCGCCCGTCCAAATAAATCCATCCATTTTCATCGAAGTATTTCATTGCTCCTGGCTAAATTGTATCAACTTTTACACGTGCGGAACGCCTGTGGTCCTCGCTAAATCAACAACCAATTGGATACTGATTTTTTACTTCATCAAGGTAAAACCTTTATTCATTATTGGCAATAGTGAAATGTTTATTTTTTAAACAGAATATAATTCTGTCATTTTATATTCATCAAAATATTTATCTATATTTATATGATTTGCATACGTAAAAGTTTGATGAATATATACCAAATCCAATTCTGGTATTCGGTTCATTTTTCTGACGTTGGTTGGTTTGCCTATAAATTCTGCTTAAAATCGGTCTGACTGTCGGAAAAGTTAGCAAAAAAATAAGCCCCTCAGCACTGTATTTACCGAGGGGCTTATCGCGTTCTGTGTATCTTGTTTTATGGTTCCTTTATCCCTTCGGCAAGTACGGTGACGTTGTTGTGGATCACCTCCACAACACCACCAATGATATCAAAAATATCTTCCCCTTTTCCTGTGCGGACGATTACCTTGCCGCTTTCCAATGTTGACACGATCGGTGCGTGGTTTTCAAGCACTTCAAAAGCGCCAGCGGTACCGGGTACGGTTACCGATGTGATGTCGCCTTCAAAGACCGATTGGTCGGGGGTGATGATAGTAAGTTTCACGTCGATTTGCGTTTAAACGGCTTCCGCCAACAATTTCTTGCCTTTTTCGATTGCATCTTCAATGGTGCCTACCAAGTTGAAGGCTGCTTCGGGATATTCATCAACCTCGCCGTCAATGATCATGTTGAAACCTTTGATGGTATCTTTAATGTCTACCAATACGCCCTTTAAGCCGGTGAATTGCTCGGCAACATGGAACGGTTGCGATAGGAAACGCTGCACACGGCGAGCCCGGGCTACCACTAATTTATCTTCTTCCGATAGTTCATCCATTCCAAGGATAGCTATAATGTCCTGTAGTTCTTTGTACCGCTGCAGGATCTCTTTCACACGCTGTGCCGTGTTGTAGTGCTCATCGCCCAAAATGGCCGGGCTCAAAATCCGTGAAGTCGAATCAAGCGGGTCTACGGCTGGATAGATACCCAATTCGGCGATTTTACGGGAAAGTACGGTGGTTGCATCCAAGTGGGCAAACGTTGTTGCCGGTGCGGGGTCTGTTAAGTCATCGGCAGGTACGTATACCGCCTGTACCGATGTGATTGAGCCACGTTTGGTAGATGTAATACGTTCTTGCATAAGCCCCATTTCGGTAGCCAACGTCGGTTGGTACCCAACCGCCGACGGCATCCGGCCCAATAGTGCCGACACTTCGGAACCTGCTTGTGTAAACCGGAAAATATTATCGATAAAAAATAGGATGTCACGGCCTCCCCCTTCGCCATCACCGTCGCGAAAGTACTCGGCGATGGTCAGTCCCGAAAGCGCTACACGGGCACGTGCTCCTGGGGGCTCGTTCATTTGTCCGAATACGAAGGTCGCTTTAGAGTCCTTCATTTCTTCGGTATTCACTTTTTCCAACGGCCACTCGCCCTTTTCCATGCCCTCCAAAAACTCGTCACCATATTTGATGATGCCCGATTCTAGCATTTCACGGAGCAGATCATTCCCCTCGCGCGTGCGTTCACCGACCCCTGCAAATACGGAAAGGCCAGCATATGCTTTAGCGATATTATTAATCAGTTCCTGGATTAATACCGTCTTGCCAACACCGGCGCCACCGAACAAGCCGATTTTGCCACCCTTTGCATAAGGCTCTAAGAGGTCGATTACCTTGATCCCTGTGAGAAGTACTTCTGTTTCCGTAGAAAGGTCCTCGAACTTGGGCGGGTCATTGTGGATACTGCGACCAGTAGCTTTGTCAAGTTCCTGAATGCCGTCGATCGCATCACCCACTACGTTAAATACTCTGCCCTTAATGGCGTCTCCGGTAGGCATTTTGATGGGTGCCCCTGTGTCTACGACCTTCATGCCACGTGTAAGGCCCTCAGTGGCGTCCATCGCGATGGTGCGCACACGTTCCTCACCCAAGTGCTGCTGAACCTCTAAGACGATACGCTGGCCATTTTCTTTCTCGATTTCCAGCGCATCGTAGATTTTCGGAAGCTTGGCATTTTCAGTGAAACTGACGTCGACCACGGGGCCGATAATTTGGGCTATTTTTCCAATATTGGACATACTATCAGGAACTAAAATTTTATAAACCAATCTAATAAAGGCTAATAAAGCGCCTTAATTTTGGTCTGCAAAAATACGGTTTAAAGAATTAAAAGCAAATATAAATTAAACAATTATTTGGTTCCGTGCAATCATAACCGTTTATTGATTTCGTCTTGCAATTGACGCTTCAATTTTTGTTCTTTCTCCATGGCTTTTTTTCGGTGTTGGTCAAATTCGTCCTGGAGGTCTGCAATCGCTTTCTTGATGTCTCGGGTTACCACGTGGCTTTGGTTGAATCGGTAGATAAATAGGGCCAATGCGGCCGCCAAAATCAGCACGATACCCCACATGATTAAACTATAGGTCGATTTTTGAAGTGATATACCTATAAAAGAGAAGCTATCTTTTTCTTGTCGGGCTGTTCGGAGTTCATTTTGTATAAGCACGAGCGAGTCGGTCATGGCATCTACCGCAGCCTGCTGGCTTCCGTCTTTTGCTTTTAGGTCTACAATCTCCTTCGTCAGCAAGCGGATGGTGTCGGCCACGTTTTTCCGTATTTGTTCAAGATTTGGCCGTCGAACATGCTCAATACCATTCTGCGTCCGCGAAATCGCATAAAGGTAAACGAATTGGCTATCGATGGTGCCGCTGGTGAGCGAACCCTTCGGAGGCACACGCGTCGTTGTACTTTGACCAAAAGCGTTTCCATTTGAAAAGACAGCAATTAGGATCGCAAGCATTGTAAAGTTTCTCATGTTCGTTTGTTGTGTTGTTTTTATTTAAAGAACACGATATTACGGGTTTTATTGTCAAAATGAAAATCAAAGGGCAAAAAATTGATGAGCTGACGTCAAACATGACAGCCCATAACAGTTCGTGTTTCCATCTTTTCTATCTTGCGCTGTTTTTATAACTAAAGGACCAAATTTAACCGTATTTGATATGCAAGCGTTAGCTGGAGTTTTTTTTCATTTCGTCGGCGGGTTCGCCTCCGGTAGTTTCTACGTGCCTTATAAGAAGGTAAAAGGTTGGGCATGGGAAAGCTTTTGGATCGTTGGTGGACTGTTCTCCTGGCTTATCGTCCCGCCATTGGCCGCATACATCACCATTCCCGGTTTCGCCGATATTATCCGGCAGGCCGATAGCAGTACAATGGGCTATTCTTTTCTATTCGGCTTGCTTTGGGGTGTTGGTGGGCTTACTTATGGGTTGGGCGTGCGGTACTTGGGCGTGTCGTTGGGCAGCAGCATCATCTTGGGACTTACCATGGTATTCGGTTCACTGGTGCCATCCATCTATTATTATTTCAGTGGCGCCGTGGGGAAAGAAACCATTGATTTGTTTTTCACGACGAACTCTGGACGTACCGTATTGATAGGCTTGACAGTTTGTGTATTTGGTATCTATCTATGTGGTAAAGCGGGGGTGCTGAAAGAAAGGGAGCTGGCAGTGGGTACCGCCGACGCCAGCGGAAATAAAGATTATAAGTTCGGCATTGGGCTGATTGTTGGTATCGTGTCTGGTGTACTCAGTGCGTGTTTCAATTTCGGATTGGAAGCCGGCAAACCGATGGCCAACGTGGCTAACGAACTATGGAAGGCGGCCAATCCGGGTGAAGGGGAGTTTTTGTTCCAAAACAATGTTACCTATGTGGTTGTGCTATGGGGAGGCCTTACCACCAACTTCCTATGGTGCATGTTTCTGAATGCGCGTAACAAGACATTCGGCGATTACGTAAATACCAAAACGCCAATCGCACGTAATATCTTGTTCTGCGCATTGGCCGGTACCACATGGTATCTTCAATTTTTCTTTTACGGGATGGGCGAAAGCCGCTTAGGCAATGGGCCGAGCTCATGGATACTGCATATGGCATTTATTATTTTGATTGCCAATGCCTGGGGTGTTTTCCTGAATGAATGGAAGGGGGTGGGAAAAAAGACTTATGCGACCATCATTGGTGGTATCGCGACCATCATTCTTTCTATCATATTAGTGGGCTTTGCGAGGACGCTGGGTTCCTAAGCCAATAAAAACACGAAAACAATACAACAAACGAATAAACAATAATAAGATGTCAAATAACAATAAGAAAGATGCTTACAAGCATGTGAGTTACTTGTGGGACCACACCAAGGCTGCGGAACTGGAGGGGGACGAGGTGGCACTTTTGCTCTACCGATCCAACTTGCTGGGCGCGGATTTGCGTCTCACAAATTACGGTGGGGGCAATACTTCTTGTAAAGCCATTGCCAAACACCCACTCACAGGCGCCGAAACTGAGGTGATGTGGATAAAGGGATCGGGCGGTGATATCGGTACCCTCACACGTAATGGTCTTGCGGCATTGTATGTCGACCGGTTACGGAGCCTCGAAAATGTATACCGGGGAATCGAACACGAGGACGAGATGGTTGGGCTTTTGATTTGGAGTCAAAGGCTCCTTCTATTGACACGCCACTGCATGGCTTCCTGCCATTCAAGCATATCGACCACCTACACCCAGACGCAGCGATAGCAATTGCTGCTGCCAAGGACGGCAAGCGCATCACCCAGGAGTTATTTAATGGCGAAATCGGTTGGGTCGAGTGGCAGCGTCCGGGTTTCGATTTAGGGCTGCAACTACGGCAATGTTTGGCGGAAAACCCGGCTATCCGGGGTATCATGCTCGGATCGCATGGCTTATTTACCTGGGGCGATACGGCTTACGAAAGTTACGTGAATACATTGTCTGTCATTGAACGCTGTGCGGAATACCTGGAGGCCAATTACGGCAAGAAGCGACCGGTGTTCGGTGGCATCAGGGTGGCGGATGTCGACGCCGCCATTCGGAAAAAGCAGGCGGCTGCATTGGCGCCGATTCTCCGCGGATTCTGTTCATCCGAGCGCAGCATGGTGGGACACTTCACCGACGACTCTCGGGTGCTGGAATTCATCAATTCCAACGATCTTGACCGCTTGGCACCGTTAGGAACCAGCTGTCCCGATCACTTTTTACGCACCAAAATTAGTCCGTTGGTGCTTGACTTGGTGCCTAATGCCGATTTGTCGGACGCCGCGGCACTGAAGGCGCAGCTTGCACCTGCATTTGAAGCCTATCGGGCGATGTACAAAGACTATTATGAGACGTGCAAGCGCCCCAATAGCCCGGCGATGCGGGATCCCAATCCCGTGATTATCCTTTATCCAGGCATCGGTATGTTTTCGTTTTCAAAAGACAAGCAGACTGCCCGTGTGGCAGCCGAATTTTACACCAACGCTATCAACGTGATGAAAGGTGCCGAAGCCATATCCGAGTACACATCCTTGCCGCGGCAGGAGGCCTTTGATATCGAATACTGGCTATTGGAAGAAGCAAAGCTGCAGCGTATGCCCAAACCCAAGCCCCTTTCTGGAAAGATTGCGTTGGTAACCGGCAGTGCTGGCGGCATAGGCAAGGCTATTGCCAAGAAGTTTGTGCAAGAAGGAGCGGTAGTCGTTCTTAATGACCTCCATGCTTCGCGCTTGGAAGATGCTGGCAGGGAGTTCCAAGGCGCGTTCGGCAAAGATGCGTATACGACCACGCTGCTGGATGTAACTGATACCGACCAGATACAGCAAGCCTTTGATGCTGCGGCACTGGCATTCGGGGGCGTCGATATTGTGGTCAACAACGCTGGGCTTTCGATATCGAAATCAATCGAAGAACACACCCAGAAAGACTGGGATCTGCTATACGATGTCCTGGTTAAGGGTCAGTTTCTGGTTACACAAGCTGCAGCGATCGTATTGAAAAAACAGGCCATTGGTGGCGATATCATCAATATTGTCAGTAAAAATGCGCTGGTCAGTGGTCCGAATAACGCCGGCTACGGATCGGCTAAAGCGGCTCAGCTGCACCTGAGCCGGCTGAATGCAGCCGAACTCGGCGCAGATCATATCCGGGTGAATGTAGTGAACCCGGATGCGGTAATCAGCGACAGCAATATCTGGGCTGGCGGATGGGCGGAAGGTCGTGCCAAAGCATATGGTATCACCGTGGAAGAGTTGCCAGCGTATTATGCCAAGCGTACGCTGCTCAACGAAATCATTCTGCCGGATGATATCGCGAACGCATGTTTCGCCTTGACGGGTGGCTTATTGAATAAGTCGACCGGTAACGTGTTGAATGTGGACGGGGGTGTAGCCATGGCATTTGTACGTTAATTATCTTTTTTTTGCAGTGTTGTCAACTCAATTGACTTTCGGATAGCTGGTTGGCAATTCTGCTTATCTTTGTTAAGAATCAATTATGAGTATCGATAAGAATAAAATAGCGGAGCATAACCAACGGTATGCAGCGCCACAACAACGCCGGTTTGAGCGGTTGGCGGAAGAACTGCCTAATGCGGCGGATATTGTAAACAAATTGGTCGATTTCCAGGTAGCCATCCCCAGTTGGG
>CAZTJY010000097.1:0-16198 GCA_964613725.1 uncultured Parapedobacter sp. | reverse complement strand
CACTTTGTCACAGTGGATCAAACAAGACGGTGACTATGTGGAGATGGATGAAACCATCGCTGAACTGGAATCGGATAAAGCAACCTTCGAATTGCCTGCCGAAAAGGCCGGAATCCTTAAAACGATAGCCCAAGAAGGCGATACGCTTGAAATCGGTGCTGTAGTCGCAACCATCGAAGAAGGGGAAGCCCCAGCGGATGGCGGCGGCGCTAAAGATACGGCGCCAGAAAAAGTGGACGAAGAGCCCCAAGCTAAAGCTGACGTGGCCGCACCGACCGAAAGCAAGGATTCGGCCAGCTATGCAAGTGGAAAGGCCTCGCCCGCTGCCGCGAAAATCCTTAGGGAAAAAGGCATAGACGCCGCATCGATAAAAGGAACGGGTAAAGACGGACGGATTACCAAAGAAGACGCCGAAGGCGCAACAGTACCACAAGCGAAACCTGTTGAAAAGGCTGCGTCTACTGCACCGGCGGCCACGCACACCGTCCGCGGTGCCCGCGATGAGCGCCGGGAAAAGATGTCGTCGCTGCGAAAAACCATCGCCAAACGGCTCGTCACGGTTAAAAACGAGACCGCCATGTTGACCACATTCAACGAGGTGAACATGAAACCCATCATGGACCTGCGGGCGAAGTATAAAGAGTCCTTCAAAGAAAAACACGGTGTAGGGCTAGGGTTTATGTCGTTCTTCAGCAAAGCCGTGTGCACGGCATTGAGCGAATGGCCTGCCGTTAATGCTCGCATCGAAAATGACGAAATCGTGTACAGCGACTTCGTAGATATATCCATTGCCGTATCCGCTCCGAAAGGCCTGGTTGTCCCAGTAATCCGCAATGCGGAATCGCTATCGCTCCATGAGATTGAGAAAGCCGTGGTGGAACTGGCTACCAAAGCCCGTGACAACAAGTTGACCATCGAAGAGATGACCGGAGGGACGTTCACCATCACCAATGGCGGCGTGTTTGGATCGATGATGTCTACACCCATCATCAACGCTCCACAATCGGCGATCCTCGGTATGCACAACATCATTGAACGCCCCGTTGCGGAAAACGGCCAGGTAGTCATCCGCCCAATGATGTATATCGCGCTCTCGTATGACCACCGCATTATCGACGGCCGGGAGTCTGTGAGTTTCCTTGTCCGCGTGAAGCAGTTGCTCGAAGACCCTGCGCGCCTATTATTAGGGGTCTGACCCTTGTGGGGGTAACCGGTTTTGACAATGACTAATGAACGCTGCTAGCCGCCGTCTACCTATCCTGTTTGCCGCGCTGTTGGTCGCTGTGGCAACGCGCGCACAGGACATCGGGTGGAAGGTCGGCTTCCATGGCTTTGCCGACAATCGGGAGTACGCGCATTCGGGCCGGTACTCGCAATCCATACTCGGGGTCCGCATTGCCCCCGAAATCTTTTTTCCCATAGACAGCAGCCACTTCTTGCATGCCGGTATCAATTACATGCACGAATTTGGCGCGCGGGGAAGTGTAAGCGATCGAGTGCTTCCCACCGTTTTCTACAACTATAAACGGCAAGGCCACGACTTCTATATCGGCATGTTTCCCCGCGAAGGCCTACTATCCGGATACCACCGAGCAATCCTCAACGACACACTGCATTATTATCGCCCCAATATCGAGGGCTTACTGTGGCGTTATAGCCGAGGTAAATTCCACCAACAGCTATGGATCGATTGGACCAGCAGGCAAACGGCAACCGACCGCGAACAATTTCTAGCCGGCACGTCGGGCCGCGTCCATATGGGTATGGCGTACTTTTCGCACCAAATCACCTTGTGGCATAATGCTCGAAGCAGGGGAATCAGCGAAACCGACCCGATACGCGATAACGGGGCTGCATTGGTGAAATTCGGTATCGATCTAACCTCCTTATCGTTTCTTGACTCATTGGATATCAGTGGCGGCGGGCTCGTGGCTTATGACCGACTACGGGGCGTTTACGACTGGCGTACGCCGAAAGGCTTCATTGCCGATCTGTATGCAGAATACCGAAAATTATTCATTATCAATAGTTTCTATGCCGGGGGGAGCTTACCTATCGTGTATGGCGACCGCTTCTATAGCGCCAGCCGCTATAACCGAATCGACCTTGGCTGGAAGCCACTGCAACATAAAGGCTTGGAAGGCCGATTCACGTTGACCTTCCATTTCACACCTGGTGCGGTAGATAACCAACAGCAATTCACCCTACGATACCGGATAAGCAGACTATACGCTAAACCACGGTAACCTTCACCCCCAAACGCTCCAGTGCTTTTACCGTGTGCTGCGGAATCCCACTATCGGTAATGATGCGGTCGACCTCTTCAATGGCACATATCCTACCGAAGCCGCGTTTTCCAAATTTGGTGGAATCAGCAAGTACGATTACTTTTTGGGATACTTCCATCATTTTTCGGTTAAGGTGTGCTTCCTGCGCATTCGTCGTCGTTAACCCAAATTCCAGATCGATTCCATCCACACCAAGGAAAAGCTTGCTACAGAAGAAATCCGAAAGTATCTGTTCCGCATACAGTCCGGCCACCGAGGTGGAACTTTTTCGGAGAATACCACCGAGCTGCAATATCTCTATATTCGGGTGCCTGATGAGTTGCACGGCCACATTCAACGCAGAGGTCACAACCGTTAGATTACCTAGCGGCTTGATTTCCTTGGCCATCGCTTGCACCGTCGTCCCGGAAGCGATAATAATTGAATCGTTGTCGGTGATCATCGAGGCCGCCTCCCTGGCAATAGCCGTTTTCTCAGTGGCCTGTATCCGCTCTTTTTCAAACACCGTTCTGTCTGCTGTATATGGATTAATCAACGTAGCCCCACCGTGCGTACGGAAAAGCAACTGGCGATCCTCCAGCAACTTGAGATCCTTTCTTATGGTGACGGAGGATACGTTGAGCGTCTTGCAAAGGTCCATCACGTTTACGGTTCCCTTCTGCTGGAGTTGCCCCATGATCAATTGGTGACGTTCTACACTATTCATATTATTTACGGTTTTTCAATACGAACATAATCATTTCAGGGCAATGATTATGATATTTTTTTTGCTATCCGGTAAATTTCATTTACTTTTGCTAAAGTATAAAAAAGTTTCGATTGGTTACGAATTGAAAAATTGTCAATATGCAGCTCCAACTTTTAAACCGAATTTCATCGTTAAAGCAACTCGTTGATCACCCACAATACGATATTGTTGTCATAGGCGGAGGGGCTACCGGGCTGGGAATAGCCGTTGATGCGGCGACCAGAGGTCTAAAAGTGGCCCTGATGGAACAACACGATTTTGCCAAAGGGACCTCCAGTCGCAGCACTAAACTGGTGCATGGCGGCGTTCGCTACCTGGCCATGGGCGATATAAAACTGGTATACGATGCGTTAAGGGAGCGCGGTATTGTTTTTGCAAATGCACCACACGTCACCCATACCCAACCATTTGTCATTCCCTGTTATTCAATCTTTAGTAAATTGAAATACCTTATCGGCCTCAAGCTTTACGATTGGCTGGCAGGGTTGCGCAGCATAGGCAAATCGACGGCCGTCACCAAAGAAGAAATCCAGCAGAACTTCCCGAACCTAAAACCCGAAGGCCTCAAAGGAGGGGTACGCTATTTCGATGGGCAATTTGACGATGCGCGGTTGGCTATAAACCTGGCGCAGACCGCTGCCACACATGGTGCAACGTTGATCAATTACTGCCGGGTGATCGGCTTGATGAAATCCAATGATGAGAAAGTAAGCGGAGTCTGTTTCGAAGACCTAGAAACCGGGATTTCCTATGAAGTGAGAGCCAAGGCTGTTATCAATGCGACCGGCGTATTCGTCGATGACGTCCTCATGATGGACACCGGTGATCATAGGCCGATCGTAAAACCCAGCCAAGGCACCCACATCGTATTGGATCACCTATTTCTTGGAAGCAACGAAGCGCTGATGATCCCAAAAACCAGCGACGGCCGCGTCCTTTTCGGGGTGCCATGGCACGGTCACCTTCTTATAGGAACGACAGACATCCCTGTTGAACATCCTTCGCTTGAACCCAATCCTACCGATGCCGAAGTTGATTTCATATTGAATACCGCGGCCGCCTACCTTACGAAAGCACCAAAAAAAGAAGATATCTTAAGTGTTTTCACAGGTCTTCGCCCCCTCGCGGCTCCTGATGATGATAGCGACTCCACTAAAGAGATATCGCGCGACCACAAACTGATGACCAGCCCGTCAGGCTTGATCACCATAACCGGTGGTAAATGGACAACCTATCGGAAAATGGCTGAGGAAACTGTAAATAAAGCCCTTGAAATCGCCGGACTCCCACCGTTGGCTTGTCGCACCAAAACAACAAAGATCCACGGCCACACCAAACAACTTCATCCTGGCCACTGGGCAACTTACGGCAGTGACGCACCAAGGATCAAACTGCTTGCGGATGGCAACAGCGCATGGCAGGAAAAACTTCACAACGACTTCGAACACATCGTTGCCGAGGTCGTCTGGATGGTTAGGCATGAAATGGCACGCACGGTGGAAGATGTATTGGCCCGCCGACTAAGGATACTCTTCCTGAACGCGCAAGCATCCATTGAGATGGCGCCGAAAGTAGCGGAAACAATGGCTGTCGAATTAGACAAGGATGCGAATTGGATTACCAACCAATTGACTCAATACCATGAGGTCGCCACGACCTACCTAATAAAACGACCAGCAATGCAAATGAAAGACAACGACACCAAATAAGCGAAAATTGAAAAAATTAAAAATGCGGTAAATCACCCGCCGTATAAAAACGCGAAAGTTAACCAGTATATTCGCAAAAACCACTAACCTTTACAATAAACACTGATTTTTTCGCGAAATCATTCTCGACTTGACATAAAAAAGCAATCGAATACTGTTTTTATGTTTTCTATTGGATTCGATTTTAAACTAAATGCTTTAAATTTATTTCACTTTATTTCTTTTACTTTTCATTTTAATTTCATTACTTTGTCCTTACACGAATTAGTAACCATTTATAAGAACTAAAACAACCGATAAAAACGTGCGTATTTAATTAAACCTAGGTGTTATGAAAGAAATATCAAAGCCATTAAAGTCGATTTCACATTATCGTGACTTGCCGTTAACCATAAATAAACAATAGAATTCGAAACTTGCGGCTTAACAAAACCACTTGGAAAATTCATAAAATAATTATGCAATGAAACGTTACTATTCACTGATGAGTGTGATATCCGTCCTATCTCTCTTGTTTGCATGCAAAGAGGAAAGCGGAATCAATCGTAAGGAACACGACCCGAACGCTCCGATTACGCTGACCTCCTTCTCTCCTAAAGAAGGAGGAGCGCGCGATAAAGTACTCTTGGATGGGGAAAATTTCGGGGGGGACCCCAATAAGATCGAAGTGTATTTCAATAACAAGAAAGCCGCTGTGGTTTCTTCCAGTGGAGATCGGATTTATGCTATCGTGCCACGCCTTCCGGGCGAAAATCCCGTAATCAAGGTCGTTATCGGAGAAAAATCTGCCACTTACGACGAAACATTCACCTATACCGCTCAGGCGCAAGTCACTACCGTGACAGGTAACGGGGAAACGGCCTATCAGCCAGGACCTCTTGCTACGGCGCAGGTCTATGGCAAGTACCTCGAACTGGATGCCGAAGGCAATATATTCATGTCCTGGCGGGACGGGGGTACATGGGGCGTAGCCCGGATCAATGAGCAGCAGAATATCGTGACGACTCTTTACGAAGCGGAGACCACGGACGAGCGTGTTTTGTATGCGAATGGCCTGACCGTAGACCGGGTTACCGGAGTAGTAACTGCTTCCCACGAATCCGTCCCGGAGGTCTTTTTTTCCTTTGACCCACGGGAGGCCTGGAACCCCCGCCAGCGCAATGCACAATTTTCCGAAGCCGAATATAATTCTATCGTCTGGGCCGACCGTTATGCTAACTTTGTTTCTTTCAGCCCTTACGACGGGTATCTCTATACCCGGTTCCGCGATGGCAAGGTAGCGAAAATACACCCCGATACCTACGAAGCGACCATTGTACATCAAGGACCTTATGGATCGCAATACGGACAGGCAATTAACCCGGCAAAACCCTGGGAACTCTATATCACACTCCATTCCAATGCGTCCCCGGTTGAATTCAGGCAAGGTATCATGGTGCTGGATCTCCGTGACCCGGATGGCACGGGCGGATTCAAGCGGATCAATGCGCCCGGTGGCAGTGGCTTCCGTGATGGCCCCGTTGAAGACGCCGTTTTCAACTACCCTAAAGACATCAAGTTCGACAACGATGGGAACATGTTTATTGCGGACTACGACAACCATTGTATCCGTATGTTATCGGCCGACGGTATCGTCACTACGGTAGCGGGGCAACCCGGAACCTCGGGCTACAGGGACGGTGGTCCGATAGAATCGCAGTTCTACCGACCTTGGGGAGTTGCTGTGAATGAGCAAGGGGATATCTACATCGCCGACTGGGGGAATGCCCGAATCCGTAAATTAGTTATCGAATAATTAAACCACTTAACCAATGAAAATTATTCACATTTTGTGCCTACTATCGCTTTCCCTCTTATTCACAACCGCAATTGCACAGCAGGAGGAAACGTTAACAATGGCTGGTGCAGTTATCAACGAAGCCGGCGAACCGTTAACCGGCGTTTCTATTTATATCAAGGACAAGGCGGAGGCCGGAACGGCAAGCGATGCAAATGGCAAATTTAGCATCGATGTCGCATACGGCGATAGGCTGGTATTCACTTCGGTGGGTTATGAGCCTTATGAGCATGTCGCCGTCGAATCGACCCTCAATTTGACCATCGTGCTCAACGAAATGAATGAGGCCCTCGACGAAGTCGTCGTGGTCGGCCTGGGCGCTTCACAACGGAAAATTAGCTCGGTCGGCGCCATCACTACGGTTGATGTCAAAGAGCTGCAGTCGCCTGCCCCCTCGATTACCAACCTCTTGGGTGGCCGGGCAGCCGGCGTTATTTCCATGCAAACCAGTGGTGAACCGGGCCGGAACCTCGCTGAATTCTGGGTGCGTGGCATTGGTACCTTTGGCGCCAACAGCAGCGCGCTGGTATTGATTGATGGGCTGGAAGGCGATTTGAATACCTTAGACCCTGCAGATATCGAAAGCTTCTCCATCCTGAAAGATGCATCGGCTACTGCAGTGTACGGCGTGCGAGGTGCCAATGGTGTCGTATTGGTCACCACCAAGCGAGGGCTGGTTGACCGGATCCAGATAACCACTCGGGCCAACACCACCCTGTCGCGGCTCAATCGGCTACCACAATACCTACGCGCGTACGACTATGCCCTACTTGCAAACGAAGCGAGCATCGTCCGGGGCCAATCACCGCTATATAACGAAACCGAGATGGGTATCATCCGGGATGGCCTAGACCCCGACATGTACCCCGACGTAAGCTGGCAGGATGAGATTCTCAAAGATAACTTCTGGCGCCAAAGCTATTATGTAAGCGGCCGGGGGGGCAGTGAGGTTGCTCGCTATTTCTTGAGCTTGGGCGGCAACTCAGAGACGGCGGCTTACAAAGTGGATAAAAACAGCCCATACAGTTCTAATGTTGGCTACAACACCTACAATTACCGGATCAACCTGAACCTCAATTTAACCAAAACCACGGAAGTATTCCTTGGATCGGATGGCTTTCTATCGCGGCTGGATCAGCCCGGCGTAGCCAACACCGATTACATCTGGGGCACGCAGTCGCGGCTCACACCGGTGGCCATCCCTACCCGATATTCCAATGGTATGTTGCCCGGCCGGGGCACCGGTGACCGGTCATCGCCGTATGTCATGATCAACCGCACGGGTAAAGCCTCAGACCAGCTATTTAAAGGCAAGGCCACCCTTGCCATCAACCAGAATCTCTCCAGCGTATTGAATGGACTCAAATTCCGCGTGCAGGGTGCTTATGATGTGAATAGCTACTTTAAAGAACGTCGATGGGTGCAGCCCGCACTTTACGAAGCGACGGGCAGGAATTACGACGGTTCGCTCATGATGATGGAAAGGGTACAGGAGCAAAGTGCCTCGTACGACCAACTGACGCGTCAATTCCGCAAATTTTTCTTGGAATCCGCCATCAACTACGACCAACGATTTGGAGAAGACCACCGTACATCCGCATTAGTCTATTACTACATCAGCGATGCCAAGGACACCAAAGATGCGACGAGTAACCTGGAAGCCATTCCCCTGCGTTACCAAGGGGTATCCAGTCGGTTTACCTATGGTTTCCGCGATACCTACTTGTTGGATGTCAACTTCGGGTACACCGGCTCCGAAAACTTCCAGCCCGGCAGACAGTATGGTTTTTTCCCCTCGATTGCATTGGGTTGGGTGCCTACGGGCTATCAAATCGTGCAGGAAAAGATGCCTTGGCTCAATTACTTCAAGATCAGGGCATCTTATGGTACGGTGGGGAATGACCGGATCAGTAGTATCCGATTCCCTTATCTCACGAAGGCAGACCAAGGTTCGGGCAATGTATGGGGACTGCCTGGTATCGAAACCATCAATGAAACCCGTATCGGGGCCGATAACTTGGCTTGGGAACGGGCTATAAAGTCTAATTTGGGTATTGAAGGCCGGCTCTTGAACGATAAAATTGAATTTGTCGTCGACTTTTTCAAAGATCAGCGCAACGGGATTTTCCAGCAGCGAGTACAGGTGCCGGAATATGTGGGCGTAGTGTCTAACCCGTTTGCGAACGTAGGCCGGATGAAAAGCTCCGGAGCCGATGGGAACATCAGCTACACGGCGCAGGTTACGCCCGACTTCGGCTTCACCGTACGGGGCAATTTTACCTATTCTAAAAATGTGGTGCAGAACTGGGAGCAAGCCTATTTGGAATATCCCTATCTCGAATTTAACGGTTACCCGCACAATTCAATCCGCGGCTTCCAGGCTATTGGGCTTTTTAAAGACGAAGACGACATCAAGTACAGCCCCCGGCAGACGTTTGGAACCGTCATGCCCGGTGATATCAAGTATAAGGATGTAAACGGAGACGGCGTGATCAATGACCTCGATAAGGTTCCGTTGACCCATAGCAACTACCCCCTGACGATGTATGGTTTTGGGGGCGAATTCCGCTACAAAAACTTGACGCTGGGCATCCTGTTCAAAGGAACGGGGAAAACCTCGTTCTTCTATGTGGGGCAATCCATGAGCCAGCGGGTAGACGACGATTGGTATCGATGGGAAGGCAGGTACCAGACCATTACAAACGGCATGGGCTATATGCCATTTTTCCAAGGCACGGAAGGTAACGTACTCGCTTTGGCTGCCGATCCCAGCAACCGCTGGATTCCCCGCGAGTACGCCCTGGAGCACGGCATAGATCTTTCGCTGGCCGAAAACCCGGATGCCCGCTTCCCGCGGCTGCAATATGGCAACAACAGCAACAACAGCCAGTTGTCTACCTTCTGGCAAGGAGATGCACGTTACCTCCGGTTGCAGGAAATCACCGTGAATTATCACATCAATCCGGCGTTCCTGAAAAAGGTTGGCATTTCTTCGATGGATCTGCAGTTCGTGGGCAACAACCTCTACATATGGGATCAAGTAAAAATCTTTGATCCGGAACAAGCCGCTTGGAATGGGCGCAAGTACCCGATTCCAACTACGTATTCGGCACAAGTATACATCAATTTTTAAGGCTACAGACATCAAGGACATGAGAACGTCAATTATCATACAACGAATAGCGAGGGCAGTCATTATCATACAGCTGGTTGCCGTGGCGACATCCTGCAAGGATTACCTCAATATCGACGGTTACTTCGACGATGAATTCAATATCGATTCGGCATTTGCCAACACCCGCTATATGGAAGCCTATATGTGGGGCGCAGCGGCCATGTTTCCGGATGAGTCAAACACCATTCGGTATGGTTACACACCGGGTCCCATGGCTACGGATGAAGGGTTCAACGGACTCACCGGTGGCGGATCCGCCAATGTGTACTATGGTATGGATTTCGTTACCGGAAATATCACCCCGGATTTTTTCGGATCCGGAGGTGGTCCGGGCGGCAACCTTAACCAATGGGGCAAATACTACAAAATTATCCGCAAATGCAACCTCATCTTGCAAAACTTAGCGGTTCCGGCCGACATGACCAATGACGATCGGATTCGGATCGAGGGTTACACGCGTTTTATCCGCGCCTATGCTTACTATAATATCGTGGTTGACTACGGTCCTGCAATCCTGCTTGGTGATGAAGTGGTGAACACGAACGAATCGCTCGAATATTACGACCGGCCACGTGCAACTTACGATGAAACGATGGACTATACGTGCGACGAGTTTGAAAAAGCAGCCCAGTTGCTTCCGGCAGATGTAGGTATCCTCAACTTCGGCCGCCCCACCAAAGGAGCTGCCCTTGCGCTGATCGCCAGGCTCCGGTTGATACACGCCAGCCCGTTGTTTAACGGCGGACCAGTAGCCGCTTCCTACTATGGCGATTGGAAACGCTCTACAGACGGCGTGAATTATGTGTCCCAACAGTATGACGAAAGCCGCTGGGCCGTGGCAGCGGCAGCCGCGAAGCGGGTGATGGATCTTGGGACATACCGGCTTCATACGGTACCAGCAAACGACGGGACCCCTGCACTACCTGCCGGAGTTACCTCCGACCCCAATTTCTATGCAGCTTATCCCAATGGCGCCCTGGGTATCGATGCGTTCCGATCCTACTCGGACATGTTTAACGGGGAAGCGGTAGCGGCCATCAATCCAGAGTTAATCTGGGGCAGAAACACGGATTACATTGCTGAATTTATCAGCAAAGGCTCCATGCCGCCTTCCTTGGGAGGCTGGGGACGTTTTTCGGTTACGCAGAAAGTGGTTGATGCCTACCTGATGGAGGACGGACGCACCCGAGAGGAAGCCCGCGGGGACACGTATTTTGAAACAGAAGCCGATCTTCCCGCTGGCGGAACTTTCAATGACCTATTTACTGAACAGGCGAAGTTTTTCTCCGGGTATCCGCTCAATGCAGGGGTATTTAAAATGTATGCCAACCGGGAGATGCGATTCTATGCATCCATTGGATTCAACGAAGCAGTGTGGCAGGCCTTGTCTAGCACAACCATCAATACCCATACCGCCAAGTACTACTATCAGGATGTGGATGGCCGGGGCGGGGTAAGCGCCGCCTCTCCCAATTACCCAATCACGGGTTACGTCATAAAGAAATTCAACCACCCTTACGACGCCTTTAGTGGCACGGGCGCACGACACATCCCGAAAGCCTACCCGATTATCCGGTATGCCGAAATCCTCTTATCGTATGCAGAGGCGCTCAACAATTTGACCAGCAGCCATACTGTGCAAATGGGTGACCAGTCATATAGCGTAAGCCGTGATGTGGAAGAAATCAAAAGCGCGTTTAACCGTGTCCGTTATCGTGCAGGGCTGCCCGGGCTGTCCGACAGTCAGCTTGCCAGCCCAACGATCGTCCAAGAGCAAATCGAACGCGAACGCATGGTTGAATTTTTATGGGAAAACCGGCGCTTCTATGACGTCCGCCGCTGGGGTATCTACGAAGAAACCGAACGGGAACCCTTGCGGGGCATGAATCCGGATGGCGCTACCCGTGAGACTTATTATAGACGCACCACACCTGGAACATCATCGTTCCTCGCCCGCGTAGTTGATAAAAAATTCGTTTGGGTACCTATACCACGGGCTGAAATGAGAAGGCTACCTTCACTTGATCAAAACCCGGGCTATAACTAGGATTAAAACGATAAAAGAAGCAAAATATGAAACAACGTTATATAGCCATGCTTGCGCTGACAACGGTGCTGGCATCATGCAACGACGAAGCCGTATTCGAAAAAGAAATGTATAAAAATGAAGTTGCGTTGATAAGCAGCGATTATCACAATACGTTTCAAGAGGTCGTTCATTTGACAGGTGAAGAAGAAATTATCGGATATATAGCGGCTTCCACGGGCGGCACACATGCTCCGGATAAGGACTTGGTTATCGGGTTGGTGGAAGATCCTAAGCCATTAGCTGAATACAACTGGTCGCTTTATGATGCGGATGAAAGGCTGTATGCCAAGCTATTGCCCGCGGATAAGTATGAGATTACCGATGACAAAATCCAGATTAAGGCAGGCGAACGCACGGGGCGAACCATGATTAAGCTGCGCCCAGATGGCCTTTCTCCGGATTCGAGCTATTTTATCGGATTAAAAGCTACAGATGTTTCCGGTGTTGAACTCAACCCGAAGAAAAACACCATGCTTTATCAAGTGCTCATTAAGAATGATTACGCCTCTCAGGCAGAAAATTCCACGTATACCATGACCGGATTGGTCAATGAAATGGCCACTGCGGCAAACAAACAGCTCTTTCCGCTTACGTACAACAGTGTCCGGATGATCGCAGGCAATGAAACCTTCGAGTCGACGGAAGCGGCTATCAAAAAAACGGCCGTCATACTTGAAGTGGACGAGGACAGCAAGGTGTCGATCAAACCGTATGGCGATATACAGGTCATTCAATTGAACAACGACCCGGCGTATCCAAATGTATTTAGGGTTGAAGAGACTTTCGGGAGAAGAACGAACGTATTCCTGTTGTCCTACGAATATACTATCGATGGCAACACCAAGGTGATGAAAGAACGGGTGGAGTTACAGGTCAGATAACGGTACGGCTGCGGTTATTTTTTGATCTGGAAAACACGACAGAGAAGACATCATGAAAAAGGGTGACCACTTTACCTGGGGAGCTTTTATACAGGGTACCATCGTAACCGGCTGAGGGTTGACACTGAACGTGGGAGCTGTAAAAAACCGATTGCATTGGAACCCGCTAAGCGGGATGACACTCCCGAGCCAGAAAACAAGGAAGAGCCGTTAATAATTACAGATGTAGGGGTCGTCTGCGCTACATGGTGGTAGACAGGAAAAATCCCTACCAATACATTGGAAATTAAAGTCGCAGACTGTTTTGGAAGCGTTCATACGGAGCGCTGGGTCCGTCCGAAAGAACTGGGATACCTAATGGCGTAGGAACGTACCTGAATTGATTATCTTAAAATCATAACAATGAAAACAACTGATTACACTGATCTTAGAAAGGCTTCGACAAAGCTTTTGGGCGCATTGTGTCTGGGCCTTGTCGTATTTTTTTCTTCCTGTGAGAAAGAGAAAGAAGGCGGCACCTATTTTGCCTTGAAAGACAACCCCACGGATATGACCGTCCCATCGCAAGGGGAATCACAGACCTTTACCGTGCAGACTGCTGGGGCATGGAAGGTTGAGCCCTTGCGCAACGACCGATGGGTAAAAATCGAACCAATGGAAGGGAACGGAGAAGGGACATTTACCGTGACCGTAGACCGGAATACAACCTTGGAACCCCGTCAATCGGTATTGACTTTTGTGGTGGACGGCAGCATACAAAATAATGTATTGCGGATTGAGCAGGCGGCGCGCGACGAAGACAGCGGAAATGCTGACTCTTATGTAAACCTAGATGGTCTGCCAAGTTTAGAAGTTCCTGAAGACGGCCTTTACGGTCGATATGCCATCCGGTCTACGGGAAATTGGAAAATAGAGATACCCGAAGACGTAGATTGGCTGAACATTGAACCTTTGGAGGGCCGTTTCGACCAAGGAGTAACCGTGAATGTGGATGTAAACGCATCACCCGATGCCCGTACTGCTGGTCTGGTCTTTTACCTGGACGGGGAACAAGTTCCGGGTATATTTGAAGTTAATCAGGAAGGAATGCAAGTAATTCTCTATGAAGATTTCAATTGGCTGAATTATGGAAGTGCAATTTTTTACACGACCGGCGGGGAAACAAGGATAGATAATTGGGGCAGTACTGAAAAAGAAAAGGGATGGTCCTGGCATAAGCCATCTGCAGATAATATTCCATCGACGTATGCCCGTCAGGGTTTCGTAAAATTAGGAAAAACAAATTACGGGTCTGACATACTTAGTCCAAAGCTATCTGAAGTGCAAGGCACACAGAATCTGCAAGTATCATTCAAAGCGGTGCCTTACCAAACCGCTGCGGGAGCAAGAGATGATACCGCCCTTAAGGTCGGCGTCATTGGCCCTGGTACCGTTAGCGTTGATGAGTTTGAGATTGACAATTGGCCCAACTATACCGCCGACCCTAATTGTACGGAAATCTGGAAGGCCGAAGAAACGACACGTACGTTCACCATTACCGGCGCTACCGCCGAAACCCAAATCTGGTTCCTAGGCGGTGATTACGATTTACGTGCTGAGACGGGTGCGCCGATAAACAAAAACCGTATATTTTTGGATGATATTCTGGTTACTGTGCTGAAGTAAAACTCGTGAAGCCAAAAGATTAAATGAACAAATCGGTTTTCAAGATATGGGAAAAAGAGCACTATCATTATTAGGGGCTTCGAAAATGTTTGCTATTGGTGTTTAGAAACAAACGAAATCGAGTCTTCTCGCTGGGGCGTAGGTGCGGCGCTTTAACAACTGTGTAAAACCCGGCCCAAGTTACTTTCATTTAGTTTCATTTAATTATACAACACATAATTTTCGACTTTCTTTACATTCAATTTGTTTTGAATCAAACATTTTTTAGCTTTGACATCACTTGCAATAGTTATGAACCCTATAATCCAAATGTGTACCATGCTCGAAGCAAATTGCACGGAATAATTAGTGCGGGATAAGACGAGATCCTCCGAAAACAATAAATTGAAAAACGTATGAATTCATATATTTTAGCATTAGACCAAGGGACAACGAGCTCGCGTGCCATTATTTTCGATCAAGAGGGTCAAATTATCGCATTGGCTCAAAAGGAATTCAAGCAATATTATCCTCAATCGGGATGGGTGGAACACGACGCACAGGAAATCTGGTCGAGCCAGCTCTCCGTCGCTACCGAAGTTGTGGCCAAGGCCGGATTAAAAGCATCCTCCATCGCCGCCATAGGCATTACCAACCAACGGGAAACTGCGGTAATCTGGGATCGCGCCACCGGTCGCCCAATACATCCAGCGATTGTATGGCAGGACCGGCGAACAGCCGGTTACTGCGATAGGCTGAAGGGCCAAGGCCATACCGATATGATCCGCGAAAAAACGGGTCTGCTCATCGATGCCTATTTTTCAGCCAGTAAAATAAATTGGATATTAGACAACGTAGACGGCGCACGTGAAAAAGCAGAAAACGGCGAGTTGGCATTCGGCACGGTGGATTCATGGTTGGTTTGGAACCTCACTGGAGGGGAAAAGCACCTCACCGATGCCACCAATGCCTCGCGCACCATGCTCTATAACATCAATACCCTCGAATGGGATGACGAGCTGTTGGCGCTCTTTGAAGTACCCCGTAGCCTGTTACCCGATGTTAGAAGTTCATCGGAAGTCTATGGTGAGACTGCCGCAAATATCCTAGCTGCAAGAATCCCGATTGCCGGTATCGCCGGCGATCAGCACGCCGCGCTATTCGGTCAACTGTGCACCCAACCGGGCATGGTGAAAAATACCTACGGCACCGGATGTTTCATGCTGATGAACATCGGTGAAAAGCCACTTTTATCCAAAAACAACCTGGTTACCACCATCGCCTGGAAATTGGGAAATACTGTCCATTACGCACTTGAAGGCAGCATTTTCATTGGTGGGGCGATTGTACAGTGGCTACGAGATGGATTGGGTATTATCCGGAATTCGGCAGATGTGGAAGAGTTGGCGGCAAAAGTTAAAGACACAGACGGCGTTTACCTGGTGCCGGCATTTGCCGGACTGGGCGCCCCCCATTGGGATCCGTATGCCCGGGGAACCATCGTTGGGCTCACGCGTGGCAGCAACGCTTCCCATATTGCGCGTGCCGCATTGGAAGGCATTGCGTTCCAAACGGTAGACATACTCAAAGCCATGGAAGCCGACGCCCAGACTGACATCAAGGAGTTGCGCGTAGACGGCGGGGCCACAGCCAATAATCTGTTACTCCAATTTCAATCCGATATCCTCCAAGCCAAAGTTGTACGGCCGAAAATTACGGAAACTACGGCGCTTGGAGCTGCCTATTTAGCCGGACTTGCCGTCGGGCTCTGGGAAAACACGGACGACATCCAAAATCAATGGCAGGTAGACCGGACATTCGATGCCG
>CAZTJY010000096.1:1454-16258 GCA_964613725.1 uncultured Parapedobacter sp. | reverse complement strand
GAGCCAAGGGATGCTGGATGAGTTTGGCCCCAAGCGCGTCATCGATACACCCATCTCCGAACTGGGGTTTGCCGGTATCGGCATCGGTGCTGCCATGAACGGGCTGAAGCCAATCATCGAGTTCATGACATTTAACTTTTCACTGGTCGCCATCGACCAGGTAATCAACTCCGCCGCCAAAATGAATTCGATGAGCGGTGGGCAGTTTCCCATCCCCATTGTATTTCGCGGCCCTACGGGCAATGCCGGACAATTAGCCGCCCAGCACTCCCAGAACTTCGAAAACTGGTATGCCAATACGCCGGGCCTCAAGGTCGTGGTACCAGCGAATCCCTACGATGCCAAAGGGCTGCTGAAACAATCCATCATCGATCCCGACCCGGTTATCTTCATGGAATCGGAAGTAATGTACGGCGATAAAGGCGAGGTGCCGGAGGAGGAATATTACCTTGAGCTAGGCAAGGCGCATACCGTAAAATCGGGCAACGACGTAACCGTCGTGACATTCGGCAAAATGCTGCCGCGGGTAGTAGAGCCGGCTGTCGGGGAATTGACCAAAGAAGGGATCGACGTTGATCTCATCAACTTGCGTACGGTTCGCCCCATCGATTACGGAGCGATCATCGAGTCGGTGAAACGGACCAATCGCCTGGTAATCGTGGAAGAAGCCTGGCCGTTGGCATCGATATCGTCCGAAATTGCCTATAAGGTTCAGCGCGATGCGTTTGACTACCTGGATGCGCCGGTGGTGCGGATCGCTTCCGCCGATGGGCCCCTGCCGTATGCCCCAACACTGTTGCAGGCCGCCCTGCCCAATGTGGAACGCGTGGTCAAAGGCGTAAAGGAAGTGATGTACATCAAGAAATAACCGGTTAACGGTAATACACAACAAAAAAGCCAGCTTTCAAACAAAAAGCTGGCTTTTTTGTTGTGTATCCGGAAAGGAGACCTATTATGAATGTCATCGAAAAAATCGAGTATTGGGGCGATGCCCACCATCCCCGTTGGTTAGATATCATCCGCATTGGTTTGGGTATTGTTATTTTCCTTAAAGGTGTAACGTTTCTCGCTGATACGGAAGCTTTGAGGCAACTGATCGAAGACGCTCATATCCAGGTTTATACCTGGGGTGCCGTGCATTATGTTGCCTTCGCACACCTTGTAGGCGGCATCCTCATCGCGCTAGGGTTGACCACCCGCTTGGCCGTGGCGTTCCAACTGCCCGTGTTGTTTGTTGCTGTGTTTTTCGTGAACATAACCCGCGGGCTCACCTTCCTCAATTCAGAACTGTGGGTTTCATTGGTGGTCTTGGTACTGCTCCTTGTTTTCCTCGTTGTCGGGTCTGGTCCCTATTCGCTAGACCATCAGCTAAAGACTACGAAAGGCTGAAAAACACACGGCGGGCAATTTGCATTTCCACGTGACTTTGGCTAGATTTGCCTCACTAAGATTGGAAATGAACGAACAAACACAGGCCATCCGTGAACAGGCCGACCGCTCTCCCTATCGGGAACATGCGGTACCCATCTACCTTACATCCAGCTTTATTTTCGACGACGCTGAACAGAGCCGTGCAATATTTGCTGAGGAAGAACAAGGAAATGTGTATTCCCGGTACTCAAATCCGAATACCACCGAATTTATCAATAAGGTATGTGCCATGGAAGGTGCCGAGGCAGGCCTTGCGTTCTCATCGGGTATGGCGGCGGTGTTTGCATCGTTTGCGGCGTTACTGAAGAGCGGCGACCATATCGTATCGTGCCGGGCGGTATTCGGGTCCACCCATCAACTCTTCACCAAATTATTCCCCCGGTGGGGTATCACTACTACCTATGTGGATGCGGCCCATCCAGAAATGTGGGAGCAGGCCATCCAGCCCAATACACGGATGATTTTCCTCGAAACACCATCCAATCCCGGATTGGAACTGGTGGATTTGGAATGGCTGGGCAAGTTCAAAGAGAAATATCCTGATATCATTCTCAACGTAGACAACTGCTTTGCGACGCCGTATCTTCAGAAACCCATCCAGTTTGGCTTTGATTTGGTAAGCCACTCGGCCACCAAATACATGGATGGCCAGGGGCGTGTGCTCGGCGGCGTGGTAGTAGGCAAACAGGAATTGATTGATGAGCTAATGTTTTTCATACGCCATACGGGTCCGTCGCTCGCACCGTTCAATGCCTGGCTTTTATCCAAAAGCCTCGAAACGCTAGGCCTACGGATGGACCGCCACTGCAGCAACGCATTAGCTGTGGCCGAAGCATTAGAGGCAAACCCCGAGGTGGAAACGGTGCGTTATCCGTTTTTACCATCACACCCACAGTATGCGCTTGCCAAGAAACAGATGAAGGCTGGTGGTGGTATTGTAACCTTTGTGCTCAAAGGCGGATACGGTCGGGCCAAGCGGTTCCTTGATGCGTTGAAGATGTTGTGCATTACATCCAACCTAGGCGATTCGCGCAGTATTGCGACGCACCCAGCTTCCACTACCCACTCCAAGCTGACCGAAGCCGAACGGCTGCAGCTCGGCATCCAGCCGGGTAGCATACGCATCTCGGTGGGATTGGAAGATGTGGCGGATATCATCGGCGATCTCGAACAGGCACTAACGAACAGCAAATCATGAATATCAAGTTAACTAAAGTTAATAATGCGGTCCATTTTGAGGGCAGTAGCGACACTACTCCAGTAAAAGTGCATATCGATGGTTCGCCCGATATCGGTGGCGAAGGGCTTGGTGCGCGGCCGATGGAATTGGTGCTGATGGCGCTAGGCTCATGCAGTGCGTTGGATTTGGTAAGCATCCTCAAAAAGCAGCGCCAGCAGATCGATGACCTTCAAATCAAGGTGGAGGGCGAAAGAAGGGAAGCAATACCCACCGTATTCACCCGTATCCATATCTCGTTTTCCCTCAAAGGCGACATCGATCCAGTCAAAGCCGGGAAGGCAGCCGAACTGGCCGTAAAAAAATATTGTTCGGTTCACGATATGCTCGCAGCCGGCGGTGTCGACATCACCTATGATGTGCAGGTCGGGTAATTTGCCAAAAACCAGTTGCCATTAAGATTGTTTAGTCTAAATGAAGAACTTAACCTAGTTCAATGCCTGATGAAGGAACAAGAAGTACCTTTGCATCGAACAATTAAAAAAAGAATTATGGCAACAACATGGAAATTAGACCCTACCCACTCAGAGGTAGCATTCAAAGTGAAACATTTGGTCATTACGACAGTTACCGGTTATTTCCGGTCGTTCGACGGAACGGTGGTGACAGAAAACGAAGATGACTTTACTACCGGTAAAGTAAACTTCACCATCGATACAACGAGCATCGATACCAACCAATCGCAGCGAGATGAGCACCTGAAATCGGCCGACTTCTTCGATGCGGCGAATCATCCGCGGATAACGTTCACATCCACTTCCATTGAGGAAAAAGGCAGCGATGAGTTTGCATTGCGGGGCGACCTGACCATCGGCGGAACTACGAAACCCGTGAAATTCGATGTGGAGTTTGGTGGCACCGTTACCGACCCGTATGGTAATTTCAAGGCCGGATTCGAAGTGTCAGGCAAGATCAGCCGCAAGGAGTTCGGCCTCACCTGGAGCGCGGTTACTGAAGCTGGCGCGGTGGTAGTGAGCGACGACGTTAAAATACAGGCAAGCGTTCAGTTTGTCAAACAATAGGAGCCTCATGCCCTAAGCAAATTCGGTAGAGGGGTGCCGATGCGCGCACCCTTATTTTATCTCTTTTCGCCATATCCGCTCGGCCCAGCGACCGATGTACCAAAAGGACAATGCGAGTAACAGGAAGAAAACAGCCCGGTTGATGTTATCCCATAAGTACTCAAAAAACCGGGTATAAATGTTGATGATCAGAAAGACAATACCAAATTCGCGGGCTACATTATCGTGCTTTTTCAACCCGTACCAAGCCAGGCCCAGCGATATCGCAGACGACAATAAACCCCAATAGAAAATGTGCCACTGCCGCACCTGCGACCACAGGTCCAGGTCGCTGTAATTGCCGAATATGGAAAGCAACCATAGTGCAGTCATCAAGTAGGTAAGTCCGATGATATACGTGAGTTGCTGGAATGGGGTGATCGGTTTGATTCGGTGTTGCCAGAATAGCGCAAACGCGGTGAGTAACGCGCCAAACAGCGTAAAGCGTAGCGGGTAGTTCATGCCCCAGAAACGGAACCCCCAGTTGCTGTGATAGGCTGTTTCGGTCGCAAACCATACACCAAAAGCAATTAGCGTGAATATCCAGATTAGTTTTGAAGAGAGTTTTACCGAGAGTATGGCGTAAACCACCACCGAGGCAAGGAACAACAGCGAAAAGTGCCCCGATCCTTTGTCTACGATTTTGCCGAAATAGCCGATGAAAGCAGCCGTGGCGAAGACCCCGAGAGCCATTAAGGCCTCGTTGCTAAAGGTCTTGTCGGGATGTTTGCGCTTATTCCGGAACCCCCATGCATAGCACACAACAGCCAGTACTAAACAGAAAATACAGATGACCACGTCGGGCGTGTCATACAACCGCTCAATCCAACGGAGCACCAGCTGGTCGGCAAATAACGAGAGGAAAGCCAATACCACACACGAAAGGGCTACCCAAAATGCATATTGGGCCAGCCTTTTCCAGTCGAACCCCTTCACCCCATACGATTCACTTAACCGATCGGCCGAAGTATTGTCAATCAATCCGGTTTCCCGCCAGTGTGTGATGGCTTCATCTAATGTTTCTTTCTCCTGCTTGCTGACCGTTAATTTTTTCACATACCACCTTTCAACCACTAAGGTAGAAATAATCGACATACTTCTTAGCTTATAATAAACTCATCAGCTTGACGGGGATATCCAATAACTCGTCATCGCGTCGTATAATAAGCCGCACTCGCTTCCTAGCCGATGTCAGCGCCTTTTTATATTGGGTGAAATTTTGGTTGGCATTATTGTCGATAGCAACGACGATATCACCTTCTTCAAGACCAGCTACAGCTGCCGGTGAGCCCTCAACGATGGAGCCTACCACAATATTGCCGTCGACATAGTAAAGCTCCATGCCCGAGTACGAGTATTCGAACGGCTCGCGGTATAATGAATTTGGTTTGAGGTGGATTTCGCGACGTTGGTAATTGACGATAAGGTTGAAACGCTTGAGAATCTGGTTGCCGATGAGTCCGCCAAGATAAGGATAAGAAGTTACATTGAATTCGTCTTCAAAGATCATGGTGGGTAAATTGCGGAAACGATAGGGCCCCAACCGGAAATCTTTCACCAGTGTCATTTCCATGTCCAGCTTTCCACCTACGCCATGTGCTTCTATTGGAAAGCGTTTCCGTTTTTTGCGGATGACCGAACTATCCGTTTCGAAATCCTGCGATAAAACCAATGATAATCCAGCCCCGATGTCGAAAAGAAAGCGGGATCTGATTCTACGGTGGTCTTTCAATTGTGCGCTGTGCACCGGAAGGGTACGGATGAATGGCCGCAACAGGTGGCCCCCACGCGGATATTTGATGGTTCCCTGCGAGCAGATGGTTATCTCTTGGTCGTCATAATCGATCTTCAGAATATAGCGGTTTAACAACGAGTAGCCGATAACGCCGTCGATTCGCGCACCGTAGACATACGATAGAAATTCATAGTCGTTGATATGGAAGTGAAGGCTATCTACAATGAGCTCATTGAGCTTAAGTTGTTTGCTGTACAGGAATTTGGCCTTTCGGACACCGGCAATGCCACGGATGTTGATGTCCGATTCTTCGGGTACAAAGCCCAACGTGCTTGCGGTTGTCGAATCCAGTGAAATGCCGCTGCTCCCGGTATCGAGGATAAAGTTAAGTGTATCCGAGTTGCCCACCAATATACCCTTGATGAGGATGACGCTTTCCGCGGCCAATGAAAAGGGTACCGTAGTTAACTCTTCGGATGGGGGTGGGATAAACTCTTCCTGTGCATGTGCGCCCGTCGCCACAAAGGTGCTGGCGAACAATAAAGGAGTTATAATCGGTAAGGCTTTCATAGCGATGCCTTTGCATTTGTTAACCAAAGGTACGATTATTCTGCCAATTCTATCATCCATATCACACGTGAGTTTCCGAGTGTCAGCCGCAATCCGTATCTTCATCCCCGAATTAATGCATGCCCAATGACCGTGTACAATGCGTTTCGGAGAGGACTCCAGCAACCTGGGGAAAATCATCCCATCACCTCATTGATCCTATTACTGGCCCTTGTTTTCGCCGGGGCAATCGTATTTGGAGTACTCTCGGTGGTCATCGGGTTGGCAATAACCAACGGGGTGGCTGGTATCGGTAACCTCGAGAGGCTTTTGTCGGGCGATATGTCCAACGCTAACTTCATGAAAATCGTCCAAGCGGGTTCCAGCATAGGCATGTTCGTTTTTCCGGCACTGTTGATGGGCATTATCGAAAAGCGGCAACATCCGTACCTCGACTTCAAAGCGCCGGTCAACCCGCAGCTCTGGTTTATCATGATTGGCATCATGTTTTTTTCGGCCCCCATTTTCGAACAAGCCATTAAGCTCAATGAGCGATTGGTACTGCCCGAAGCGCTGTCGGGTCTGGAAAACTGGATGAAAGCCAAGGAAGCGGAACTCGAACGTTTAACCCGTGTATTTCTATCGGACACTACCTATTGGGGGCTGTTTGTTAACCTGGTTGTGGTGGCCGTTATTGCCGCCATCGGCGAAGAGTTCCTGTTCCGGGGGTGCGTGCAGGGCATTCTTATGCGCTGGTTCCGCAACCCACATGCGGCTATTTGGATCACGGCTGTTGTTTTCAGCGCTATTCACCTTCAGTTTTATGGCTTTTTGCCACGGCTGTTGCTCGGGGCACTGTTCGGTTACCTTCTATTATGGGGCAAAAACATCTGGTTGCCTGTATTAGCCCATTTCATCAACAACACCACCGCTGTGATATCCGCATTTTATCTCAAGCGGCAAGGAAGGTCGCTCGATGACATGAATTTCGGCGAGCAAATTCCGTCCTATCTTTATTTTATCAGTTTTGTGCTTACCGGAGTACTACTCTACCAATACCATAAAACAGCCACGGAAACAAACACACGACGCCATGGAAAAACATTGGGTTAAACTTTTTAGTACCGCCAACGCCGTCCAAGCGGAAATTGTCAAGCAGATGCTTGAGGAACACGGTGTACCAGCCGTGGTTATGAACAAACAGGACTCCTCTTACCGGTTCGGCCAAGTGGAACTGTATGTCCATGAATCGGAAGAGGCGTTCGCGAAAGGTCTTATTGCCGAAATGGAGGAAGGAGACAGCGAATAACACCCATATGAAAATACGTGCCATCACTGCCCTGTTTTTTGTCACTGTTATGGTGGCCTCCATGTTGTTGGGGCAGTACGTCTTCGCTGTGTTTTTTATCGTATTGAGTGCTTATTGCTTGGGCGAATTTTACCGAATCATTGACGATGGTAATGCGCCGCCAAGCCGGTTATTGGGACTTATAATGGCCGCGCTTGGGTTTGGATTATTCGCGGGTCATCGGTTGTTCGATTTCGATACCCGCTACTTGTTCTTGCCGGTGCTGCTTATCGCAGCGGCATTTATCCTTCCACTGTATCAAAAGCACGAAAAGCCGTTCGGTAGTATTGCCTACACCTTGCTTGGTGTGGTCTATGTGGTATTGCCTTTTATTGCTTTTTTCTCATTGGGTTTTGTTACAGGTGCCTACGATTACCGCTTGCCGCTCGGCTTTATGCTGATCCTTTGGGGCAACGATACCGGCGCGTACTTGATGGGCAAGTTTTTGGGCAGGAACCGCTTATTCGAACGCATATCGCCTAACAAGACCTGGGAAGGGTTTGTCGGGGGCGTGCTATTAGCATTGGTGACGGCACTCGTATTGGGCCACTATTTTACGATATTGGCCGGCTGGCAGTGGGCGGGGCTTGCGTTGGTCGTGTCGCTATTCGGCACCTTCGGTGACCTCGTGGAGTCGATGCTTAAGCGGAGCCAACAGGTGAAAGACTCTGGCGCGGTATTGCCCGGCCACGGCGGGCTGCTTGACCGTTTCGACGGGCTGCTTTTTGCCGCACCGGCGGTGCTCGTTTTCCTTGAGTTGGTATACTGAAAACAAAACACGCATCATGCAATTGAATATACATGCCGACACATTTGGCTTTCTTGACGCCATCAAGGTAAATAACGATAGGGAATGGTTTCAGGAGCACCGTGGCCAGTATGAGGGGGCCTGGGAAAACATGAAGGATTTCACCGCTGGGCTGATCGATGGCCTGGCGAAATGGGACCGCTATATTTCAGCGGATATTCCCGTGTCCAAGTGCGTTTTCCGGATTTATCGCGATACCCGATTCAGCAAAGACAAGACTCCCTACAAGACCTGGTTGGGAGCGGGGATTTCCACGGCTGGCCGTAAATTGAACGGCCCCGAATATTACATTCACATCCAACCGGGCAACAGTTTCGCGGCAGCGGGTTATTGGCGGCCAGAGAAGGAACACCTTGCGGCCATCCGGCAGGAAATAGACTACAACGGTGCCCGACTGCAGGAAATTGTGAATGAACCGGAATTTAAAAAATACTGTCAGCTAGATACGCAGGATACGCTGAAAAGGCCGCCCGCTGGGTTTAGCGAAGATAATCCATATATCGATTTGCTTAAGCTCAAAAGCTTCACCGCATTCGAATCCTTTACGGATAACGAGTTAAAACGTACGGATGCTGTGGCACGCGTTTTAAAGGCTTACCGCCGCATGTATGATTTCAAGCTGTTTCTCCATGAAGCCCTCGGTCATGAATAGCTTAAGCTGGGAAGCTGATTTTTCCCATACATACCGTCGGCGAATCCAGTATCGCCCTTGCATTGGCGGCGTTTCCGGCTACGGTTTCATTGGCCAATAGCGCGAAAAGAGCCGCCTCTTTGGCATCGGGAGCGAGGCCCAGTACCTCAAAAGAAGAAACAGGGATACTGCCAAGACCGTCCTTAATGCGGTCAACTAGCAAGGGATTGTGCAGCCCGCCACCACTGATGTATATATGCGGATTGGGACATCCCTGCACGGCTCGCCGTATCGATGCGTTGATGGCCGTAGCGGAGAACGCAACCAATGTCGCCATCACGTCCTGCGTACTGAGTTTTTCAGCACGGCTAGCTTGTTGGGCATCAGCAAGGTATTGGAGGTTAAATAACTCCGGACCCGTGGTCTTGGGAAAGGGCAGGTCGAAAAAATCATGGCTGAGCAAAGCTTCGAGGAGCTGTTCATGTACCGCACCTGTCGATGCTATGCGGGCGTCACGGTCCATCTCGAGACCCAAATGTGCCAGCATATACTGGTTCATCAGTGTATTGCCCGGCCCCACATCCGTGGCAAAACAAGGGGCTTCATTGTCCTCCGTGGGAGGGAGGAGCGTGAAGTTGGCAATGCCGCCTATATTGAGCAATACACGTGTTTCGTGGGCATCGGTAAAGAGCAGGTAATCGCCATAAGCTGCCAGCGGCGCTCCTTCACCCCCGGCTGCGACGTGTTTCTGCCTGAAGTCGGAAATGGTGATGATGCCGGTAGTTACGGCCAAGTGATCACCGTCGCCCAATTGCAAGGTGCTGTTCGGATAGTCGTTGGTGCCGGTAAGCGATTGCGGTGCGTGGAAAACCGTTTGCCCGTGGCTGGCGAGGAGATCGACATTACGAGCAGGTACTCCCCATTCGCGCAATGCGTCATTTACCAATGCGCCATGGGTTTGCCCGATGAGTGCGTGGAGCCCACTAAGCACCTGCTGATCAATGGAACGTTTGGCAAATATGTTGCGTATCTGATTGCGGAAATCATCGGTATATCCTTTCGTGTCAAAGCGGAGGAGCTCTAGCGCGGTATTGGTGCCGCTCCCTCCGACACGGCAAAGCGCAATATCCAAACCATCGAGGGAGGTGCCCGACATCAAGCCGATGATCAGCCGGTGGGGTTGCGTGGCTACCTGATACAATTTATCTACATGTGGATTCATGATGGCTAAAGGTATGTATTTTGCAGCAAGCATTTTCCACGACTGCTGTGTGTCAGAAAAAATGCGCTGATATTGTGTATAAAAGCAAATTTTATCTAAGTTTGACGCGTATTAGCGCTGACGTGCGTGCCGTTGGCGTGCCATGTCGTGAATGTATGCATGAATTAGTAAATAAATCGTATTCAAATGACTTTTCCTGAAGATTTAAAGTACACTAAAGACCACGAATGGATTCGGGTAACGGGTGAGGAGGCCATCATCGGGATCACCGATTTTGCCCAGCGTGAGCTTGGCGATATCGTGTTCGTCGACATCAACACGGTAGGTGATGAGGTGGCGCAAGATGAGGTGTTCGGCACTGTGGAGGCCGTGAAAACGGTATCCGATTTGTTTATGCCCGTTGCGGCTACCGTGTTGGAGGTCAACGAAAAGATAGACAGTTCACCCGAATTGGTAAACCAAGACCCTTATGGAGATGGGTGGCTCGTCAAAGTGAAGCTAAACGATCCCACAGCTGTAGAAGGGCTGCTTTCTGCCGCAGATTACGAGGCACAGGTTGCCGGTTAATGCACTATTGGAAGTAAGGCGACATCTGCCTGACGGTGGATGTCGTTTCTTTTGGCATTATAATGGTTCGATAGCAGGTAAAGAGCGATTAAATGAAACATTATATATGGGCAGTATTATGGGCGGTGGTGGTTGTGGTATTGTGCGGCCTGCCATCAGCTGCCACAGATGAAGTCCCTAAGTTTCCGGGGATAGACAAACTGGTGCATACCGGCTTCTTCTTTGTTTTCACCGTGTTACTTTATTACGGTGCGATCCGGCGGGTTGGCACGTTCCGGCCATCGTGGCGCATATCCGTGAGGGTGGTGCTTTTCTCTTGCTTGTTTGCGCTGTTTACCGAATACTTACAGTGGAAGATTTTCACCTACCGATCGGCCGAGGCATGGGATCTCTTTGCCGATGCCGTGGGGACGGGCATGGGCGTATTTGCGTACTTGCTTTTGCACAATGTTTATCGTACTGAACCGGGGGTAGGAAACATCGCCGGCACCAAAAGCGAAAGTTATGAAATTTAATCGTGTTATCCAGCTTGCGCTTGCAGCCATTGTGGTCATTTCCGCATCATCATGCGGAATTTTCCGCAAGGGATGTAAATGCCCGCCGGTCCATCACCACACGGAGGTGCCAGCGACTCTTTCCGCGCCATCAGAGGGCTTTGGCAATGGTAACCGCACTCACCTTGGCGGCGCCGCTTTCCAGCAAGGCGCTGGCGCAAGCCTCGAGAGTAGCGCCGGTCGTCAACACATCGTCCACCAATAACACATGCCGGCCGGTTACTGCATCAGCGTCGGTTGTCTCAAACGTTTTAAACATATTTTCATACCGCTCGTAGCGATTCTTATGGGTTTGGCTCTCCGTGGCCCGGCGCCGTATAATGCCGTTTTCCGCAACGGGTAGTTGCATCGAACGAGCAAGCCCATTTGCGAAAAAGGCACTTTGGTTGTACCCCCGCACGCGGAGCTTTTTAGGGTGCAGGGGTACCGGCACGATGATATCGGCTTGGTTGAAGGGCACCGTATCTGCAAGCACTGCGCCATACCTTATTCCTACTTCGGTGCCGATTTCGGGGCGGTTACGGTATTTTAGGTGATGGATGATCCGTTTTACGCGCGACGCTTCACGGAAATACCAATAGGAAGCCACCGCTTCGATACGAACCCGGCCCCATAGTTGGCGGGCACCGCTATTCTGTCTGTCCGCGTGGGCATGGGTGTGCGGAAGATGGTACCAACAGCTGGTGCAGATGAGTTTTTCGCCGCTCACCAAAGGCACATCGCAACCCGCGCAGGTCTGTGCGAAAAAGAGGGCGGAGAAATCGTCAAAATATTGCTTGAGGCCCATGGCTGATTAAGCTGTCGGCGTGGCGGTTTCCTTAATGGCCAATTGTCCGCAGGCTGCATCGATATCTTTGCCGCGGCTTCGGCGCACGTTGGTGGTTATGCCTCGTTGCCGGAGGTAATCAGCAAACCTGTCAATTTTATCAGCGGCCGCATTTTCGAAATCGGCAAAGGCAATCGGATTGTATTCGATGATGTTTACCTTACATGGTAGGTGTTTGCAAAATGTCGCCAGCTCCTGCGCATCGGTAAGGTCGTCGTTCACGCCATTGAAAACGATGTATTCGTACGTGACCGGGTTTTTGGTCTTGGCGTAATAATATTTCAATGCTTCCGCAAGCGCGCGCAGCGAATTTTGCTCGTTGATGGGCATGATTTCGTTGCGTTTGGCGTCGTTGGCCGCATGTAACGACAGCGCTAAATTAAAGCGCACCTCATCGTCGCCCAGCTTCTTTATCATTTTGGCGATGCCGGCCGTAGAGACCGTGATGCGCTTGGCCGCCATGTTCAGCCCATCGGGCGCCGTGATGCGTTCGATGGACTTCAACACATTGCTGTAATTAAGCAATGGCTCGCCCATTCCCATATACACGATGTTAGTGAGGGGTTGTCCGTAAAGCGCCTGCGCTTGTTTGGCAATAAGTACGACCTGGTCGTATATCTCGTCGGCGTTCAGGTTGCGCTTACGCTCCATATAGCCCGTGGCGCAAAACTTGCACGTTAGGCTACAACCCACTTGGGAACTTACACAGGCGGTCATGCGGTCGGGAGCCGGGATGAGGACCCCTTCGATGATGTTGTGGTCGTGGAGTGCAAAGCTGCTTTTGATGGTGCGGTCACTGCTACGCTGCTCCTGGCGAACCTTGACCGCGTTGATGGTGAACGTCTCTTGCAACTTGTCGCGTAAGGGTTTGCTTAGGTTGCTCATCTCTTCGAAATCCACACACGATTTCTGCCAAAGCCATGAATAGATCTGCTTTGCACGAAATGCCTTTTCACCCATATCCACCATACGGTGCTGAAGCTGTTCTAGGGTCAGGCTACGTATATCGATTTTCGATTTGACCGCACACACGGCACAAAGATACAGCTTTTTTTGTGTGGATTTTTCCGGGTTGTTTGGTTAAACACGAAAAAAAACACATATTTGCATTGGTGTATTCATCAAATTAAGCCTGGCCTGAGTGACACGAGATATATTTAACCACCAATCAACAATTAAACCCACGGAGTTATGAACACGTTTTTCTCGGCAACGTATATCATGCCGGTTACCGGAAAGCCCATCAAGGACGGCGTGGTCGAAGTGGCAAACGACGGCACAATTCGTGGGATTTACCCGCCCAATAGTGAAGCTGTCGCCCGAAAATCTATCCGTAACCACGCAGGTATCATTACGCCCGGCTTCGTGAATACACATTGTCATTTGGAGCTTTCACACCTGAAGGGGGCCATACCGCAACACACGGGGTTGATCCCATTCCTGCAACAGGTCATGGCCCAGCGATCAACCAATGAAGCCGACATCATGCAGGCGATGCGGGCGGCCGATAAGGAGCTTTATGACAATGGCGTCGTCGCTGTAGGGGACCATGCGAACACCGGGATTTCGGCGTCGGTAAAAAAAGACAGCAAACTACATTACCACACCTTTGTTGAAGTGCTGGGTTTTGAACCGGAAATGGCCGGAAGTAAATTTGCTGAGGCACTTGCCGTTGCCGGCCAATTTGATAAGGCTACGTCTTCCATTACTGCACACGCCCCGTACTCTGTATCCAAAGATTTGTTTAAGCTGATCGATGAGGAAGCCCAACGGCGGCGCGTGTCGCTTAGCATACATAACCAAGAAAGCGAGGCTGAGAACCGGCTGTTTCGGTATAAAGAGGGACCATTCCTGGATTTTTACCGGGCGTTGGGTAAGGACATCGCCGATTTCAAAGCACAGGCACGGAATTCCCTACATACGGTGGTGCCTTACTTGTCGGCCGATACGCCGGTTTTGTTGGTTCACAACACCTTTACAGCTGCCAAGGATATCTTTTTTGTCGAACGGCAGGGCCGGAACGTCACTTGGTGTTTCTGCCCCAAGGCAAACCTATACATCGAGGGGACATTGCCAAAGATTCAACACTTTGTTCAATACGGGCACGCCATCACCTTGGGTACGGACAGCCTAGCTTCCAATGATCGCTTATCGATATTAGCGGAGTTAAAGACCATTCACCACCATTTCCCGGAACTCTCGCTTATTGAAACCATCAGTTGGGCAACCATCAACGGGGCGCGCTTTCTCGGTATCGCCGATGCATACGGGTCACTAGAGCGGGGAAAGACACCCGGCTTGAACTTGCTGACCCATACCCGTGGACTTACCCTTACCCCAGACACCGAAGTGGTCCGGCTGATTTAATGCAGCACCCAAAACGTAATGCCCAAAAGGGTGCCTAACGCCATTCCGACCACGACTTCCTTCCATATATGACGGCCCAGATGTATCCGGGACCAAGCCAGCGGCAGCGCAAACAGTAAGAAACAGACCCCAGCCATCCAGTTCAACGAAAGGATGAGAAAACCTAGAAATGCATGGAAAGCTAAATGCATGGACGCCTTTATCCGCCTATTAACCAGTTGTGCGATGACCAGCAGCACCAGTGCGCAAGCGAGGGCCAGTCGGAGTGTCCACTCTTGATTCGTCAGCCAAACGATGATGGTAACGATTAACAGGAGCAAAGTAGTTGCAACGAACCACTTTTGCCGTTGGGCTTGGTCGGATACATCTAGGTTGGTATATGTTCCTTTCCGCACGCCCAAGATGGTCCTCACCCCGATGGGTAAAAAGATGCCGCCAACAATCAATAGCGAGAGCAGGGTAGCCCGT
>CAZTJY010000096.1:0-1444 GCA_964613725.1 uncultured Parapedobacter sp. | reverse complement strand
GCACGTTGCGTCGATTCAATACTAAAAAGCAAGAAAACAGCAAATACCGGAACCGTCAAAAAGGGGTGACCTACGGTAGATATAACTTTGGCTATTGTTGTCTTCAAATGCGTATACCTTGATGGTAGACACTGGAATACACCGCGTGTGTTAGGCCGCAGGGGAACACCAGTATTACGTTGCGAAGGTAGCCAAACTTTCGCAGGTAGGCAAACGGTGTGGGTGCAATATATAGCCAATATGTAGTAATATAAGAGGTACACTATAGGTACATATCACCTACGGATGACGTACGGAATAGGTCGGTAAATGGCGGCTTCGTAGCGGGCGGCAGTGCATCAGGCCTGCCGTGGAAGCCCAGCGGAACACAAAGGCACAAAAAGCGACATTTGCGCCAAACCTGCCCCGTATAATCCAGAAGATTTCTGGGAATGGTAGAGCCTTCCGTGTCATTTTTTGCTGGAAGTATATCCATCCACTTCGAACGTTCGGAGCGATTTAAGAAGACGACAAAAAATTAACAAATTGTTTATTGATATATTTTCAAAAACTTCGCATCTTTATCGGCTCATCTACCACTTGCTTATGAGTCAAGGTTAACATCTACATAGAACGTTCGCTTCGCGTTATTATTCCGTTTAAGTTATAGGATAAAATGCAGCAGCACCCACGCTGGCTTATTCCAACATCTTGTCATATTGCCTATGAGAAAAAGACTATTACTACTACCATTATTCGTTTTCTTTTTTTTGACTTCCGCTCTCGGTCAGCAGAAGATAAAGGACAACACACTCCCCGGTGCGGCTTTGCCCGGTAAGGATGCGTTGTTGGAGCTGGAAAGCACCAATAAGGGGTTGTTGCATGCGCGCGTACAATTAGTAAGCACGCGTGATGCGGCTCCATTGTCGCAGCATCGGGCTGGTATGATGATATACAATACGGCCACGGCTAACGATGTCGTGCCCGGTATTTATTATAATAACGGTGCGCGGTGGGTGCTGGTAGAGGGAGGGGATGTCACGGCCCTCACCTATGATCCTGTCACATACGAGTTGAGGTATCTTGATGAGCAAGGTGACCCGCAGGTTATCAATTTAGAAAAGGTTGTCAAGGCAGTTGAGACGGTTACGGCGCTCCAATATGATAAGGTTACCCATGAGTTGACCTACACCGGTGAAGATAATTTGGCACATATTCTTGATTTGAATGTTGGGGAGCTCGCTTTTGATGATCAAACCAACGTACTTAATTACACTACTGAAGATGGCGCTACAACGGCCATTCCGTTGAATAATACATCGCTTTCCTACGACCCTGCTTTGGGTGTATTGAAATACGTCAATACGTTAGGCCAGCTTGAAGAATTGGATTTGTCTGATATGGTGCATCAGTTGGAGACGGTCACCGAGCTGGGCTACGACCCGTCAACCCACGTGCTTACCTA
>CAZTJY010000095.1:0-16420 GCA_964613725.1 uncultured Parapedobacter sp. | reverse complement strand
ATGCTGCGTACGGACCGGTATAAATACATTTTGAACCTGGCGCCTGAAATACCATACACGACGCATATGGATAGGGCAACTGACCACGATGGCGGTCGCGAATACTGGCCTTCGTGGCGGACCGAATCGTTTCGTAACCCACATGCCGCAGCAGTTCTATGGCGGTATCACAATCGCCCTGAAGAAGAGCTTTACGATGTCCAAGCCGATCCTTGGGAGCGCGTGAACCTCGCTGCAGATCCGGCATTTTCAGACCTGCTGGTGAAATTCAGGGAAGAGATGGCTGCCATCCGGAAGGAACAGGGCGACCACGAGACCGGCCCGGAAGATTTGAACGCACCGAAGCCCAATCATGGTGGGCAGAAAGGACCGGTAGCTCCTTACGTATTTTAAGCATGTTAATTTATTTCTTACCCTAACCGCCGTTTCGTTCGTCTTCACTGTATAGACGCAACACATCGATGGACAAAAACGAATTGGCCAATCTTTTGGATCGCTACCGGCGGGGGGAATGTACGGAGGAAGAATGCTTACTCATCGAGAGTTTGTACTTACACACGTATCAGAACGATTCCGTACGAAATGATACCGCCGCAAAAAGGCGGGTTTGGCAAGAGGTAGGCAGGCGCTTGCACAAGAGTGGCGGTAAGGTATTTATACCTTGGCTGGCTGCCGCTGCGTCCCTACTACTTATTGTGGCCGTGGCGTCGTTGTACCGTCCGGGAGCCGATACCTCGCCAGTCGACCAGTTGGCGGACATACCTGCTGGTGGCAACCGGGCTACCCTAACGCTCGCAGGGGGGCAGACCATACAATTGGATAGTAGCCGGCAAGGCGTGATGGTTTTATCCGATCGGTTGCTGTATACGGATAGTACGGTTGTTGGGGGGCTTTCGGCGAACAGGGTAACTGGTGAGGAGGTGTTTAACGAGATCGTCACCCCGCGTGGAGGTACCTACCAAGTGGTGTTGACTGACGGTACAAAGGTTTGGCTCAATGCGGATTCCCGGTTAAGGTTTCCGCAACGTTTTGCCAATGCAAGGCGCGAAGTGTCGCTGATCGGTGAGGCATATTTTGAAGTAACCAAAAATCCGCATCGCCCATTTGTGGTGAAGACGGCCGGGCAAGAGATCGCCGTGCTCGGCACGTCGTTCAATGTTGCGGCTTACGTGGATGAAATAGACGAACAGACCACCCTAGTGGAGGGTGAAGTCGTTGTTTCGGTGGCGCAACAGACCCATCGCCTATCACCGGGCGACCAAGCCGTCGTCCAAGCGAACAACATGTCGATTGCCAAGGTCGATACGGCGCCGTTTGTTGCGTGGAAATCCGGTGCGATCGCATTCAATGAAGAAACACTGGAACATATCATGCGCGATATCGGCCGTTGGTACGATGTCGATGTCCATTTCGAGGGCGTGGATACACAGCTGCGGTTTGGTGGAATGGTTTCTCGATACGCAAACGTATCGGAGGTATTGCGCCGATTGGAATTAACCGGACAGGTCCATTTTAAAATTGAAGAAAGGGGGATTGTTGTTAAGCCATAACACGGACTTATAAACCAAACCGGAGATGGTGAGGCATCTCCGGCTGATTGTGATGATAAATTAACTTTCGGACAGCCTGTTGCTCGCAACTGACGGGCTCGGCCGATTATCAAAACACCTGACAAACATAACTAACCGTTCGCAGCTTTCAAAGACGATTGGGGTTGTTTGTCGTAGCGTTAACCATTTTATGGACAAATATTTATTAAAGGGTAATCGCAGAGCGATTGCCATCCCGACAACTTTTTTACTGCGGGTTATGAAGATGACATATTTTCTGTTGACGGTTTGCCTGGTGCAGGTTTTTGCCGAATCTTCGGCTCAGAAGCTGACCATCCATCGCAAAAACACCGAGCTTCGTCAGATTTTTTCCGATATCCATAGTCAAACAGGATATTCCGTTGTTTATAGCGTGCGCCACGTCAAGGCAATTCCGCCCCTTTCGGTGTCTATGAGCAATGTGGAATTGAAAGACGCCATGGCGCAGTTGCTGGCAGACCTTCCACTGGATTTCGTGATCACCGGAAAGGAAATTGTGATCAAAACCAAACCTATTACACCTCGTGGCGGCCGTCAGACCACCAACACCGCGCAGCGGTCACAGCAGCAGTCGGTAACCGGGCGGATAGTCGACGAGCAAGGCACTCCATTGCAAGGCGCTGCGGTGCGCGTGAAGGGCACGGCGCAGGTGACCAGTACGGATGCCGAGGGGCGATTTACCTTGGTTGAAGTAGACGATGCCGCGGTGCTAGTCATCTCTTTTATAGGATATGCGACACTTGAACTGCCAGCATCGAGTGAACTTACCAATATCGCGATGAAACCGGAGGTTTCTGGCCTCGACGAGGTGGTGGTGATGGGTTATGGCACACAACGAAAGGGCGATATCACCGGAGCGGTGAGCTCCATTCGCGCCGAAGATTTCAACAAGGGGACTAATGCGACGTTCGACCAATTGATCGCCGGAAAAGCGGCAGGTGTGCAGTTTGTCCAAAACAGTGGCGAGCCCGGTGGCGGCGTGGCGGTACGAATCAGAGGCGCTAGTTCTGTCAACGCTGGGACGAGCCCGTTATATGTCATCGATGGGCTGCCCATTGATAATTCGCCAGTAGCAGGTGGCGGTGGGGCGAATTTCGACTCGTCCCCATCTCCTCGGAACCCCTTGGCGGGCATCAATCCAGAAGATATTGAATCAATCGAGATCCTCAAAGACGCTTCTGCTACCGCTATTTATGGGTCGAGGGGAGCGAATGGCGTCATTATGGTCACTACGAAGAAGGGAAAAGCAGGCCGCACCACCGTGTCTTACAGCGGATCCTATGGCCAACAGCGCGTTGCTAACACGGTTGATTTACTGTCAACGGCAGAATACATCGATGTCATCAATGCGCTAGTAGACGCCGGAGCTTCGCCCGAGTCCGATCGGGTTACTGATGTCCATGCGGCTGGTACGGATTGGCAAAACCTTGTGTTTGACAACCATGCGCCTATACAAAACCACAGCCTAGCATTCAGCGGTGGGAGTGCGCAAAGTCGCTACTACCTCGCGTTGAATGCGTTCGACCAAGGAGGCGTGTTGAAAAACACCACCTTTAATCGGTATGCAGCAAAACTCAATGTCAGTTCTAACATTACGGACCGCCTTGAAGTGGGTACCGCTTTGAACGTGAGCTATGCACATAACGAACAAGTACCTTCTGGCTTCGGGATCAACGCCCAATCGGGAGCTATGTATACGGCACTGAATTTCGATCCGACACTCCCCATATACGATAGCGACGGCAGCTACCAATTGTCGCCGTTCTTAGACATGGACAATCCCTTGTCATTGGTCAATGAAGCATTGGCTACATCCAATGGCTATCGGACGTTCGGCACGGCCTATGCGCAATATAAAATCACCTCTTCGCTGACCGCGAAGGTCAATATCGGTGGCGATATCAATACGCAACGCCGGGATGTCTACGTGGGGCAGAAGACCCGGCGTGCGATGGCGGCTGGCGGTAGTGCATCCGTCATCAATGGCACGCAGAGCAATTACTTGTTTGAAGGGACCTTAACTTATGATCGAAGATGGGATAAACACTACTTGAATGTGATGGGAGGTGCTACGACCCAGCGATTTGTATACTCATCTTCCTTCCAAGACGCCACCGGCTTCCCGTCGGATGTCACCGGAACGGACAATATTGGCTTGGGTGAACAGGAAACCTACCGGATAGGTACGAACCGGGCAGCCAATCGGCTCCTTTCATATCTTGGGCGCGTAAACTACGAGTTGAACAATAAGTACCTCATTACAGCCTCGGTACGGGCCGACGGTTCGTCACGTTTTGGTATCAATAACAGATTCGGCTATTTTCCGTCGTTTGCGCTGGGGTGGAAGCTGATGGAAGAGGAGTTCATGCAAGATATTTCCGTGTTTTCCGAGTTGAAACCCCGTTTTAGCTGGGGGCAAACCGGCAATCAAGACATCGGGAATTACAGTGCCCTGACGACGTTCGGTAAAGGGCCATCGGCTATTTTGGACGGCCAGCTCAATGTGGGAACAGACCCTGCCCGGTATCCCAATCCCGATTTGAAATGGGAAACAACCGAGCAGTTGAACGCCGGGATAGATTTGGGTGTTTTAAACGGACGGATTTCGGGAAGTATCGATTACTTTACGAAAACAACTTTCAATATGTTGTTCGCCTTACCCATCCCTTCATCGACTGGGTATTCAACCCGGTTGTCAAATGTTGGAAGTATACGCAACAGGGGCTGGGAGTTTGCCGTGAACAGCGAGAACTTGACGGGGGAGTTGAAGTGGAACACGCAGGTGAACCTTGCTACGCTTGCCAATGAGGTGCTCGACATCGGTCAGGACAATCCGATCATCTCGGGTGGTGCTGGCCAAACCAGTGGCGTCTTTATTATGCGCCCGGGTTCCCCGTTATTTTCGTTTTACGGATGGGCAATCGATGGGATTTGGCAAGAAGGTGATGATTTTTCGGTAACGCGTGATGCAGTCGAACCCGGTGACATCAAATACCGTGATGTTAACGGCGATGGCACCGTCAATGGCGACGATCGTGTATTGCTGGGCAATTCGTTTCCCAATTTGACATGGTCTGTAGGTAACCAACTTTCATATAAAGGATTTGACCTTTCGATTTTTCTGGATGGTGTTTCAGGTGCGAAAATGTTAAATAATAACCTCGCAGAATCCTATTTTCCCGTAAGTTTCAGGAGAAATAAGTATGCTGAACTTTACTTGAATAGGTGGACTCCAGAGAACCCATCCAACCGTTATCCTTCCTTCGTTAATCCGGGTGGGCAAGGCGATAAGCGCGTAAACAGTTTTACGGTGGAAGACGCATCGTACGTCCGCATCCGTAACATTTCGCTTTCGTATCGGTTTTCGCCCGGTTGGCAATACCTTAAGAACCTAGGTGTGCGCTTTTCGGTAGAAAATGTAGCGACATTTACGGATTATTCCGGTTTCGACCCGTCTATTAATCCGAATGGCGGTGCATTTAACCGTATAGACTATAATGCGTATCCGCTCGCGAGGACATGGATGATTGGACTGACAGCTGATTTTTAACCATTTATTAGAAAAGTCATGAACCCTACATGTTTAAATAATTATTGCCATGTGTGCTTAATGATAATTTTAAACATCAAAGGTTTCATCTGACAACTAAATTAAAAAAATAAGCAGATGAAAAATTTATATAGCTTAATAAAGCTCCGGACGCAGTATCTTATCGCGCTGATTGCCTTTGTGTTCAGTATGGCAAGTTGCGAAAAACACCTCGATGAACCGGTATATTCTGAAATGGACCCCCAAACCCTGCTAGCAACCGAGGCAGGCGTAAATTCTTTGCTGAATGCAACATTTGGCGAGCTGTTCATGCGGGGGTGGGACGGTAAGTCACGGATGAACCTGGAAAACTGGTGCACGGATATTGAATGGGAAACGGGCGGCGGTGAAAATCTCATCGCTACGCAAATGATCAATTTTACCTGGGACGCGTCGCTGCCTTGGTTCAATAACATCCTTTGGCTGCGGCCGTACCGCGCTATCCGAAATGCAAACCTACTATTGGAAAACATCGATCGGGGCGACTATGATGCTTCGAAAAAGGCGACCTACATGGCAGAGGCCCGTTTTATGCGGGCTTTGGCGTACGCTAAGTTGTATGGCTGGTTTGGTCCGGTACCCCTCCGCACGTCAAGCGACGATCCGCTGGAACTTGGCAAAGCTTCCGAGACCGCGATGCAAGGATTTATTGAAAGCGAGCTGCAATCGGTAACGGAAACACTACCTCTACCCGGCAATGAAGCGAACTATGGTCGGCCGAATCGCGGGGCGGCATTCGCTTTGCTCTGTAAGTTTTACCTTAACACGAAACAATGGGATAAAGCACTCGCAGCGGCGAATGATGTTGTGGAATTGGGAAAATACGAGCTATACCCGGAATACGAACAACTTTTCAGGGTCGAGAATGAAAATAACAATGAATTTATTTTGGTATATCCGCAATCACCACAGGATGGTGGGAATAACTATATGAATGGTGCATTCCCCCCGGGTTTCCAACGGAGCCCCGAGATGGGATTAGTATTTCAAAGTGGTTGGCAGAATTGGGCGGCGCAGTACCGACTGTACGACAGTTTCTACCAATCATTTGATGAAGATGATAACAGGAAGAACCTGATCATGACCAGCTACGTCAATGGGGCTGGGCAAACCATATCGTTGCTGAACAATAACAATACACGATCCATCAAGTTTTGGCCTGATCCGAACGCGATTGTCAATGAACATGGCAATGATTTGCCCGAAATACGCTATGCGGATATTCTTTTGGCTAAATCGGAGGCGCTCGCCGAGCTGCAATGGCCAAGTCAAGAGGCGGTTGATCTCGTCAATCAAATACGGCAGCGGGCCGGGCTCGTGGGTGAAGATGCGGTTTCATTAGCCGATTTCCCCGACTTGCAGACGTTCCGTGACCACTTGCTTAATGAACGGGCGTGGGAGTTCTACGCGGAATCGGGCATACGCCGGGAAGACCTTATCCGTTTCGGCAAATTCGTATCTTCGGCTCACGCCCGCGGGAAATCTAATGCAAACGAAACACATATTCGCTTCCCGATACCGCAGGCGGCAAGGGATGCCGATCCTTCTTTAGACCGCGCTGAAGTAGAATGAAAAACGGATTACGGGTATAGTGTCAATGAAGATAGATAATGATAACAATGAAAATAAGAAGCAATAAACGACCCATCGCGTGGCTACCGTTGTCTTTATGGTGTGCCGTTAGCCTTTCGGTAGGCGCCGGCGCGTCTTGTACAGGAGTCGACTCCCCCAAACAACCGAACATACTACTGATCCTGGTCGATGACCTCCGTCCAGCCATCGGCGCTTATGGGGACCCCGTGGCCATCACACCCAACATGGATAAACTGGCCGCGGGCGGCGTATTGTTTGAACAAGCGTATTCGAATCAGGCGGTATGTGCCCCTTCTCGGTTTAACCTGCTATTGGGTAGCCGGTCCACTTCATCGGGAATCTATCATTTCGGGCGTAATTTCCGCGACTATTACCCCGATGCGGTAACGTTGCCCCAATATTTCAAACAACACGGTTATCATACCGAGTCGATGGGAAAGGTGTTTCACTTCGGGCACGGCACGTACGGCGATTCCTTGTCGTGGAGTGTGCCGCACCATAAGGACCTGGTCATTGAGTACGTCGATCCAGTCAGTAAGAAAGACGGGTTTACGCGTGAAGAGGCACTCTTCTCAAACCAAAGTGCCCGAGGGTTGCCCCGTGGACTTGCGTGGGAATCTCCGGATGTGGCCGATGATGCCTATGCCGATGGCCGTGTAGCGAACCGCGCGGTAAACCGGCTCAGAGACCTGAAATCGCACCCCGACCAACCTTTTTTCCTTGCCGTGGGCTTTGCCAGGCCACACCTGCCATTTTCGGTGCCGAAAAAGTATTGGGACCTTTACGATGAAAGTAAGCTACCCTTGCCCGCCCTTAATACGCGGCCGGATGGCGCACCGTCCTATGCTGTAAAATATGGGACTGAGATCGATCAGTACATTCCCGTTCCTACCGAGGTAACGGCAGAGCCATTTACCGATAGCCTCACCCGGAAACTGATCCACGGTTATTATGCCGCGGTGAGTTACGTCGACAACCAGATCGGGACCGTGTTGAACGAATTGGCAGCACTCAACCTCGACGAAAATACCATTGTGGTATTATGGGGCGATCATGGCTACATGCTCGGCGAAATGGGTATGTGGACGAAACACGTGAATTATGAGTTGGCCAACCATATCCCGTTGATTATTTCTGCGCCGGGTGTCAGCCATCCCGGCTCACATACGGCACAGCTTACCGAAACGGTAGATATCTACCCTACGCTGGCCGAATTGGCAGGTTTGCCGGTGCCCCAGGTACAGCAGCCGTTTGATGGCCTCAGCATGGTGCCGGTATTGCGTGACCCGGAAACGCGTATCCGTGATCATGCTTACCACAGCTTCCCACGGGGTGGGCGCCTCGGTCGGGCCATCCGGACCGACCGCTATCGGCTGGTGGAGTGGCGCAAGATCGACGATGCAACGGCACCGGTTGAATACGAACTGTACGATTACAAAGACGGGATTATGGAAGTGAAGAACATCGCGAATGAACAGCCGGCTGTGCGCGATTCTATCCTAGCCATCTTAGGGCAACATCCCGAAGCTACGCCACCACGCCCCGCGGTTAATCGGTAAAGTTGTCTTAATTTAGAAAGCATGATGAGAATTGCAAAACCGATGATGACAAAGCTCTTGATATTGGGGCTATTGATAAGTGCCTTAACCGCTTCTGGACAACAACCTCCCCATATCATTGTCATCCTCGTTGACGACATGGGCTTCAGCGACATTGGCGCATTTGGCGGAGACATCATCCCCACACCGCGGCTTGACGGTTTTGCCACGGAAGGGACCAAATTCACCCAATACTACAGCGCTTCCCCGATTTGCAGCCCTTCGCGCACAAGCATCCTGACGGGCATGTTTCCGGCGGAATGGAATTTTACCACATTCCTGAACGACCGGCGCAGTAATGGGAGAGCCGAACAGGCTAACTACCTTAACGTACATGCCCCCTCTATCGCTAAAGTGCTGAAAGCAGCAGGGTATGCCACGGGCCATTTCGGTAAATGGCACATGGGGGGTGGGCGCGACATTAAGAACGCCCCGAAGTTTAAGCTGTACGGTTTCGACGAGCACGCCAGCACCTACGAAAGCCCCGAGCCCGACCCGGCGCTGACGGCGACGGATTGGATATGGTCTGACGTGGATAGCGTACAACGGTGGAATCGGACAGCCTATTTCGTTGATAAAACCCTCGATTTCCTGCGTCGGCACAAAGGGACCCCTTGCTTTGTCAATCTTTGGCCGGACGACATGCATACGCCTTGGGTACCGGAAGAAAACCGACGCCAAGAAGGAAAATTCCCCATGAACCCCAATGAAGAGGCGGCTTTCAAATTGGTCCTTGCCGAGTTTGACAAGCAGATGGGCAGGCTGTTCGATGGGCTGGAAGCGCTGGGGATCGCCGAAAATACGTTGATTATCTTTACCAGCGATAATGGACCTTTGCCGAGTTTCAAAGGTAGTCGTTCGGGTGGGCTCCGCGGCACGAAGCTGTCGCTGTACGAAGGCGGTATCCGTATGCCGTTTATCGTACGCTGGCCGGGGCATGTGCCCGCCGGGGTTACAGACAGTACTTCTGTGTTGAACTCCACAGACTTGTTCCCTACGCTGTCGTCGGTCGCCTCCGCGGAGGTGCCGGCGAATTACAAAGGCGACGGCGAGAGCCGTGTACAGGTATTGATGGGCCATCCGGCTCCGCGGAAAAAGGATATGTATTGGGAGTATGGCCGGAATGATTATGCGTTCAATTACCCCAAAGGTAGCGATCGCAGCCCGAACCTGGCCATCCGGTCGGGCAAATGGAAGCTGCTCATGGACTACCGAAGCGATCGTGTGGAATTGTACGACATGGTGGCCGACAGGTACGAAACGACCGATGTCGCGGAATCGCATCCCAAGATCGTGGATGAATTGAGGACCAAACTTTATACATGGCGATCTTACTTGCCCGAACTAACACCAGAAAGGGCGGACCCCGCGAGAAAGTGATTTTTCATTTCCGTTGGCATTATGTATTTTTAGCGACGTGGATTTAACAGGTTTCGCTATCAATTAACAGGTTTTGATATGACCCTCAATAAGAAGAAGTGCATCATGATAGGCTGGTGCTTGGTTGCCTTTGTGTTTGCGGGCTATGCGCAGCAGAAGGAGCGTCCCACTACCTATCAAGTCATCGAAGATATCGGTTATCGCGGTGATGATGTCGACGATGCATATGCCAAGGAGCGATGTGTGCTAGATGTATACTATCCTGAGAACAAAAAAGGATTCCCTACGGTTGTCTGGTTCCACGGTGGTGGCATCACGGGTGGGCAGAAATTCATTCCCACCGAACTTAAAGAAAAGGGGTTGGCGGTGGTCGCCGTCAATTATCGGCTAAGCCCAAAGGTAAAAGCTCCAACCTATATCGATGACGCTGCGGCAGCTATCGCTTGGACCTTCAAGCACATTGCGGGCTATGGTGGTGACCCAACAAAAATTATTATTTCCGGTCATTCGGCGGGCGGGTACCTGGTTGCGATGGTGGGATTGGACAAATCGTGGTTACAGCAGTACGGTGAAGATGCAGATAAACTGGCCGGTATCGTCGACTTTAGTGGGCATGCCATCACGCACATGACTGTTCGAGCCGAACGGGGAATAAAGGATACGCAGCCCATCATCGACGAGTATGCGCCGCTGTACCATGTACGGAAGGACGCACCGCCGTTGATACTTATTACCGGCGACCGGGAAATGGAGATGCTTGGTAGATACGAGGAAAATGCCTATTTCTATCGGATGATGAAACTGGTAGGGCATCAGGAGGTGCATCTGTATGAATTGGATGGCTTTGACCATGGGGCCATGGCTACGCCCGCTTTCCATATCCTGCTTCATCATGTGAACGAATTATCAAAGACGACAAAATAAATAGCTCATGAACCTGAATACGGTAATTGCTTTCCTTTCCGCCGCGTTACTGCCGCTCATCGCCGGTGCGCAACATGTTCCAACCTCGTTCAGCAACCCATTGGATGTAGCGTTTGGCGATCCCTATGTAATCTATGACGATGTCCGTGCGCAGTATTATATGTACGGCACCGGCGGAGGCGCCAAGAACGGCTTTGCTGCTTATTCTTCGACTGATTTGGTGAACTGGGAATCAGAAGGCCAGGTCTATTACGCCAATAACAAAAACGGTTGGAGTGATTCTACCGCGGCTTGGGGCGGGGCATACTGGGCGCCTGAAGTGTATATCCATAACGGCAAGTATTATATATTCTACAGCGCACAATGGAAAGACAATCCCGGCAACGAATTGGAAAACTTCCGTATCGGTGTTGCCGTGGCCGATAAACCCACGGGGCCTTTTATCGATCTGCAAGACCGACCGTTGTTCGATCCGGGATATCCGATTATCGATGCCAATGTTTATTTTGCAGAAGATGGGCGCATATTTCTTTACTATTCGCGTTGTTGCTATAAGCATCCCGTAGAGAGCGAAGTGGCTAGCTGGGCACGAGATAAGGGCTGGTTTGATGAGATTGAAGAGAGCTGGGTGTACGGTGTGGAACTCAAACCGGATTTTTCGGGCATCATCGGGGAGCCGGTGTTATGTCTACGGCCCCCGGTCGAAATGGACAACGCTCAGGCGGAGTGGGAGAGCCGATCGGTGACCAGTAAAGAAGTAAACCGCCGTTGGACGGAGGGATCCTTCACGTTCAAGCACGATGGTACCTACTACATGATGTATTCGGCCAATCATTTTGCCGGAGAAAATTATGCGGTAGGCTACGCCACTTCCGAACATCCGCTGGGGCCGTATACGAAAGCTGCGAACAACCCTGTATTGGAAAAGAATACGGTAAGTGGTGGCAGCGTAACGGGTACCGGCCACAATAGTGTGGTGTTTTTGCCCGATGGACGAATGTTGTGTGTGTACCATGGCCGTACTACGGAGACCGGCGATGAGCGGGTAGTTTTCATCGACGAGATGGCGATTGATAATGAAGGCATATTGAAAGTGATGGGACCGACAACGGGAAACTAATTGAGGAATCAGCACAGTACAGGTCGCACATTTTGTTTTTATTCGTACCTTTGACTTAAAGATGGTACTGTGCCATTGGATAACCAGTTCGGTAAACCGATATGCTTTTGTACGAACAATATAATGACAGACAACTACTTGCCTTGCTAACTCAGGGTGATGAGCGGGCATTTACCACACTTTATGATCGGTATTGGAAGAAACTTTTTGTTATTGCCGCCAAGCGCATGAGTAGCTTGGAAGATGCCGAGGAGATTGTACAGGACATCTTTACCACATTGTGGCATAGACGGGAACAGCTGGCCGTTTCGGGTGACTTGGCCAATTATCTTGCTGTATCGGTCAAGTACCGTGTCATCAAAACATTGGATCGGTATTACCATCAACGACGTTATAATGACGCACTGGCGCCGGACGAACAGATCGACAATTCTACCCAAGAATGGCTGGCTTTCGAAGAACTCCGGGAGGAAATAGCCAAATATGTAAAACAGCTTCCTGAAAAATGCCAATTGGTGTTCCAATTGAGCCGCGAAGAGGGGTATTCCCAAAAGCAGATAGCCGAAACCCTCCACATATCTGAGAAAACCGTAGAAGGACATCTGGGAAAGGCATTTAAGGTACTCCGATCCAAATTGGCCAGTTTGATGGTGGCATTGCTATAACGCGTATCTCCAAACCGATTTCAATAATTTTCAATTTTTTTCTTGGATCACTAAGGGATTTGCGGGGCTGGCGATACATCTATGTAAAGACCCCGATTTATGACCGATGGTGAACGATACGAAGAATTGGCTTCCAAATGGTTGGATGGTACCATCACCGCTGCCGAAAAGGCGGAGTTTTCAACATGGTACCATGCCCAAGGTGCTAACAGGCTGGAGCTTCCAAGTTCGTTCGCCGGTAACGAAGAGGAGCTCCGGAACCGGATGTTGATGGCCGTTAGGCAAAGAACGATGAAGATGGGGCCGAACGGCCGAAGAGCATTCCGGCCAAGGGGGCTAATCACCGCTGCATCGGTATTATTGATAGCCGCTATAGGCCTTTACCTGTGGCGCGACTTACAGGGCAACGGTCCCATACCACAATCAATACAACGAGATATTGAGCCCGGTCGTAGTCGGGCAACCCTGACATTAGCTGACGGCCGCACCATCGAGCTGAGTGGGGGGCAAGAGGGTATCGTTATGGACGACGACATCACCTATGTGGATGGCGGTGCCGTGTTAACTGACCAAGAGAGCATGGGAACGAGTGAACCCGGGGGCGGAGCTGTGGGTAACCACAAGTTCACAGGTCCACAAGTTCATAAGCTCACAACCCCAAAGGGTGGCCAGTACCATGTTGTTTTGCCAGACGGATCCAAGGTGTGGCTGAACTCGGCTTCCTCGTTACGGTACCCGTCAAAATTCGAGCAACACAGCAGAGCGGTCGAATTGGATGGCGAGGCGTATTTTGACATCGCACCGCGGTTCTCGACGTCGGACACGGCACGAATCCCGTTTGTCGTCAAAACGCGCAACCAAAAAGTGGAAGTATTGGGGACGCAATTCAACATCAATGCTTATCAAGATGAGCCCGAAATCAGAACAACGTTGGTTGAAGGCAAAGTGCGCATCGCGCGCCATGGCAATGCGGGCGATATAAGACAGCAAACGGTATTACGCCCCGGTGAACAAGCCGTTTTTCCCAATACCACCAATGCCAATATCCGTGTCCGTCAAGTCGATGTGGCAGAGTTTACAGCATGGAGGGATGGCTATTTTTATTTTAATGACGCCGATATCTACGCCGTGACGAAGCAACTTAGCCGTTGGTACGACGTGGAAGTTCGCTATGAAATCAAGGCGCACAGCGATCTATTTGTGGGTAAAATCCCGCGGGATGTCACGCTGACCACGGCGTTAAAGATATTGAAAAGTGCGGGGGTTAATTTTGAATTGAAGGATCGCTTATTGGTGGTTCTCCCGAATAACGATTGATTGTTTATACTTGATTTTGACTAATTACATAACGAATGGCGGTACAAGAACACAGTAGATGAGGATGGTCGGCCGGAAATAAAAAGCCGGGAGTGCTGGTAACACTTCCGGCCATGGTCCGAACTTCTCGCAATCCCAGTGGTATTGGGATGACATTTAATATCGCATAAAACCGAGATAGATCAAACCCTGCAAAGGTATGAATTTTAGCCAATTAGGCAAGGGTTGATCATTAAGGCCCTGTCGAGTATACCGAAAATAGGTCGGCGGTCTTTACCACGTAGTGACAATAAGATGCTTATGCGTGTACATCTCGTGTTTTTGATGTGTATGGTCTGTATACAACTGCCTGTGCGGACGTATGGGCAGCAGCGGCTTACGTTAGACGAAAAGAATGCTGAAATCGTGCAGTTATTAAAAAAAATAGAGCAACAAAGCGGGTATACATTTTTCTTCAACAAGAGGGATGTAGCCGAAATGCGACCTGTCAGCATCGCTGTTGACAAGGTAACCATCGATGAGGCTTTGCACGAAATCTTTCAGGGCCAGCCGTGTGGTTATGTGATCCAAGATAAGATTATTGTGCTTACCAAGCGAACGTTGGACTTGCCGCGTGGTGGGTCGCGAGGCGCCGGGAGCCGACCGAAGTTCTTCGCTACGGGAACTGTCGTGGATTCGGCCGGACATCCCATCCCGGGTGTTTCGGTACTGATTGAGGAATCCAAACAAGGTGTCGCAACCGACGCTATGGGTGTGTTTCGCTTACCCGCAGACTCTGGCGACCGTTTGGTGTTCCAGATGATGGGTTATGAGTCCACAACGCGCGAAGTCCGTGGCGGCTCGCCCATGAAGATTGCGCTGAAGTTCATCTACACTGGAATTGATGAGGTCGTTGCCGTTGGTTACGGAATGCAAAATAAACGGACGATATCCGCTGCCATCACCTCCATCCGCGGGTCATCAATCAAGGACATGCTGGTTACCGGTGCGGACAAGGCGCTTCAGGGCCGGGTCCCGGGTGTAACCGTAACCAACAATTCAGGTGAGCCTGGAAGTGGAGTAACCATTCGCATCCGAGGAACCAATTCAATCGGCTCGGGGAACGACCCGCTATACGTATTGGATGGAATCCCATTGGAAAATACGCAGACGAACAACATCAACGTAGGGCAGAACCGGGTGAACGGGATGTCACATATCAACCCAGCGGATATCGAATCCATCGAGATACTGAAAGACGCGGCAGCCACGGCCATCTACGGTGCCCGCGCAGCCAATGGTGTGGTGCTGATTACCACAAAACGGGGCACGGAAGGAGCGGGCGAGCTTACCGTCGACTACCGTACCGGGCTTTCCAGCTTAACGAATCGGTATGAACTGCTTGGTGCGTCGGAATACGCGCGTATGGTCAACGAGGGGCGCGGCCAATTGTCGGATTTGCAGCCCGAATACTCACCGTATTTTCCAGAAAGCTTTATCCGGCACCCGACCGTCGAAACCGATTGGCAAGACGAAATTTTCCGTACGGCAGCCATGAATGAGGGCTATGCATCGTTCCGTGGCGGTACAGAGAAAACGAGGTTTTTGTTTAGCATGGGGCACACCAACCAACAAGGGATCATCATCGGTACCGATTTTAAACGGTTCAGCATGCGGGCAAACGTTGACCATGAGGTGAGCAAACGTTTTGCGCTCGGAGGCAGCATATACACGGCCCTAGCCGATCAAATGCGGTCAAAGAACGATGGTACGCCGATAGGGGGTGGTTGGGAGAATAACAACCACATCTATGGCGTTTCGGTCCTGTCCACTGCACTGGTGAAAGCACCTACAACGCCGGTCTACCTCCCTGATGGCACGTTTTCAAATGATGCGGACCAGCGTGACTATGGAAACCCCGTGCGGCAAGCCATCAGCGTCGAAATCGGCAATGACGTGACCCGTATCATCGGCACGGTGCATGCGACAGCAGATGTTGCGCAAGGGTTCCGTTTCCGCAGCCAGCTGTCGGGCGATATCCGATCCGAACTGGAGAATTGGTTTAATCCACCGCAACCGAATCCGTATCCGGGTAACGATTTCCGTGGCCAGGCTTCGCAACGTACGTTCCACCAAACCGTATGGTACGTGGAAAATTACATCAATTATGATCTCGATGTTTCGGACCACCGCATTGCAGTCTTAACGGGCAGTACCTTACAGCAAACCGTTAGCGAAAACAGCTTCATGCTGGTGAGCGGCGTAACATCCAATCAAATCAAGACCTTGAACGGCGGAACGACCGTCGACATTGGTACTTCCGGCAAGCAGTCGTATGGCATCCTTTCGTATTTCGGTAGGGTTAATTACCAATATCGGGGAAAATACCTGCTGTCCATGAACGCACGCTACGATGGGTCGTCGCGTTTTGGTCGCGACAACCGCTATGGCTTTTTCCCTTCCGCGTCTGCAGGTTGGCGAATTTCGGATGAGGCATTTATGGAGTCGGTCGGTTTCCTGGACGATTGGAAGTTGCGGGTAAGTTATGGACTGACCGGCAACCAAGAGATGGGTAATGATGTGGCGAGAGGTACGATCGTATTGGGCACGGGCACCAATCTCGGCAACAACTACACCGGCCAAACGGGAGGTACCATTTTATCCCT
>CAZTJY010000094.1:5965-16656 GCA_964613725.1 uncultured Parapedobacter sp. | reverse complement strand
AAGGTCGGGCAAGGAGTGGTGGATACGGCAACTGCAGCCGGATTCAAGAAGCTATTTGTGAAAGGCGATTTCGGTAACGGGGATTTGTAGGGATAGGCGACAGGCATTAGATATTAGCTATCAAAATGAAGAATACACTTGACCATATATTGAAATACCCGGTACTACCCGTTTATTATAACGATGATATCCAAACCTGCATAGAAGTGGTAAACGCCTGTTATGCAGGTGGGATCCGGGTTTTTGAATTTGTGAACCGTGGTGAGCAGGCACCTGAGAACTTTTCCAGGCTGCTGGCATACCAGCGGGAGCAATGGCCCGAATTGCTACTGGGCATCGGTACCATCAAGACCGCAGCGATGGCAACCGCCTACATCGAAATGGGCGCCGAATTTATCGTGAGCCCCGTGGTGAAGGCAGAAATAGCCGAGGTAACCATGAAAGAGAACGTCCTTTGGGTGCCGGGCTGTATGACACCTACCGAAATTAGCATGGCCGAAGACCTGGGTGCACCTTTGGTGAAGCTTTTTCCGGGCGACACGTTGGGTGCCGGGTTCCTCAAATCCATCAAGCCGCTGTTTCCCACCATGCGGTTCATGCCCACGGGCGGGGTGAACCCCACCGAAGAAAGCATCTCGGGCTGGTTCGGCGCCGGCGTAAGTGCGGTGGGTCTGGGCTCCAAGCTCTTCGCCAAACCCGAGGGCGCTACCGGATTCGACTGGCTCGCCGAGCGTAGCAAGGCATTGATGGGTTGGGTGAACGGCTAGCTACCCTACGGCCAGCATAGGAGCAACACAAGGTAGGCTACGGTGGAACATGCCAGGAAGCCACGGTTCTTGAGCAATAATGCGGCTCCCAGTGCCACGGGGGATCCCGTCAGCGCCGCAAGATGTCCATGATTTTGCCAGCTACCGGTAGCAAACACATAGATAACATGTACAATGCAGATATTGAGCGCGAAAAGCGTGGCAGGCACCAGGTAGTGCTCCGTAAGTTTATGGTGTTTGATTGCCGGTTTATTCATTGCTATATCGATGTTGTACCGCTCTTTTGCCGATAAATACGAATGAGATACCGTATAAGTGCGTAACCAATCAAAGCCACCAATAGTGCATTGATGATGATGCCCGACACGAACGACGCTTGCGCGTAGCCGAAAAATAGGCTGATGAAGGCGATGATGACCAGAAACAACAGGGAGACCATGCTGTACAAAAACGTGGTTTTCAACGCATCGGCCTTTTGTGGCTTTTGCTTCTTCCGTCGAAACTGGTAGATCACAAACCCGCTGATAGAAAGGAAACCACTGGTAAGCCCGAGCAATGCATAGAACGCTTTCAACCATAAGCCGCCGAAATCGCCGAAATGTAGTGCTTCCTGTATGAAGTAGAATTTGTGGCCGAATGGTTGTTGGCGCACATCGTATTTGAACAGGGCCTGCCGATTGGTCTTCGATAGCACCACATAATTTATATCGCGTTCGTATATCGCCCCGCTGATATTCCCGCTGATGGTAACCGTTGCCGACCCGTTGGTGGATGGGACGATGCGCTTGGGCTGCAGGTCGGGGAATTCCTCTTTCGCAGCGTCGAGCACGGCAGGCCAGTCAACCGCCAGTAACCGGTCGGCCGCAGGTTCCATAACGGGGGTAGCCACGTAGCGATTGGGTACGCTGATATCGAGCCACTTCATCAACCAAGGTTGGAGGCCTAGCCAAGCGCCCGTCAGGGCGATGACCAAATTGAATGCGAGTGCACTGATGCCGATGAGTTTGTGCCAATCGGCCATAACGATACGGATGTTCTTCTGGTTCCGTACGGCGGGCCACACTTGCCGTTTCATAAAGTTGCCGTAGATCATCAATCCGGTAATGGCCACGGCAGCCAGTGCCAATCCTCCGATGCCGACCAATTGCCGTCCCCAATTGCCTTCATACAATCGCACGTGCATCTGCCGGAGGTAGTTGGCCAACGAATTTTGGTGGTTACGTTGGCCCAGAAGCTGGTCGGTCCCGCCATCAATGAAGAAATCATAACGCGTAATTGTGCTATCGGCGGGGATAATCAGGTCCACTTGCACGGCGTGGTCGGGCTGACGAGGTAAGGAGATGGTCAATGAGCGGTAATCGGGAAATCGGCTTGCCAGTGCGCCGATTGATCGGCCAAAGTGCGGTGTGCCGGCGGGCGAACCGGTAGAGATGGCGTCGTAATGGTGTCTTTGGATCAGTGCATCGATTTCGGGGATGAAAATGGCCAAGGCACCGGTAATGCTGAGGACGCCGATTAGGATGCCGGTGTATAGCCCCACCCAATGATGGAGCCGCCAAAAAAGACGCTTCCTGCTTTCTGCCTTATCGCTGCCATTGGCCATCTGCTAAAGATTAAAACGTGTAGCCGATACCAACGAGGAAGTTGCGCGGTGTGCCGGGAAATAACCGGTTAAAATCGTAGCCGCCTACCCAGTGGGTTTTGTTGAATACGTTGTTTAAGTTTGCCGATAACCTGAACTTATCAATGGTGTAATACAGCGCGGCATCGGCCACGACATACGATGGTAAAGTGAGGACATCGCTGAAGGTAGTCCGGGTGCTCACGTAATTCGTGCCGACTCCTATACCGACGCCATGCAGTGCACGGCTTGTGAAGGTGTATTTCGCCCAAACGCTGCCCTGGTTTTTGGGTGCATTGGGAAGGATGGTGCCTTCCTCGGCTTCGTTGTCGCTCTCGGTGATCATGGTTTCATTGATCGCCCAGTTTGCCGTAACACTCAGGTTGGGGAGTAGCTGGCCGTACACATCGAGCTCTATGCCCCGCGAACGTTGCTGGCCCAATTGTCGTAACTCGTCTGGGTTTTCTGGATTGTTGGCGTTGATAAGGATGTTGTTTTGTTCGATCTGGTAGATGGCGGCGTTAATGGCCAGCTGTTTGTTGAGGAACTCCATCTTTGCACCACCTTCATACATTGTGCTGGTCAATGGGTCGAACGGGCCGCCATAGCGGTCGGGATCTCCGATGGTGCCCCCGCCCTGCGGCTGGTATCCTTGGGCATAGGTGGCGTAGAAGCTAACGGGCTCAAAAGGCGTATAAACTAGCCCGAAGCGCGGGATAAATGCCTGCTGTTGAACTTCTTCAGCATTGTCTTTCTGGTAGTTGAGGATATCGGTATAATATTCCTGCCGGAAGGCGAGCAGTGTCTGTATTGGTCCCCAGCTGATTTGGTCTTGGAGATAAATTCCGTTAACGAAATACTTGGTAACCGCTTGGGCGCTGGATACGTTAAAATAGCCAGATATTTCCGAAATGGAGTAATCGGGGTTGGCCAGGTCGAAGTGGGGGACATTGGGCACCGGCCGATTATCGCGGATAAGGTAGTTGTCGCGACTTGCTGGATCGTATGCATTGAGGGCATCATTGTTTGCGGCGTTGCGGTATCCGCGTGCGTTATAATTGGACCCCCCTAGGGGCGATACGTTCTGGATGTAATCGTATCCGACCAGCAGTTTATGCACCAGGGGGCCAGTGCTGAAATCGTTTACGAGGTACAGCGTGATGTTATCGTTGTAGTTTTTGCGCTTACGCCGGATGGTTTGCATCTCCATGAGTGTGGGGATTTCAACACCATCAGCATCTACGGCGTACCGGTTGGACGTGCGGTGTTCCAACAGGTCCTCGTCATACAAGAATTTCATGTATGAGGCGTTGAAAGAGATGTTGTCCGTAAACTTATGTTGCAGCGAAGCTGTGGTGAATAGGCTGAGCTCGTTGGCATAGTCATTTTCTTTGCCGATAGCAAACGAAATCGGCGTGGAGTAGAGGTCGGTCCCCGCTGTTGCGCCGAAAATCGGTTGTCCACGGTCCAAACGCGATTTGGTTTTGGAATAGACGAAATCGACGTTGAGCTGCGTACGATCAGTAGGGATGAATGAGATGGAAGGGGCAATGACGAGGTCTTCGCCTCCTTGCAATACACGAAACGACTGCCCGTTTTGGTAAGCAAGATTGAGCCGATATAGCAAGGTTTTTTCGTTGTTCATCGGGCCGGTGAAGTCGCTTGCCATCCGGAAGGTATTATAACTTCCCGTAGCAAAGTTGATTGATCGCCGATTTACATCCAGGGGCTTTTTGGTAACCGTATTGACCGTTCCACCGGGGTCGGTGTTGGCAAATAACGCCGAAGCGGGCCCCTTAATCACTTCGATGCGTTCCACATTTGGTAGTAGGGACTGTGACCAGCTGCCGGTAGGGTTTCGCAGCCCGTTGATCAGGGCGTTACTGGCCCGGTAGCCGCGCAGGGTGAAATCATTGTTGTAAAAGGAAAATACATTGACACCGCTGATGTTTTTAATGATGTCACTCGTCTTGAACGCCTGTTGGTCGTCGATGACCTCCTTGGTGACGTAAGAGATGGCTTGCGGTACAAACCGGATGGGTGTCTCGGTCTTGGTACCGGCAAAGGAGGCTGTATTCTTGTAGCTTTGCTCTTTCCGTCCGAGAATCTCTACCGCCTGCAACTGATTTTCGGTTGGAGTAAGAAATATGGACAACTGAGCGCTGTTCGATGCCGGCAAGGCGATATTAAGCCGCGACGATTCGTATCCGAGGTAAGAAAAGCTCAACGTGTAAGAGCCTGCCGCCAAGCCATCGAACGAAAATGTTCCGTTTTCGTCAGTGATGCGACCGTTGGGAACGCCCAGTACGCGAACGGTGACCCCCGGCAGGGGTTGCTGGCTGAGCGTGGAACGGACCTGGCCGGCCAAAGGGTGGACTTGGCCATAACTGGTCCGACCCATTACAGTGAGAAGAAGTACGGATAAAACAGTGGTATAAATATAGCGCATTCTTATTTGGATTTAATTTAAATAGTGTTGCAATTTTAGGTAAATATCTACCACTGTCAAAACTTTATTTGAAAAAAGATTCAATCTGGATGTACCCAATATTCAAAAGAAGAGTATCCAGCCCTAATTCCGGAAATCCTCCTGCTAGTTATTCTCTGACGGAACGTTTACGGGAAATGGAAAAAGGTAGTATATTAGTAATGAAGAGTTTAATACGATGCAAGTAGGGATAGTAGTGGTAGGAACAACAAACATCCACCACTGGATATCGATGCGATATGCGAATCTTCCAACCATTTATTCATGGCCTACTAGACTAATACCGCGGGGTACCGCTGCTCAAACTCCTGGCACTGCCTGACGGCGAAGCGGGAGACACGGAAGGATGAAGCGAATAGGAAGGAGAACAGCAGGATGATTGCCGTAAACAGGCTGGCCTGCAGCCAAAAGGGTGCATCGGATTGGGGGATTTCCGAAAGGCCACCCCCAAATTGAAGAAGGATGGTCGGAAGGAAGGCAAAGCTATTGGTCACTTGGATAATCATCATTTTTCGGTACCGCCGCTTTAGTTTGTATTGGTACGCTATTACACCGACGGCGAGCGCCAGATAAAGGAAACCGAAAACGCCAATCAGCCAATTTGTGGCCACCACGAAGAAAAGCTGGTATAACAGCAGGGTAAAACCGCCGACAAGGAGAATGGTAGGGAAAGAAAACCACCGCTTGAATTCAAGTGCGAACTGATTTCGATACTTTTTCGTCAGCGACTTCATCATGGCTTCTTCAAGTGTGGCGAATCCGAACACACCGAACTCGCGGTGCGTCTGTGCCACAGCGTCTTCGAAGGGTAGCGCCGGATTTTCCGAACGCAGGTCTTCAACCCGGCAGGCCACATGGTCGATGATTTCCATTTGGAGGTCGAGCGCAGTGAATCCCCGCCTGCGGATGAATCCTTTGATGTAATCGAGTTGCTGGGGCGTGAGCTTCATGATGTGGCCGGTTTAAGGTTCAACACCTGCTGCAGTTTCTCGATAAATACGGCAGCCTCGCTCATTTTTTCTTTGACCTCGCCTTTCCCTTCGGTAGACAGCGCATAATACTTGCGCACCCGGCCATCTACCAATTCTGTGCTCGTTTCGAGCAGGCCATCTGCCTCCAGTTTATGCAGTGCGGGATACAACGCTCCTTCTGTCAGTTTGAACTCGCCATTGCTCAGCTGTTTCACCGTTTGGGTGATTTCATAACCGTACATTTTGTCGTGATCTTCAAGCAGCTTCAGGATAATGGTCTGGAGCGTGCCTTTCAATAGCTTCGCCGAACTCATGCCACAAATATATAATTTTCTGATATACATAAGAAAATTATGTATTATTAATCGGCTGGGGCGGCCTAGAAAAAATGACACGGAACTATCATTTTCAAAATAAAACGGCATATTTGCTATCAAAAATTGATTTTTTGGCTATCTTCATCGCCTGTTTCGCAAGTGTAGAGACCCAACGGCAGAAGAATAGATTATCCGTGGAATGATGAAAATAGGTATTGCGGCAGATCACGCCGGTTTCGAACAGAAAAAGCAACTGATGGCCAAGCTGGTTGAGGCGGGGTATGAGGTGCTCGATTACGGTGCGAAGGCATATGATCCTGCAGACGATTATCCCGACATCATTGTGCCCTTGGCGCGCGCCGTAGCTAGCCATGAGGTGGTCCGCGGTATTGCGGTATGTGGCAGCGGCGTAGGGGTATCAGTGGCTGCCAATAAGATTCCAGGTGTACGGGCGGCCTTGATTACCGAAACCTATTCAGCCCGCCAAGGGGTAGAGCACGACGACATGAACCTGCTTTGCCTGGGCGGACGGGTTATCGGGCCCATGTTGGTCTGGGAGTTGGTTACAGCTTTCCTGCAAGCGGAATATGATGGCGGTGAGCGTTTTGAACGGCGCCTTCAGAAAGTCATTGCGTTGGAAAGGCAGCTGAAACACGACGATGGCAAAGCGGATAAATTGCCAAACGGATAATTAGTAAGAACAAAGGTGTATTTAAATCAACATGAAGTCAAATAAAAAGCTGGCGCCTACCATTATCGTTATCTTCGGTGGTACAGGCGACCTCACCAAAAGAAAATTAATCCCAGCGTTTTACAACCTGTCTATCGATGGATGGATGCCCGAGAAGTTTGCTATCATTGGGCTGGGGCGTACCAAGCTCGATGACGATACCTATCGGGAGCACCTGCATGATGGATTGGTGGAGTTTTCCAGGAAGGGGAAGCCCGACGGGAAGCAGTGGGACCAATTCAAGACAACCCTTTCGTATTTTGAGTCAAACATCAATGACCCCGCTGCCTACCAAGGGTTGGGAGAAAAGCTCGACGCCTTTGACAAGGAGTGGGGCGTCAGGGCCAACCGGTTGTTTTACCTCTCTATTGCACCGCAATTCATCGAATCGGCGACCTCGAACATCAACAAATACAAGCTGGCCAATGTGCCGGAGTCGGATCGGATTGTTGTCGAAAAACCCTTCGGTTACAATAAGGAGACTGCCGTAGCGCTTAATGAGCTGCTGGGACGGACATTCCAGGAGGAGCAGATATACCGCATTGACCATTACCTCGGTAAGGAAACGGTACAGAACATCCTGGCCTTCCGTTTTGCCAATGCCCTGTTTGAACCGTTGTGGAACCGCAATTACATCGATTACATCCAGATCACCGTCGCCGAAAAGGTAGGCGTGGAAGACCGAGGGAGTTATTTTGAGAATTCTGGCGCCCTGCGCGATATGATTCAGAACCACCTGTTGCAGGTGCTTTGCATGGTGGCCATGGAGCCGCCGATTTCTTTTCAGGCTGAAGAGATACGGAACCGGAAAGTAGATGTGATGCGGGCTATCCGGCGTTTGAAACCTGAGGACGTGCACAAATATGCCGTGCGGGGGCAATATGGCCCCGGATGGATTGGCGGCAAGCAGGTGCCAGGCTACCGCGAGGAGCCCGGGGTTGATCCAAAGTCGAATGTAGAAACGTATGCGGCGGTTCAACTATTTATCGATAACTGGCGGTGGCAAGGGGTGCCTTTTTACCTGCGTACCGGGAAACGGATGCAGGAAAAAACATCGTCTATCACCATCCAGTTTCGGCCCGTGCCACACTCCACATTTTCCGCATCGCAGGCGGGCAACTTGATGCCTAATCGACTAACCATCAATATCCAGCCTACCATGGACATCCGGCTGCGCTTTACGGCCAAGAAACAAGGGCTGGAAATGAGCCTCAACCCAGCGGAGATGGTGTTTGATTACGACACCTGCTCCACACAGACGCCAGAAGCCTACGAAACGTTGCTGCTCGATGCCATGCGGGGAGATACCACGCTGTATATGCGATCTGATCAAGTGGAAGAGGCGTGGGATGTCATTACCCCGATACTGGAAACATGGGAAAGCCGTGATTCATTGGACTTTCCGAATTATGCTGCGGGGACATGGGGCCCTGAAAGTGCCGAAGCGCTGATTGCCCGGCAAGGGCATATCTGGGCGCTGAATCTGCATACCTAGGAATATGTTTTGTTCTTAGCAGATGAGCGAATCGCAAAAAAGCAAAAACGTCATGATAAAGAAATTCAACGATTTGGAGCAGCTCAATGAAGAGGCTGCACAACTGTTCATACAGGCGGCGCGGGAAACGATTGAAAAAAGCGGCCGCTTTACCGTAGCCCTCACCGGTGGTTCATCGCCGGTGGGCCTCCATAAATTGCTGGCTTCCCCGGCTTATCGTGACCAAGTACAATGGGATCGCGTATTTGTTTTCTGGGGCGACGAACGGTGGGTGCCTTTGGATGATGAGCGTAGCAATGCCCGGATGGCATTCGAGACGCTGTTGGATCATGTGCCGGTTCCGAAGGAACAGATTTTCCCGATGTGGGCCGACGGTACGTCGCCCGCCGAGTTTGCGCACAAATATGAACAAACGTTACGCAGTCATCTCCAGCCGGGGGGACATATCGATTTCGTGTTCTTGGGTATGGGGGCCGATGGCCATACGGCATCGTGGTTCCCCAATACGGGGGTGCTCCATGAATATGACAAATGGGTGGCTGCCTATTTCCTCGCCCCCCAGGATATGTACCGCGTTACGCTGACCGTGCCGCTGGTTAACCGAGCTACACGGGTAGCGGTAATCGCCTACGGTGCCGGTAAGGCAGAGGCTTTGTATGAGGTGCTGCGCGGTGAGCGCAACATCGAAAAGTACCCTGCGCAGCTTATCGATAGGAGCGAAGACGGACGCGTAACGTGGTTTGTTGACGAAGCGGCGGCTAGCCGTCTTCCTTCAGCGTAGCCAAAAAGGCGACCACATCCCGGATCTCGCGCTTGGAAAGGATGCCCTTCATGTCCAGCATGCTGGACGGGGAGAAGGTCTTCTCCTTGATGTCGCTGTGGGGGATCAACCGGTCGGGCTCCTGTCCTTTACGGATTTTTACGCCCCGTTCATCTTCTCCTTGGAAAATACCCGATAGTTGTTCGCCATCGTTCAGTACGAGCATGACGATGCCGTATCCGGGAGCAATGCGCTTACTGGGTTCGATGATCGATTCCAGCAGCTGCTCACGGGAGAGGCGGTCGGCCACGCCGTTGAGCTGCGGTCCGGCATTGCCACCCCGATCGTCGAGGGCATGACAACGCATGCACTGGGCCTGCTGGTGCTGGAAGAAGACGCGCTGGCCCCGTCGGATGTCGCCGCCTTGGAGGCTGCTGTAATACGAAGCCAAAAGCTCGTCGGCCGAGAAATGTTGGGTGATGGCCTTATAACGGGCCACCAGCGGCTCGGCGTGGGTACTGTCTATGGCCTCTCCGAGTTCGAGATAGACCTCTGGACTTAACCGATCCGCTTCCATGTCGTCAAGCAGCCTGTTGAAAAGGGCCTCGGAATTCTCAAGCGGTAGCTTCCCCAGTGTAATGATGGCTGCCTGTTTTTCTTCCGTGGTTTTCGTTTGGATAACGTCTGCCAGCAGATCAACCATCACGGGCTTCGCGATGGCCATGTTTTCCAAAAGGTCTAAAGCAGCTACGCGAAGCGACTTGTCGAGGTCGGACAACGCAAACTTGATGGCTTCTTCCTGCTGGGGTGCTTCGAGGGCTACAAGGGCCGACAGGCATTCCACCCGCATGGCTGTTTCCTTATCGCCCTTCAGGCTGGCCAACAAGGCTGGTGCAGCCCGCTTGATAGTGAGCTTATGGATGGATTTGGCAGCGCTGAGGCGCACAGCGAGCTCCCGGTCTGTAAGTAGCTCGATGTATGCCGCGGCTGTTTGGCTTTTCAATGCATCGGCGTCGCGCTCAATGGTGCCACGGTACCGGCCATCTACACGGTCAACGACGGAAGGTTTGGCCCACGTGCTTAGCGCAGCAAGTGCCTCGGCACGCATCGGGGCGGGATGGCTGCCGTTGTGCGCATAAGTGAGGAGTTGCTGGAGGTTTTTTTCGTTGCCCACGCGCAGGTTGGCATTGATAATACGGCGAACCAGCGCCTCGTTGGCGAATGGTGCCGTATCGATTAGATCGGCCAAGAGAGGTAAGGCACCTTCAATCGACAGGTCGTCGTTGATGGCGCGGGCGGTTTCCGTGACAACGAATTCATCGCGGTCGTTGAGGAACCGCACAATACCGGCATCGCCCATGCGCCGCAGGGCGACCACCGCGGCAATACGCAATGCCCGCGAGGGGTTGTTGGCCAACGCCAGCAAGGGCTTCGCATCACCGATACGTGCCAAGGCCAGTGCGCCGGCATGCCGCAAATATGCATCTTCATCGTTATTGGCTTCGAGCATCTCGATGATCGGGGCTACCGCGGGTCCGTGCT
>CAZTJY010000094.1:0-5955 GCA_964613725.1 uncultured Parapedobacter sp. | reverse complement strand
TGGATGCGCCCGAGCGCTTCCGCTGCAAAAAATCGCGGACGGCTCGCCGGATCGGTCAACAGTGGGATGAGGGCATCGCCCGCTTCCACATACCGCACATCACCCAGCCATTTGGCGGCCTGTGCCCGTATCTCTGCATCGTTATCTTGCAGTAATCGGATGAGGAGTGCGGCATGCTGGCCATCCTGCCGTGCCAACTGGCTGATACCCCAGATGGCGTGGACACGAGCCAGCTGGTGGTCCGTTTGGGCAAGTGCCTGCTTGAATATTTCCAGTCCTTTACTGCCGCGCTTGACCAAGGTAAACTGTGCCTTTTGGCGGATGCGCATGTCTTCGTGGCGAAGGAGGTTACCCAGCTCCGTTTCGCTTTTGCTGCTGAAATCTTCGGCGAGCAATTCCTTTACTTCGACACGGATCGCTTGCGTGGCCCCCTCGGCATCGTCCATTTTCCAGATGCGCCCGTAATCGTGCGTGCCCCACCCGTCAATCCAATCGGCCACGTATAGTGCACCGTCGGGTCCGAAATCAAGACCGGTAGCCAAAATGCCCCCCAAAACCTTTTTATGGTCGCCCAATTCGAAGGTCGCGCCCGTGGGGTTCAGCTTGAAGCTATGCACGCCGGAGCTTGCAGGGTTACCCACAAACTCGGCCACAAAAAATGTCTGATTGTACTGCGGGCCCAGGGCAGTACCTGGGTTATATACTATGCCGGCGGGGCCGCTTACGAAATTACTGATGCACGGTGTGATGTATGCAGCCTGCCCATCGAAGCGGGGGAGGTACATCTTCTCGTCCATCCATACTTTGTAACCGTTATTATCGGGGTCGCTGTATTTCCCATACTGCCAGTTGCTCCGCCAGCCGGCGTCCGAACCGTTAACGATGTACACCAAGCGCTCCTTTTCGCCGGGGTGGTCGCCGTCATTATCTTCGCTGATGATGTTGCCGTATTCATCAAATACAAACTGGTGGGTATTACGTAAGCCGTGGGCGAAGATTTCGAAATCGCTGCCATCGGGGTTGGAACGGGCGATGACGCCCGAGTTGGGGTGTTCCCATTTCGTGCCATCTGGGCCTTCGCCATTGAAACCGATATCGCCGATTTGCCAGTAAAGGCGGCCATCGGGGCCCATTTTCACGCCCGACATGCCATGGCCGCTGAACCCTACATGTACACCATAGCCATGGGAAACGGATGTTTTCTTATCGGGAATGCCGTCACCATTGGTGTCGGTGAGCCGCCACAGGTCTGGCGCTACGGCCAGGTAGAGGTCATCGCCATCGGCAAAGACACCACCCGCCACATCGGTAATCTCCTCGTGGAAATCGTCCACAACCAGTTGCGACCGATCGGCCACGCCGTCACCGGAAATATCTTCTAACCGGTACACCTTTTCTTTCTCGATGGTGAGATCGCGCCAGTCGTGCGAACCGTCACCATTCAGGTCGGCTAGCCACGTATTGCGCGCGCTGTTCTCCGGCGATAGTTCCTCGCGCAGAAACGCCCGGCGGTCCTCCACGGTTTGGAAACTGATCGAGGGGATCTCCCACTCACGGTGGCCGCGGATGTCAAATTCCGAGTTTTTCTGCCGGTCTGTGGTGGTATAGAACAGGCGTCCGTGGTTGTCGATGTCGATGGCGATGGGTGAAATGACCAACGAGTCAATACCCCATAATTTCAGTGTTAGGCCGCTGTCCAATTCTGCACTCACCTGTTTTTCAATCGTAGCTGCCAGTTCCGCGGTTTGGGTGGGATCCATTTCCTTGGCGGGCAAATCGGCCGCTTTTTGCTTGCAACCCCACAAGATTGTGGCAGCAACTACTGCGATAATGGTTTTCTTCATTGGCGTATAATGTTCGTTCATCATCTACGCTCCGTGCATTTTGCAAGGCCGAGCGCGGTAACCGTAAAACCAACATTTAATCGGTTAGACGGGCTAATATAAGAAGTATTGCGCAAGTTTTGACGTAAAACCGCTTACATCCGGCGGTTTTATAACTGATGGGGGCATAAATTTGGTTTTTAATTGAAGGGGACGTGAATATTTCGTTATTTCGTTTGCAAATTAGCGACCATGGAATCCAGACGATCATTCTTGAGAAAGGCTGCGCTGCTAGCGGGAGCCACAGCGGCGGCCCATACGTTGCCACCTTCTATCCAACGGGCACTGGCCATCGACGCACCGGTGGGGAGCACGTACCTCGATGCCGAGCATATCGTATTCCTGATGCAGGAAAACCGCGCGTTCGACCATTGCTTTGGGAGTTTGCGCGGCGTGCGTGGTTTCAATGACCCACGAGCCATTACCCTGCCGAATGGGTTGCCCGTTTGGGCCCAGAGCAATGCAAAGGGCGAGACGTATACGCCGTTCCGGCTCGACATCAAGAACACCAAGGCGACTTGGATGGGGTCCCTACCACACGGCTGGAAAGATATGGTGTATGCACGAAATGACGGAAAAATGGATACCTGGCTGGAAGCGAAACGGGCCGGTAATCCCGAATACCGCCCCATGCCGCTCACCATGGGGTATTACAACCGGGAAGACATTCCTTTTTATTATGCGTTTGCGGATGCTTTTACCGTATGCGACCAGCATTTCTGTTCATCCCTTACGGGAACAAGCCCGAACCGATCTTATTTCTGGTCAGGAACGGTTCGCGAGGAGCCACGCAAAGGCAACTCAGTGGCCCACGTAGAGAACGGACAGATGGTCTATAAAGGATTGGGTTGGAAAACGTACCCCGAGCGGCTGCAGGAGGCAGGTGTATCGTGGCGTGTTTACCAGAATGAACTGAGCCTACCGGTAGGCTTTGAGGGGGAGGAAGAGGACTGGCTGGCTAATTTCACGAACAACAATTTAGAATTCCATCAGCAATACCACGTGCGCTTCCACCCTGCACACCGGGCACATCTTGAAAAATTGGCGGCGTTGCTGGAGAATGAACTTGCCGTGGGTAAGGATAGCGATGATGTGCAGCAAAAGAAAAGGGCGCAGCTAGCCAAAGTGAGAGCGGACCTGGAAGAATATACAGCTGCGAATTTTGAAGCGCTGCCCGAAGTGGAGCGCGAAATTCATCGGCGCGCATTTGCCACCAATACGGAAGATCCCGACTACCACAGATTGGAAACCATCCATTATACCGATGAGGAAGGTGAAAAGCACGTACAGGTCCCGAAGGGTGATATTCTCCACCAATTCCGGAAAGACGTAACCGAGGGTAAGCTTCCCACCGTTTCATGGCTGGTGGCACCGTGCAATTTTTCGGACCACCCCGGCGCGCCGTGGTACGGCGCTTGGTACGTTTCCGAAGCGCTGGATATCCTAACGAAAAACCCCGAAACATGGAAAAAGACGATTTTTGTGTTGACGTACGACGAAAACGATGGTTATTTCGACCACGTACCGCCCTTCGTACCGCCACATCCCGATGGTCGGGATGGCGTGGCTGCCAAGGGTGTGGATACCGCCGATGAGTATGTGACGACGGCCCAGGAGCGCGAGCGTTCCGGTGATCCCGCTGCTACGCTGGAGAGCCCCATTGGGCTGGGGTTTCGGGTGCCGATGGTGGTCGCGTCGCCTTGGTCTAAAGGGGGTTGGGTCAATTCGGAAGTGTTTGACCTCACCTCACCTTTGCAGTTTTTGGAGCATTTACTGGAAAAGAAGACCGGCAAAGCCATAAAGGAGACGAACATCAGTGCATGGCGTCGTTTGGTATGTGGCGATATGACATCGATATTCCGGCCCGCCACGGGCGCTGAAGCACCGGCGGTCGAAGCACTGGGGCGCAATCCTTACGTGGAGCGTATCTTTTCCGCGAAGACAAAGGGGCTGCCCGGAAACTATGTGCTTGTTGATAAGGCGAACCCGCAATGGCCGCAGCAGGAGCCAGGGACAAAGCCGGCATGTCCGCTGCCGTATAACCTCCGGGTGAGCGCCCAACTGGATAACGATCACACGAACCTCGCCGTGCGCTTTGAGGCCGTGGGTGGGATGTCCAAGACGAAGCCTGTCGGCGTGCCCTTCCGGGTGCATGCGATGGTACCTTACGCGTCGGATGCGCTTCCCGGACGCACATGGAATTTTGCCGTCCGCGAGGGGGAGCCGCTTGGTTATCGCTGGCCGCTGGTTGAATTCGGGGCTGGGGTATACCATTTGCAGGTACACGGTCCGAACGGGCTTTTCTGGGAGTTTAAGGGGACTGCGGATGACCCGGATGTGGTGGTGGCTGTGCAGGGCGATGCGGACACGGGAAAAGTACAGGTAAGATGCACATCCGGAAGCAAATTGGAGTTGCACGTGCGGGATGTTTCATACACTGGGGCTACGCATTCGATTAGCACTACCGGGGAACCACTTTGGCTTGATGTCGGCGCTTCGGGTGGTTGGTATGATGTCGTCGTTGAGGTGGTGGGCCACCCTAGTTTTGGCCGGCGTTTTGCCGGTCATGTCGAGACAGGCAAGCCCAGTATAACCGACCCCCTGATGGGTCGCGTCTGGAAGTAGCCGAAGTCTCGTTACCGTTGCCTATTCGCCGGCCTCGGGCATCGCTTTCACCCAAAATTCATCTTCCCAATTGTCGCAAGGGGCGTGGTGGTTGTGGTGCTTCTCTACCAATGCTAGTTGCTCGGCGCTGGCTACTTTTTGTACCTCGTTGAAGAGTACCCGCTCCTCAAAGCGTATATGTCGATCTAGCTCTTCTTCTATGAGGTTCAACGACCGCCAAACCTCGGTGTCATCCGAAAACAGCCGCTTCAGGCGGCGATGTTCGCTGAGGGCCTTTTTTACGAGTTCGTTGTTGTCTCCTAGGATGGAGAAGATGTATTTTTCTTCGATAGCAAAATGGTCGACGAGGTGGGTTGTCCAAAACCAGTCGATATACCGCTTGATACGTGAAACGTCGACGTTCCGTTTGAAACCCTCCCTGATTTTCCAGCATAGCAACAGACCGTGGTGGTGGTCGCGGCTTACCGCCTTGAGATGCGGGTCTCTCTTTAAGGGCTTGGCTTGGTTCGTCATCGTGGTGCAGTTAAGAATCCAACACTTGCTTTAGTACGATAGCCTGGTTGTGATGTTCGTCTTTTGCCGCGTACAATAAAGTTACCTGTTTTTTTTTGGCGATATCGCGCAACCTGTCGAGGTCAGCGGCCTTGGCAGCAAGTTCTTCGCGGTATTGTGCCGAAAACGCTGGGAAGCGTTCCGGCTGGTGGTCGAACCATTTGCGCAGTGCCGGGGAAGGTGCAATATCCTTGTTCCACTCGTCGAGCTGGGCAGCGTCCTTCCGTTGGCCCCTGGGCCATAGCCGGTCTACTAATATGCGGTAGCCGTCTTCCTTGGAAGGCGTTTCATAGACGCGTTTTAGTTTGAACCCACTCATAAATTGTCAATGGTTGGTATACGGTGCTATAATAGGGGCTTGGCGGTGTTGTTTCGGTAGTATTCGATTTTGTAAAGAAACATTTCTGCCATCCGATTGCCCTGCCATTTAGCCCGCTCGGCCTTTTCGCCAACAAAATACGTGTCGACCGTTTCGGTGAAGAGTTTCATCCACCGGTCGAAATGGTCTTTTTGTACTGGCAGTTCGGCATGGGGCACGAAGGGGCTGCCGAAGTAGGTGTGGTCGCCCAGTAGCACGGTTTGCCAAAACCGATACATCTTTTCGAGGTGCTCCGGCCAACGGTCTTGGATAACATGGTTGAAAATGTCTTTCAAGAGGTTGTCTTCGCGCACTTTGTCGTAGAAGTTGTTTACCAACAACTTGATATCGTCGATATCTGATATGTCCTTTCTTTTTTCCATGCCAACACGCTCGCCGTTAATGTATGGCTATTCGCTCCAATCTATTTTCCAAAGATACGAAAGCTTCCTATTTAAGACAAATTTGTCTTAAATAGGTTTGCCTCCAAACCTCATTTTATGTAATTACGTGTTTTTCGCTAAAACCTTTACCTTT
>CAZTJY010000093.1:14511-16734 GCA_964613725.1 uncultured Parapedobacter sp. | reverse complement strand
GATTAATCCCGCAGCTGACATCACCCTGTATGTAACGGTACAAGGCGACGGCGTTTGCGAAACGGCACCGGTTGATGCGGAAGTGGTGACTATTGTTGTAAACCCAGCGCCTGACTTTACCGTCGATGGTTCATTAAGTTACAGCATCGAAGTGGGTAACTCAGTAGCCCTGCCTACGGTTACCGCACCCACGGCAACGGTAGCATGGTTTGACAATGACGGAAACGCCCATGCAGATCCTGCTGCGACAGAAGTCTTCGATACACCGGGAACGTATACTTATACAGCGGTGATTACGGAAGCAGACCATTGCACGGTGACCGTGTCGGTCATTATCAATGTATACGCAGTAGGCGAGTGCCCACCGGTTTATAACCGGGTGTACGCTGATGATGCGTCGGAATATGGTGTTTCTAATTTACTTGGAATCCCCTTGGGGGGTATTGATAACCCTGCCAACGCTGCAGATGGAGATATCGACACGTATAGTGAATTGACCGAAGGTTTGAATGCGCTTGGGTTGCTTGGACAGACCTATCAGACACTCCAATGGAGTACAACGGTCGATGCCGGTACGCCGGTCAGTGTCAAACTCGGCAAGCAATTTAGTACGGCAAACGTTCTAGGTACCTTGCGCATTGTAGCTGTGGACGCCAGCGGAAATGCGGTGAGTACTGCGCATAGCGTAGAACCAAATGTATTGAATGCCCTAGGAGGGTTGAATGTTTATGATTACACCTTTACCCCTGCAGATGGCAGCGGCCAGCCGGTAGCTTACGCCGGCGTGAAGGTATACTACCAAGGCGCGGTTTCCCTCTTGCAGACGGCTCGTATTTATGAGGCGTATTACCACGAGATTGGAGCCGTGGATTGCGGCGACGATGAAGTGCTAGATGTATTGCATGGGGTAGAGAATCCAATTAGCGGACTGGGCGTGGCAAACGCGCTTATTGGTGTGACCGATCCGGAAAACGTGGTAGACAGCGACGAGGACACGTATGCCGTGATGAATAACGTGGCAGGGGTCAACGCACAAACCCGATTGGAAGTGCGTTATAACACCCCGGGCTTAGCAGGTGATGAGGTGCATATCCAATTCTCTGACCCGGCCAGTTTATTGGTGGTCGGAGCACTGGAATCCTTTACCATCCAGCCTTATCTGGGTGATGCACCTGCCGGTGACCCCATTGTGGAAGACGGCACGACTTTACGGATAGAGCTATTGACGGATGGTTCGGCAGGCGAAGCGGTTTACACAGCCGACCGTCCTTTTGACAGGATCAAAATCCTGTACGGAGGCGTGGCTAGTGTGCTCGACCAACTGCGCGTCAATGAAATTACGCGGGTAGTACCGCAACTGGAACTCGGTGATAACGGCGACAACACCTTTGAGATTTGTGAGGGTGAAGATATTGTGATTCCAGATCCGGATGAGTGTACTACTTATGTGATATACGATGAGGCTACTGGTGGTACTGTAGTTGATATCACAGAACTTGATCCAGGCACACATATTTTATATGTACAGACGGTACGCTTCGGTACGTGTGAAGTGGGTACGCCTACGGAGATTACAGTGACGGTTAATGCGTTGCCTGTCGCTCCGGTTGTGGCAAATCAAGAGATTTGCCAAGAGCCCGTTGATACGGACGTGTCGTACGATGTTACAGCGTTGCCCGATCACACCTTGAATTATTATGAAAGCGAAACGGCTACAGCTCCGTTAGCAGGTATTCCTGTCGTGAATAGTGCTGTTGCTGGTGTGTTTACCGTGTACGTTAGCCAAGTGAATACGGATACAGGTTGTGAAGGACCTCGGGTAGCCGTATCCGTCGAAGTTGTGGAAACGTTGCCGCCAGCATTGACCGAATTGGAACAAACATTCTGTGAAATCGATATGCCCACGGTTGCCGACCTGGATGATGACGGCGCCACGGGAGAGGTTGTTTGGTATACGGCAGCTACGGGCGGTACGCCGCTGGCAGCCGATGCGGCGCTGACTACGGGCACGTATTATGCTGCGCAAGTTGGCGACAACTGCGAGAGCGTTGACCGCACGGCAGTGGAAGTGACCATCACAGAGACGCCTGCACCGACGTTGACCGAGCTTGAACAAACATTCTGCGAAATCGACATGCCTACGGTTGCCGACCTGGATGATGACGGCGCCACGGGTGCAGTTGTCTGGTACACGGCAGCTTCGGGCGGTACGCCGCTGGCAGC
>CAZTJY010000093.1:0-14411 GCA_964613725.1 uncultured Parapedobacter sp. | reverse complement strand
CCACGGGTGCAGTTGTCTGGTACACGGCAGCTTCGGGCGGTACGCCGCTGGCAGCCGATGCGGCGCTGACCACAGGAACCTACTATGCTGCCCAAATGGGCGACAACTGCGAAAGCGTTGACCGCACGGCAGTGGAAGTGACGATTACCGAAACACCTGCTCCGACGTTGACCGAGCTTGAGCAGGTGTTCTGCGAAATCGACATGCCTACGGTTGCCGACCTGAATACGGACGGTGCTACGGGTACAGTGGTTTGGTACACGGCAGCTACCGGCGGTACACCATTGGCGACCGATGCTGCCCTGACTACAGGTACGTACTACGCTGCACAAATCGGCGACAACTGCGAGAGCGTTGACCGTACGGCAGTGGAAGTGACCATTACCGAAACCCCGGCTCCGACGTTGACCGAGCTTGAACAAGTGTTCTGCGAAATCGACATGCCTACGGTTGCCGACCTGAATACGGACGGTGCCACGGGTGACGTTGTTTGGTACACGGCAGCTACGGGCGGTATGCCGCTGGCAGCGGATGTGGCCTTGACCACGGGCACGTACTACGCTGCCCAAATCGGCGACAATTGCGAGAGTGTCGACCGTACGGCAGTGGAGGTGACCATTACCGAAACACCGGCACCGACATTAACCGAGCTTGAACAAGTGTTCTGTGAAATCGACATGCCTACGGTTGCCGACCTGAATGATGACGGTGCCGATGGCGAAGTGGTTTGGTACACGGCAGCTACCGGCGGTGCGCCGCTGGCAGCGGATGTGGCCTTGACCACGGGTACGTACTATGCTGTGCAAGTCGGCGACAACTGCGAGAGCGTTGACCGTACGGCGGTTGAAGTGACGATTACCGAAACGCCTGCTCCGACGCTAACGAACCTTGAATACGAACTTTGCGAGAGCGATGGGCTTACCGTGGCAGACCTGAGTACCGATGGCGCTACGGGTACGGTTGTTTGGTACACGTCAGCCACAGGTGGTACTGCGCTTGCAGCAGATGTGGTCTTAACGACAGGAACCTATTATGCTGCCCAAATGGGCGATAACTGTGAAAGCGTTGACCGCACCGCAGTGACGGTAGCGGTATCGGATTGCACGTCGCTGTTGTCCATTACGAAAACAGCGGATACAGACCGCGCTACGGCCGGCGAATCCATCAGCTTCACGCTGACCATCACCAACGAAGGCCCGGGCGTCATGCACAGTGGTGATATCATCAAACTCGGCGAGCGCCCAAGCAATGGATTGACCATCACCGGTTATGAAGTAACCAGCGGCAATGGCACGGCCGATGGTAATGCGAACGCAGCTACGGTGACAATAACTGAAGACATCGCTGTAGGCGGTATGATAACCCTGACCGTGACAGCTGATGTCGACGTGGATGCACCAGAAACAGTGAGCAACGGCATCGACGTCTGGGGCCCGGATAAAGATCCGGAGACCGATCCGAAAGATGACGACGCCGATACGCCACCGATTCCGGTAGACCGTGAGTCGAACATGAGCATCACCAAGGAGGCCGATGAGGCTCGCGTGAAAGCCGGCGAAAGCACCAGCTTTACGTTGACCATCACCAATGACGGTCCGTCTGTGGTTGCGATAGGTGAGGAGATTAACTTAGCGGAACGCCCGGGTGAAGGAGTGACCATCACGGGCTATGAAGTGACCAGCGGTGCAGCTACCATTGCCGGCGACGGCAACACAGCCATACTGACCACAACAGGTAAGATTGCAGTGGGCGGTACCATTGAGGTCAAAGTAACGGCCAACGTGTCCGCTAACGCGGGCGAAACCATTACCAACGGTATAACGGTTTGGGGGCCTGGTAAAGACCCGGGAACAGATCCGGAAGACGATGAAGACGATACGCCGCCAATTCCGGTAGACCAGGATGTGGCATTGAGCATAACCAAAGTGGCCGATGAGGAACGTGTGCAGGCAGGTGAAAGCACCAGCTTCACGCTGACCATTACCAATGACGGACCGGCAGTAATTGCCAGCGGTAAGGTCATCAGCTTGACCGAGCGTCCGGGCGCCGGCGTAACCATCACCGGTTATGAAGTGACCAGTGGTAATGGTACGGCCAACGGCAGCGGCAATAACGCTACCGTGACCACAAGCTCGGCCATTGCAGTGGGCGGCACCATCGTAGTGAAAGTGACGGCCGATATTGCGGCCAATGCAGGAGAGACCATTACCAACGGCATCGACGTCTGGGGTCCGGATAAGGATCCGGAAACCGATCCGAAAGACGATGGTGATGATACCCCTCCAATTCCGGTAGATCATGTGTCGGCATTGAGCATCACAAAGGTCGCCGACGATGAACGCGTGATCTCAGGCGGTACCACTTCGTTTACCGTGACGGTAACCAACAACGGGCCAGCAACCATTGCGGCGGGTGAAACCATCGCTGTGGAAGAACGTCCGGGCAATGGAATAACCATCACTGGTTATGAAGTGACCTCCGGCAACGCGACGGTGAATGGAGCCGGAAACGACAGGCAGCTTACAACAACCGCAGCAATAGCCGTCGGTGGTACCATCACCTTCACGGTATCGGCAGACGTGACGGCACCGGCAGGATCGACAATCGCCAACGGAGTCGCGGTTTGGGGTCCGGATAAGAATCCCGGCACAGACGAGGAAGACGACGAGGATGAAACACCCGAAATTCCGGTAGACCGACCGTATACACTCAGCATCGAGAAGGTAGCGGATCAATCGCTGGTGACAGCAGGTGAGTCAACCACATTCACTGTGACAGTAACCAATAACGGTCCGTTGGATATCGAAGCAGGCGAAGATATCGCGCTGCGTGAACGTCCGGGAACGGGTGTGACCATTACCGGATACGAAATCATTTCGGGTGCAGCAACCGTAAGCGGCTCCGGAAATACCGCAACGCTAACCACTACCGGTGTCGTGGGGGTAGGTGCTACGATATCCGTGCGTATCACTGCCGATGTGGCTGAAACGGCCACGGGAACCATCACCAATGGTATCTCTGTTTGGGGCCCTGACAGCGACCCGGATACGGACGAACCAGACGATGAGGACGATACCAATCCGATTCCGGTTGATGCGACGTTGCACATTCCGAACGTGTTCACCCCGAATGGTGACGGATTGAACGACCGCTTCGTCATCAAGAACCTGCTGCAGTACCAAGGCAGGGAACTGATAGTGGTGAACAGATGGGGTAACCAAGTGTTCAAGAGCGATAATTACAATAACGACTGGGATGGTGGAAGCCTTGCTGAAGGAACCTACTACTACATCCTACGCTACCGCAACGGTGGTGACTGGAAAACGGCTAAAGGTCCTGTGGCAATTATCCGCGTAACCAATCGATAAAAAGATAGGCTTGCCGGAGCACATTGCTCCGGCAAGCATTATCATAGTAAGCTGAAATGATTACCCCTCAATAAAGGAAAGTTAAAATGAAAAAGATATTTTTTATCGCACTCATTACCGTATTTGCCGTACCAGCACTAGGCCAGCAGGTGGCACAGTATAGTCAGTATATGTTTAACGCGTTATACATCAATCCTGCTTATGCAGGGTACCGCGGCCCCATCAACCTGCATACCTATTACCGTTCGCAGTGGACGGGCATGCCCGATGGACCGCGTACGCTGGCCTTGGCGGCCGATATGCGTTCATCCAGCGATAATGTGGGACTTGGGTTTAACTTGATGAGCGACCGTGTGGGCTTGGAAAAACGCATCTACGCTTATGCAAATTATGCGTACCGGCTGCGTGTGGGCTGGGATCCCGAAGACCGGTTGGCGTTTGGCCTGGGGGTGGGCGTCATCCACTCGGCATTCGATAACGCGAATTGGGACCCCGGAGATGCGGAGGCCATTAACCTCGAAAACTCGTTCCTGCCCGATGCCCGGTTCGGTATCCACTACTCAAACAATACATTTTTTGCGGGTATCGGGGTGGACAACCTCATTTCACAGCTCTTCTTCAATGACGATGCCAGTTCGTCGAAGATACCGCCAGTAACCCAATATTACCTTAACGTTGGGGGGATCGTTCCTTTCACCACAGACATGCTGTTTAAACCATCGGTATTGGTGAAGAATGCAAATAACGCAGGAAACAGGGCGTGGACAACGGACTTGAATGCCGCGGTTATTTTTGCGGAACAGTTCACATTTGGCGTGTCGTACCGTACCGCATTGTCGAGCGGCAAGAAACTTTCGAGTGAACTGTCTCGTCCGAATTCCGTTATCGCATTGGCAGAGTTTGTTGCCGGCGGGCAGTTCAGAATTGGCTATTCCTTCGACTATGCGCTGAGCAAATTACATAACCAGGTAGGAAGTACGCATGAGATATCACTGGGGTATACCATTAATAAAGGAACACAGCGGGTGCGTACGCCACGATATTTCTAACCGGTGAAATCCATTTAATCCATGCTGATACGTACAAAATCATACCGACCCATGAAATTATTTTTCAATAATAGAGTTAACTTAATACTGGTTCTTTGCCTACTGGCCGTGTTGCCGTTGCAAGCCCAGTACTCCCTGTTGAAATCCGCCGATCGCGAATTTGAATCGTTTAACTTCATCAATGCCATTGAGCTGTACCAGCGGGCTTATGAGGTGAAACCCGATATCCGCACCGCGGAGCGACTGGCGGAATCCTACTACCACGTCCGTAATTACCGGGAGGCAGAAACCTGGTATGCCCGGTTGGCAAACCACGACGAGGCGAAGATTGATCACATCCTCCAGTACGGCCATATCCTGCGCAACAACTCGAAATTCCGGGAGGCAAAGGCCCAGTACCAACGGGTGGCGCTGAAAGCTGAAGGCATCATTACGCAGGCGGAGCTTGATATGCTATATGCCTCATGCGATTCGGCCGTGGTATGGCTGGAGAACCCGATAAAGGCCGTGGAAATCAAAAATCAAAAGAAATGGAACTCCGAACAGGCTGAATTTGGTGCCACCAAAGGGCCTGATGGCTTATATTTTGCTTCTGATAGGTTTGACGGGGCATCGCACCCCGATGTGATATACGGTTGGACCGGTAATCCATACCTGGCGATGTACGTAGCCAATGATGAAACCGTGACCAAGGTCGATGCGAAATGGAGTGACGGTGCAAATCACTTCGGGCCAGCAACGTTCTCGACGGCAAGGAACGAGGTCTATTTTGCTGTGACCCGTAACCTGACCCGCGACGAGAAACGCAATGCTGGCAAGGATGTGACTGTAAACATCGAAATATTCTCTAATTCGCTAGATGCAGCAAACTGGGGCGAGGGTGCTACGCCGTTCCGCTACAACAACATCACACAGTGGTCGGTAGGCGACCCGTTTTTGAGTACCAGCGGCGACACGCTCTATTTCACCTCAGATATGCCGGGTGGGGAAGGGGGTACAGACATCTATTACGTGGTCCGCCAGTCCGAAGGTAGCTGGGGCGATGCCATCAACTTGGGCCCTGAAGTGAATACGTCGGGCGATGAACGTTTCCCTGGTATCGATGAGCAGGGTGATTTCTATTTTTCGTCCAACGGACACCTCGGGATGGGTGGATTGGATGTGTATCGCTTGGACCGGAGCGGTCGCACACCCAAGGTTGTAAATCTAGGTTTTCCGTTTAACTCACCTTATGATGATTTTTCCATCCGATTTGATAAAAAGCTGGAAGGGTATGTGGCTTCAAACAGAATCGGCGGCGTGGGGGCTGACGATATCTACCGGTTTAATCTGAACAAGATTGTACAGATTGATTTGGAGGGTGGCGTGTACAATGCCAAAACGAAACTACCAGTAACCGGGGCCAAGGTAACGCTTACTCCTAGGGGTGATGAAGCCAATGCGGTAGTGGTGAGTTCGGGTGCTGACGGGAAATTCAAATTCAACCTTGCTGAGGATACCGACTACACCCTCACGGCCGAGCAGACGGGCTTCCGTCCGTTCACACCATTGGCGTTCACGACCACGGGAATCGATTCGAGCACGACACTGTTGAAAGATATATTCCTTGCCCCGGTGGAAGAGAAAGAGGTCGTAGTGCTACGCAACATCTATTTTGATTTCGATAAAGCGGATATCCGGCCAGATGCCGCGCTGGAACTCGATAAAATAGCTGCTTTCCTGAACAGTGACCCCAGTGTGCGGATAGAGTTGAGTGCTCATGCCGACTCACGGGGTACGCACGACTACAACATGAAACTCACACAGCGCCGGGCAGACTCGTCTGTGGCTTACTTGGTGAGCAAGGGTATAGCTGCTGATCGCTTGGTAGCGAAAGGATATGGATTTACGAAACTGGCCAACCATTGTGCCAAAGGCGTGGAATGCACGGAGGAGGAACATCAGTGGAATAGGCGCGTGGAATTTTTTGTAATCGAGAGCGGAGATTAACGGGCGGGGTAATTTTGGTTTTGTCCCGCCTTTCCTCGGACATTCTCCTGCCTTACCTTAAGTCCTGTCTATGCCTTATCCGTGGTGTATCTAACCATTTCTTAGATGAGGGTTAGATCAGCCTCGGATGAGGAGTAGGAGATGGCAGGAGAAAGGGGGGAGTTGGTAGGGTAAAGGTGATAAGCTTAGCGATGCTTTTCCATAACCCATCCTGTGAAGTCGAAATACTTCAATAGTTGCATTTCGCGTTTCTCCGTTTGTATAGTGGATTGCTTTGCAGCTATTTTTTTTCGGGTAACTTCCTTCCACGCATTGCCCCGGCGTTTAGGGTCTGAAGCGATGGTGTTGAACACCAATTTCTCCGTTTTGTAAGATTTTCCGAACTTACCGAATGCCCGTTTGTACGAACGGATTTCGTAGTCGAGGTATTCCAGGTCATCTTGTTCGTAACTGATAAGGATATGCAATAGCCGTGCGGCGCGGAATACCGATAGTTGCGTATACTGCCTTTCGGTGGCGAGAAGCCGATTGATGCATTTGTTGGCCCGGTTCCATTGTTGCGAATGGAAATAGGTTAACCCTTCGAAATAGTTATACTCCAATTGTTTTTCATGTCCTTCGATGGGGGATATGGCGTCGTGCTCGCCCTCACGCCCGTCCAGCAACCGCATGGCCCCTGATATGTCTCCCGTGCCAAGATGCATGTTCAGCCGATACATCTTTACAGTGAGCTTTGCTAGGTTGCTGAAATGATCGGGATAAGGCCGTGCGGAAAGGGATGCTGCCTTGTCGATAAAGAGAACCATTTCTTTATAGTATCCAATACTCCGCAAGCTATCCAATATACCGTCCAGTGCAGATAGGTAATCGTATGGCGGATAATCCCACATGGATTCATTGGATTCGATTAGCCTATTGAGCTCATTGAAAATCCGCAATGCCGAACGGTATTCGCCGGTATGGATGAAAAAGAACGATTGGAATAGCAAATGGAGTTTTTGGGGTTCGAATTCTTGTTGGCTGCCCCGGGTGGTCAGGCTGAGTTCACTTAAAATCAAGTCGTTGATTTTGTTGTCGCTTTTACCATTGACGGCGAGTGCACCTTTCGTTAACCGGTGGCTCAACAGTTCATACAATGAGTAATGCTCATGCAACTGTCGGAGCGATTGAAGGGTATGTTTGGCTTTCATCTGCTTATCCACCAGCTCCTGTTCGCTGGTCATTGGAAAGCCAACGTCCGACAGCGCGGTGAGCTCCATCCGAGACGCTTGATAGGCAACCGCATGGTTTTGGCTCTCGGATGCCAGCCTAAATGCTTTCTTAAGTGCTTTTTGGGCCCGGTTTGGCATGGATCGCTCGAAGCATAACCGGGCTTTCATTAAATAGTGATGCTGCGCATACCACGTATCCTGTTCGATACGTATCTGTACAAGCACATCGGTGAGCACCTTGTACAAATAGCTCGCGGTGTTCTCAAAAGACTTTGACGGATAAGTATCTCGGAACTGCTGTTCCCACGATTTGCCGTTACCATTAGGATGTTCGAGAGCCAGCTCATATAAAAGCAAATAGTCTTTTGGGCCTTTGAGTTTCGCGCAATACAGCTGGAAATGTTTTTTCTCCGCGGCGGAGAGTGATAGGATTAGCTTTTCTAGTTCAAACGTAAGCATAGGGAATGATCTGTGGTGGGCAGTTAGTGCTTAGTGAAGAGTAATTCAGTGAGTATGCGTGGTTTATTATTTACATTAATAAGTTGAATACCAGAGTTAATACGGTGTTTATACTTGTTTTATTTCGTTTTATAATTCATAAAATTATGAAAAAAAGGTTAATTTCCGAAAAATATCTCCGTTACTTTTGTTATTGTAATAGACCAAATTGTTAGTTTTTGTAACCAGTTATATGAGTAGTAAAATCATTGTAGTAGGAAGTATGAACATGGATATGGTGGTAAAGACCAGCCATATTCCCCAGCCGGGTGAGACTGTTTTGGGTGGGTCATTTTTTATGAATCCAGGGGGAAAGGGAGCTAATCAGGCTGTGTCGGTTGCGCGGTTGGGGGGAGATGTAACTTTCGTCGGGAAAATCGGTGATGACATTTTTGGAAAGCAATCGTCCCAGCTATTTGACGAAGAGGGGGTAGACACGAACGGTATACTATCTGACCACGACAGTCCATCGGGGATTGCCCTTATTACGGTCGACGAGCATGGCGAAAATAGCATTGTTGTGGCTCCGGGTGCAAATGCACACTTAGAGCCGGCGGATGTAGAGCGTGTACTCGAGAAATATCCCGACAGCAAGATATTGTTGATGCAATTGGAAATTCCTATGCGCACAGTAGAGTTTGCTGCGCAGCATGCCCGGGAGAAAGGTATGCAGGTAATCCTGAACCCCGCTCCGGCCAACGAGCTCGTGCCGGGTGTATTTCATCTGGTGGATATCCTCACGCCGAATGTGAATGAAGCAGAGGCGCTATCGGGGATACGGATTGTGGATATTCCGAGTGCGCGGCAAGCAGCGGAGAGCATACACGCCCAAGGGGTTAAGCATGTGATCATCACATTGGGGAAAGATGGTGCGGCCTTATTGGAAGAAGGCGGTGTGTTTTACCACATCCCCGCACCGGTGGTAGAGACCGTGGATACCACGGCGGCTGGGGATGTTTTTAACGGTGCCTTGGCGGTGGCTTTGGGTGAAGGCAAGGGATTGGTGGACGCCACGTCATTCGCGTGTAGGGCGGCATCGATAGCAGTAACCAAGATGGGGGCACAGTCGTCCATCCCATTCCGTAATGAAATATTGCTGAGTAGTATGAACCCGACATGATTAAAATAATGTTATTCACTCTTGTGCTTATTTTAAGAGGCGATCATGAATGCTTCGCATTTAAGCACAAAGAGCAATGATTATTCTTAATCATCAAAGGCTCCATCGGACAGCTGAAAAGAAAAAATAAGCAGATGAAATAGCATTTAATTGTAAACCAATTTTAAAAACCAGTAAGTTATGTTTATTGTAGAAAATTATGGGCTAGCAGTACTGTTTTGTATCATTACGATGTTGTGCTGGGGCTCTTGGGCCAATACGCAGAAGTGGGTGCAGCGCGAATGGCGCTTCGAACTGTTCTACTGGGATTACGTATGGGGAATTTTCCTGTTGGCAATTGTCGGTGCTTTCACTATGGGCAGTATGGGCGATTCGGGGCGTTCATTTCTAGACGATTTGGCTCAAGCCGAAGGAGGTAACATCCGCAGCGCACTTATCGGTGGGGTGGTATTCAATCTAGCCAACATCCTGCTGACAGCGGCCATTGCCGGTGCCGGTATGGCCGTCGCATTTCCTGTCGGTATCGGCTTGGCGTTGGTGATCGGTGTGCTGATCAATTACCTGATGCTGAGCAAGGGCGACCCGGTGTTGCTTTTTTTGGGCGTGGGACTGGTTACACTGGCCATCGTTCTCAATGCAGTGGCCTATGGGAAACATTCGGGCAGCACTGGAAAGAAGGGTGTGGGTAAGTGGATCGCCATATCCGTTGTTGCCGGTGTGCTGATGTCTACCTTCTATCCCTTTATCGCGGCCGGTATGGATTTGGAGAATTTCGTGAGCCCAGCAGCGGGCAAGATGACGCCTTACACGGCTTTTGTGGTATTCGCCACGGGTATCGTGGTGAGCAACCTCGTATTTAACACCATCCTGATGCGCAAGCCACTTGAGGGAGCGCCTATCAATTATAGCGAATACTTCCGCGGCCGGTTGGGGATCCACCTCGTGGGCATTCTCGGCGGCTGCATCTGGGGGGTGGGCAACTTGTTCAACCTCATTGCCGCCGGTAAGGCGGGTCCAGCCATCTCCTATGGGCTGGGGCAAGGGGCTACGTTGGTGGCTGCCCTGTGGGGCGTGCTGATCTGGAAGGAATTTAAAGGAGGTTCGAAATCCGTAAATGCACTTGTGGCCGCGATGTTCGTACTGTTTGTGGTAGGACTGGGGTTGGTGATTGCGGCGGGGGAATAAGGATACGCATAGGTTATTCTGGGGCAGATTATATAAACTTAACTAATGTAAAAGTATGAAAGCAATGTTATTATTGATTTGTGGATTGACGGCCAATTTAACACTGTCAATGGCGCAAACCGAAGTAAGGGGTAAGGTAAGCGACGCTGTAACGGGTGTGCCTCTCGATGGAGCAACCGTCCGAGTAACCGGTGCTTCTTCATCTTCAAATGTACTTACCGACATTGATGGGAATTATACAATTTCTATTCCGAACGGAAATGTCGCATTGAGTGCAAGCTTTATCGGCTATCAAACGATGGAAAAAGCTTATGCCGGCGAAAAAAATGTAGATTTCCATTTGACACCCGAGAGTTCCGAATTAGATGAAGTAGTTATTGTCGGATATGGATCTATGAAGAGCTCGAAAGTAACCGGAGCGATATCAACAGCTCGGTTAGATAAGATGGAAGATCGACCCATTACCAATGTTTCGCAGGCGTTATCGGGTAGTGCTTCTGGAATTCAAGTGACCTCGAGTTCTGGCCAACCGGGAGTAGATGGGGCAATGGTTCGAATTCGAGGCTATGGGACATTGAATAGTGGTCAAGATCCATTGATTTTGATTGATGGCATAGCGTCCATAGCCGGGTTTCAAGGGCTAAATCCCCACGATATAGAGAATGTGACAATTTTAAAAGATGCTGCGTCTTCTGCAATCTATGGCTCAAGAGCAGCAAACGGAGTTATTTTAATCACTACCAAAAAAGGATTCTCAGGAAAGCCAACAGTAAATTATAATGGTTATGTGGGTTGGCAGAGTCCGACACGTATGATGGGCCTAATTACTGACATGAGTACTCATATGTCATTAATTAACGAAGCCAAAGCGAATTTGGGAATGGGTAAGCAGTTTGAGGAAAGTGTTATTGATGATTACATTGGAAAAACTGATAATTTACTGTATCCGAATACGGATTGGTTAGATATTTTTTATGGTACACCTACACCGGTAACGAACCATAATGTTTCAGTGTCTGGACAATCGAACGCTACCCAATACAATTTTTCGTATGGTTTTTTGGATCAGAAGGGACTAGATCAATTAACCGGGGTGACACGCCATAATATGCGTTGGAATAATACGGTGGACTTAACTGAAAAACTAAAGTTTAATTCTAACATAGCTGGTTTTTTTCAAACAATAAAGGGTCCGGACGAAGTAATGGATATTGTGACGGATTGGGGAAGTAGTCCTGGAATCGCCGTTATGGATGAAAATGGCCAATATGGTGGTCCACAAATACCGGGTGAGGGAAATGCAGGTAACCCTTTAGCGGTACTTTCTGCGACTGACAGAAACGTAAATAGAGAAAACCTCTTCGGAAAGCTTTCTTTGGAATACAATATAGTAGATGGGTTGACAATTCGAACAGATGGGGGGCTTGCATACAACAATGAAAAAAGCAATGTGTTGAATCAACCGTGGCAGTTACAAAATTTTCGGACAGGAGGTATTGCTCTAAATTCTGCATTAGATAATATTAGGAAGTTTGAGTCGAATGCCCGCCAGAGGCAGCTTACATCATACACAACGGTGAACTATGCACCGGATCTTGGAAATCATTATCTCAACATCATGATAGGGCAGAGTGTTGAATCATTTACTTCTGAACAATTCTCGGGTTCAATCAATGATATTTTCAGTCCTGTTACCCCCGTATTAAATGCGGGGGTAACATCGCCGCTCGTAAATGGCGGAAAAGCCGATTGGGCGATCCTCTCTTTCTTTGGTAGAGTCAACTACGATTATCAAGAAAAGTATTTAATTGAAATGAGTATAAGGAGAGATGGATCGTCACGATTTTCTTCAAAGAACAGATGGGGCATTTTTCCTTCCATATCGGCAGGCTGGAGAATATCAAAAGAAGATTTTTTCCCGACTTCCGAGATTGTGTCAGATATTAAGTTACGTGGGTCTTACGGTAGTTTGGGGAACCAAAGCATTGGTAACTACCCATACCAATCAAACTATAGTGTAACTCAAAATTATAGTTTTGGAGATCAAGTGGTAGATGGAGCAGCTCAGGTTTCCATGGCAAATGAAGATTTGAAATGGGAAACAACATTTTCGAGCAATATCGGTATGGACTTATCGTTATTGCACAATAAAATTGATATAACCTTTGATTGGTATAATAAACTAACCAAGGATATTTTAGTCCAGGTTCCAATCCCTAATTTTCTGGGAGGAAAAACACCTGCATTTCAGAATGTGGCAGAAGTTAGGAATTGGGGTTGGGATTTAGAAGCGTCTTATCGAGAAGTATTTAATCAGGTAAGGTTTGATGTCGGATTGAATGTGTCACAAGTCAATAATGAAGTTACCAAATTCAATGGAGATGTACCTTCTATCTCTGGCCAGTTTATTATTCAAGAAGGACTTCCTTTCCAGTCTATTTATGGTTATAGAAGCTTGGGTATATTTCAGTCCAACGGCGAAGTGTCTGAGCACGCCATCCAACATCCACAGCTCACAGCGCCGGGAGATATTAAATATGAAGATATCAATGGCGATGAACGAATCGATGCTCAAGATCGCCAAGTAATAGGAAACACAATCCCCAAATATCAATTCGGTATGAACTTCAATGTGTCGTACGGTGGTGTTAGTTTAGGCGTAATGTTGCAGGGAGTAGCTAAGGTGGATAGGTATCTCCAAGGCCGTTATGTCTATCCGTTTGCAACTAACGATCGGGGTCTAACACCCGATTATTGGTTGAATCGGTGGACCCCCGATAATCCGAGTGACGATGTACCTCGTCTCATTATTCCAGGAGATTATCCATGGAATTACGAAAATTCATCATTTTGGATCGAAAACGGTGCCTTTTTACGCATAAAGAATGTCAGTCTTTCCTATCAATTGCCTGAAACTTGGCTGAGGTGGTCGAGAATCAGTAATACGCGACTTTTCGTAAACGCACAGAACCTATTTACGTTCACGAAATTCAGCGGCTATGATCCGGAAACCAACCCCACGGAAACAACGGTGGGCTATCCACAGGTCAAGATTATCTCCGCAGGTCTTCAATTTTCATTATAAATAAAATGAGTTATGAGAAAGTATATCTATTATTTGGGAATATTACCCTTCTTTTTGGTCACTTTATCTTGTGATAGCCTGTTAGACAAGGTGCCTTATGACGCTGTATCAGACGACAGTTTCTGGCGGACTGAAAAGGATTTAGACGCTGCAGTAGCATCTATTTATCGGACAATGGTACCCAACGATAATCTCTTAGAGTTCGGCCTATTAGATGCTATCACAGATATAGCTGCTACGCGTACTGTCGCTGGCTTTAATCCCATATCTGCGGGTGTTTACAATAGTAATCACGGCGCAGTAGGTATACGGTGGACCACCGCTTATCGAGGTATCGTGAGAGCAAACGATGTCTTGAAAAATGTAGATGAGATGAGCGTCGATGAATCGCTGAAGAGGGAGAGAAAAGGAGAAGCATTATTTCTTAGATCTTGGTTCTATTTTAATTTGGTTTATTTTTTTGGAGATGTACCGCTGATTTTGGATGTTCCTACTATGGACGACGCTGATATGAGTAGGACGGAAAAGGCTACCGTAGTTGAGCAAATGCTAGCTGATTTGGAAAATGCAACCGCGCTGTTGAATATTGTGCCATCGAGTGTTGGAAGAGCAACTCAAGGTGCTGCATTGACGTTGATGGGAAAAATATATATGCAGGAAAGTCGCTTTGCAGAGGCTATTCCCGTCTTGGAACGTGTACTTGGATTAGGGTATTCTTTATTTCCCAACTATCGGGAATTATTTATGGTAGGGGCAGAAAACAATGCCGAGGTAATTTTCGATATACAATATAGTTCCAATACAGGTAAAGGGCTCGGAAATCGTTTCAATACCTTATTCGGGAATCAGTCATTGAAAGATATTGGATGGTCATGGCTTCTACCCACAAAGGAGCTGGTAGAATTG
>CAZTJY010000092.1:0-16773 GCA_964613725.1 uncultured Parapedobacter sp. | reverse complement strand
GTTGGAACAGCCACCTTAATGCATCATCCAGCCGCCATCTACATTGAGCGTCTGGCCGGTGATAAAGTCGCTGTCTGACGAGGCGAGGAATACGAAAGCGCCATCAAGGTCATCGATGAATTGCCTTCTGGGAATGGATTGGAGCTGCGGCATAAGGAGGTCGGTTTCGTGCTGGGCTTCCGCAGAACCGATTTTCGCCAACTCCGTTTCGGTTTTCACGGCCCCCGGGGTGATGCAATTGACTGTAATATTGTCGCCGCCGACTTCCCGCGCAAGCGCCCGTGTGAAGCCGATAATGGCGCCTTTGGATGCGACGTAATGTACATAATTGGTCTTGCCAAACCAAAAGGTGACCGATGACACATTAATGATTTTGCCGTACTGTTGGCGTTTCATATACGGGTACACGGCCTTGCAGCAGACAAACTGTGAACGCACGTTGTTGGCCATCACATGGTCCCATTCCGCCACGGAGATTTCATTCCATTTTTGCCGGGGATCTATGGCCGCGTTGTTGACAAGGATATCCACGGTGCCATAACGTGCGACGGTAGCCTCAACCATAGCGGCCACCTCGGTCTCCTCGGCCACGTTGGCCCGAAACGCGAACGCATCGCCTCCATTTTTTTTGATTTCATCAACTACCGTGAGCGCAAGCTGCTCATTCGAGTAGTAATTGACAACCACTTTGGCGCCCTCTTTTGCGAAACGCAGGGCGATTCCCTTGCCAATGGATTGCGATGCGCCGGTGACGATGGCAACCTTATTTATTAACCTCATGTTTGTATGCGATATTGTATTCGTTTATCAGCGGCTAAGATAATACGATATTCTTGCGGTAGGCTAATGTAAATTGACCGAAAATATCGTCACATTAACTTGTCGCCGCTCGAAAACAATAACGTATAACAGTTAATCCGCTTATACTTTTTGTTAATATCCGCATAACTTTTGAGCGAATATTGCGTATGTTTGTTACCAGTCGTGGGCTGTTGGTGAGCACTAACCGCACCATATACTAACCATAATCGATACGATAAACAGGAGGACTAGATGAAAGTCATTGAAACCGAAATCACGCCATTTATCAGGAATCCATTGCATATGGATATGCGGGAGGATCCCTACTTGTCGTCTCCCTACCATGCCAAGCCAGCCTATCATAAACATCCCGAGTTACAGCTCACGCTAATCCTCGAAGGCCATGGCAAGCGAATTATAGGCAATGAGGTAGCCGACTTCATGTCGGGCGACATGGTGTTTATCGGCTCAAATGTTCCACATGTATGGTTGAGCGACCCCGTATATTTTGAAAAGGGCTCCAAGTTGAGGTCCAAAGTGATTACGGTTTACATCAATCCGGTCGTGTTTCAAAGCATGTTTGAATTGGTTTCGGAGATGGATGATATCAAGACGATGTTGCAGCAGGCATCTAAGGGTATCAATATTTATGGGAATACCCGTAGCCTTATCGCCGATAAGCTCATCAAATTATCGTCGAAAGCGGGATTTGAGAAGGCCGTTGGCTTGCTGCAGATTATGAACATCATTTCAAGGGCCAGTGAGAAACGCTTGATCATCGAACACGATATCACCGACGACAGCGGGCAGTATCCTGATAGGTTGATCCAGGTACTTAAATTCATGAAGGACAACATGCATCGCCAAATTACGTTGGATGAAGTTGCCGAGATCGCTTGCATGACTAAACCTTCCTTTTGCCGGTTTTTCAAATCGAGAACACAAAAGAAGTTCTTCCAGTACCTGGAGGAAGTGCGTGTCAATGAGGCGTGCAAACTACTGATCGAAACCGACCATCCGATTTCGGATGTAGCGCACCTCTGTGGCTATAACTCGGATTCACACTTTTGCAAGGTGTTTAAGGAGCATATGGGAAAGAGTCCATTTCGATTCCGAAGCGACGTGCCTCGGCTCGGTTGTTAAGGAGGTTTCATAATCAGATAATTTACAGCTATAGAATCAGGTAGTTCATGCCCATTTTTGCGGCATGGATACGAGTGATACGTTCTTCACCCTGGTAAACGGGCGGGTGGAGCTTACCATTAATTCATATGGTGGCGCACTGCGGGCTTTTCGGATGAGCGACTGTGATGTGAATCCCCTTTCCTTCAGTTTGCCTCCGCAGTATGAGGGGCAGCAGGGTGGTTTTCAGGGGCATTTCGTTTGCTTAGGCCGATGGGGTGATCCGACGGCGGGAGAACGGACAAACGGGCTATTGAAGCACGGCGACAGCTGCCGGCTCCCTTGGACATGCGAAATGGCTCCCGGAGGGAGCGATGCGGCGATGGCCGTGACCAGCGATCTGGAGGGGCTTGGCTTGCAACGCCACGTGAAGCTGTGCCCCGATAGCACGGTTGTCCAGGTGGCCGAAACAGTGACCAACCTTAGACCGCAGGGCCGGTTTTATCAACTGGTGCAACACCCGACATTTGCAGCGCCATTCTTGGATCGCGATACCTTGATTTTTTGCAACGCCGGCCCTGGGTTCGATCAAGCGCATAACGTCAACCCGGAGGCCAACGCTCTACACTGGCCGTATGTATATCGGGAGAACGAATCGATTGCCCGATTGAACCGATTCGATGAACCTTGTGACGGGGTGTTCTCGTTCGCGGTTGAGCCAGGAGCATCGCATGGCTGGGCAATCGTGTATTCGAAGAAGCTCCGATTGCTCATGGGGTATGTATGGCCACGCGAACGTTATCCGTGGATCAACATTTGGCAAGCGTGGGAAAAAAGGAAACCCGTTTACCTGGGAGTTGAGTTCGGTACAACCGGATTGCATAAGCCATTTGCACAGATGGTTGAAGAATGCCAGACTCGTGTTTTCGACGAACGTACATATGCTTTCATTGATGGGGGCGCTCAACACCATTATACATACGATTTGTTTTTGCACCGGCTGGCTAAACCGTTGGCCAGTGTTGAATATGTCACCCTAATAAATGGGGCGGTAAGGCTTGGCATCAATGGCCAGGAACTTCAGCTGAATGCGGAAATGGGGTAATGCCATTATGTTTATGGTTAACGGACGGGTAAGCTGTACGTGTTATTCCGCGTATTTTTACGACCGTTACATGCGGCGGTGGCCGTACTACGTAAGACCTGTAATAAATGATGAAAAGCATGCGATTTAGCTTCTTGTGCCTGGCTTGCGCCTTAGTATTGTCAACCTGCGGTTCGTTGGTTGATGACATTGCCGAACCGATCGAGTCGATCGGCCTCTATACTTTTTCACCGGCACCTGCTAGCCACTACGCGTTTTGGAAAGCGTGTGGTTACAATACCTACCAGTTGCTTGATGGTGGGCAGTCCGTGGCGCCCGGCGATCGAGAGCGATACTACCAATCGCTGAATGCGGCCATTGCTACGGCCAAGGAATCCGGGCTCACCGTGGGCGCACTGTTTCTTTCGAATGTCGATTATTCACCGGCCGCGATCAACTACATCCCGTTACAAGATACGCTAATGATACAACAACGTCTGAACGAGATAGATGTTGCCGTACGCAGCTTACCCAACGCTGACTTCTTTACGTTTTTCGGAGGGGACCCAGGTGGTAGCCCCGATTCGTTGGGGGCTGAAGGCGTAAAGGTGTGGAAAGACATGGCTAGACAAGTGGGCAGGTTCGTGAAGGAAGGTGCGCCGGGTGCATTTTACAATGCCAGCTTGTGGGCGGTAGCACACTTCGATTACCTCCAGATCAGCCCGTTTTCCGTCGATTTCTGGGAAAGGGAGGTGCACTATAGCAAAGCATTGCTACAAGATGCCGATTTCCTGGATCCGGGTGACGGCGTGGAGTTCCCCATGCACAATTTTTACCGGTCATTGGCGCTCAAAGCCTACCACGATGCGGGGCTGGAACCAGAACGCTATCCGGCCGAATCGGTCATCCAGCAAATCGAAAAACGCGGGATACGTCGGCATTGGGCCTGGACCTATTTCCTGGTCGACGAAATTGACGACGGATACACGGGCTACAGTGGGGTAAAGAAGCATCCCTCACAGGCCGAAACACGGTATATCCATCAGGTAGTAGCCGGTGCCCGGTCTTCGGGAATCAATGGAATGATTGCGAATACAGAAGGGGAAGGAACGCTGGTAGAAGCATTGAATATTTACGCGTATGCGCGTTTTTGTACGGACAGTAGGCTGACGCCGGAAGCCGTGATCGATGAGTTTGCCGCATATTATACCGCCGATGCGGTTTCCGCAGAAACCATGGCGCAGGTAATCCGGTTCATCGAGAACCACAGTACATGGGAACAATCGATCCCGGAGGCTTATCAATTGCCTCCCCTGGCCTGTCGGTTTAGCGAGGTGGACGAAGCGCTGGATGCAATCGAAGCGATCGTTCCAATACAGGAGCCTGGGTTTCCCATTCCAGAATCCGCAGCCGCTTACCTGAATCGATTGAAAGATCGCTTAATGGATATTAAAGGATGACAGGACGCAGTTATCGTAAGCCATACCGTGTGGCCTTGTTGGGGCTCTATCACGAGTCCAATACGTTTATTGACCGGAAAACTACGCTTACCGATTTCCGTAAGGGCCATTTACTCCGGGGCGATGGGATTATCGCCGAGTACCGACAGGCCTACCACGAGATTGGCGGCATGCTGGAGGTGATGGAACGGGAAGGGGTGGAAGTGGTGCCGTTGATTTTTGCCGAGGCTACGCCCGGCGGTATCGTGGCCCGATCGGCCTATCGGCGGTTGCTCGGTGAAATAACCGCTTTGCTTACAGAAGCATTGCCGATAGATGGCTGCTTGGTGGTGCCGCATGGTGCCGGTGTCGCCGAGGGACAACCCGATATGGACGGGCATTGGTTGGGCCAGGTTCGCGACTTAGTAGGGCCGGGGGTGCCTATCGTCGGCACACTCGACCCCCATGCCAACGTAAGCCAGGCAATGGTAGCGTCCACCGATGCCTTGGTAGCCTACCGAACAAATCCGCATATTGATCAGCGCGAAACGGGAAAAAAAGCCGCGGAATTGATGGCGAGCTGCTTGAAGGGGGAGGTGAAGCTGGCGCAGTACCTGTTAAAGCCGCCGGTCACCATCAGTATTGAACAACAGCATACTGCCGCTTACCCTTGTAAGCCGCTCTATGACGAAGCCGCTATGCTGGCACAGCAAGATGGCGTGCTTGCGGTCAGCGTGGCACTGGGATTTCCCTATGCCGATGTTTCGGAGATGGGCACTTCCTTCCTGGTCGTGACCAACGATGCGCCGCATACAGGCGCTGAAGTAGCCAAGCGTTTGGCCGAAATGCTCGTTGCCCGCCGCCATGAATTCGTTGGGAAATTGGCTGCCATCGGCGAGCAGGTGGATGCGCTGCAACGGGCCGACAAGCCCGTGCTTTGGCTGGATATGGGCGACAACGTAGGTGGCGGCGCGCTGGGCGACAGCGTGGTGTTGCTAAAGGCGTTGGAGGAAGATGGACGATTACGGTGTTTTTCATGTATTTTTGATCCCTCGGCAGTGGCGGCGCTGTGGAAGCACGGCTGTGGCGATGCGGTAGTGATAACACTCGGCAATGATTATACCCCTGGTAGCGGCGATCACCCCCTTACCTTAACGGTCCGCCTACTGCGTAAAGTGGATGGAAAGTTCCGGGAGTCAACGCCCCGGCATGGCGGGCAAGTTCAATATGACATGGGAAACACGGTGGTGGCCGAAACGGTAAACGGGAATGTGGTGATGATCCATTCACTGCGTGTGCCGCCCTTCAGCCTCAGTCAGTTAACCACCTTCGGTGTTGATCCAGCGACGTTCGATGTGGTGATCGCGAAGGGCGTGAACGCGCCGATCGCGGCATATGGGCCGGTTTGCAAGACGATCATGCAGGCGGACACACCAGGGCCAACCCAAGCGGACATGACCCGGTTTCCATTCCGGTTCCGTCGTAAACCGCTTTTTCCTTTTGAAGAGCTTCCAACCGAGATTGCGTATGACTAATGAACGAACGATACTGCCCTGGTACACCGAGGGGCCCGTTGAACGAAACGGGTACATCTTTTTCACCACACTGGCCGGAGGCACCATCATGCGACTCGATCGCGCGAGCGGCGAGCTGGTGGATTGGGCGAAAGGACATAAACCGAATGGGCAGGTGGTACTTCCCAATGAAGACCACCTGGTTTGTGATAGCGGCAATGCGAGCATCAGCCGATATGACAGATCTGGAACGCTTATCGGTTATGACGTGGTGGACGAGTGTGCCGGACAAAAAGTCCGTTGCCCAAATGACCTCACCCACGATTCCGACGGGGGGGTATATTTCACGGACTCCGTCCGGGAAACCGGCAACGTATATTACTATCACCCCGATGGGACCCAGTGCGTGCTCGCCGAAAACCTCGATTTCCCGAATGGTATCGCGCTGTCTTTGGATGAGCGTGTATTGTTCATCGCGGAGAGTTATAAAAATCGCATCCTTTTCCTTCCATTGGCGTCGTCTGGCGTGGCGGCGGGGAAATGGGAGGTATTTGCTGAGCTGCCTGAAAATAGCGATCCAAATGGATACAGCTTGCCGGATGGCATACGTTACCGTGCAGACGGAACCCTCTGGGTGGCACATTATGGCATGCAGGCCGTACAGGTTTTGAATAGGAATGGCCGGTTACTAAAAACGTGCCCGATGGATTTTCCACTGCCCAGCAACTTGTGCTTTGCCGACGACCACCTAGTGGTAACTGGCGGAAGTGCGGAGCCGGGACCGGGTGGATTGCGCATGATGATGATACCCAAAATCTAGCATATGAACGGAAAGCGTCATTTCAACTATTTGGTCATGCTCCAGTGTGCCGTACTGGTGGCGGTAGCTTGTGGGCAACGGGTGCCAAGCGAGGCCGCTGAGCACCAATTGAAAACCATCGGCCTGTACGCGTTTGACCCACCTCAGCAAGCGCATTATGAATTTTGGGAAGCTTGTGGTTATAATTTCCTGCAATTCATTGACAAAGGGCTATGGTTGCCCGATGAGCAACAGGAATCGTATTACGAACGGTTGGCTCAGGGTATCGCGGAGGCGCAACAACATGGCTTCGAAGTTGGCGTTTTATTGCAATCGAACGTATTGCCGTATCCGCACGACTGGTGGGAGACGTATGACCCGCGCGACAGCGTGCGGATGGCAGCGCGAATGGCCGCCATCGAGAAGGTCGTAAAACGTTGCCACAAAGCCGACGTTTTTGAGTTTTATGCGGGGGATCCCGGTGGTGCGCCGGATACACTGGGCGCCGCAGGGATAGCCGCGTGGAAGCGCATGGCCCACGACGTTAAGCGGATCGTGAAAGCCCATGCCCCTGAAGCTGCATTCAACGTGAATGTATGGGCGTTAGCACATTGGGACTATATCCAAATCAGTCCGTGGGCTACGGCATTTTGGGACCGGGAAATACAATATGGCCGGGAGATCGCGGTAGACGAAGCATTGGTCGATCCCACGACGGGCATCGAGTTCCCGTTGCATAACTATTACCGGTCGTTGGCCTTCAAGGCATATGAAGACGCAGGAGTGACACCCGAACGCTTTCCCACGGCGGTTGATGTACGCGAACTGAAGCAACGGGGCGTGGAACGCATTTGGGGATGGGCTCATTTTTTAATCGATGAGGTGGACGATGGGTACACCGGATATGCGGGTACGAAACGACATCCTACGCAAGCGGAAACCAGGTATCTCCACCGGATCGTGGCTGATGCCCGGGCAATCGGGCTGACAGGTATGATCAGCAACTGCGACGGCCCCAATTCCGCGGTGGAAGCGATGAATGTTTATGCATTTGCCCGGTTCTGCCAGGACGGCGACCTGACCCCCGAAGCGGTGATCGACGAATATGCACATTACCTGAGTGAAGACGCCGCTGCCCAGGAAATCATCGCCCAGGTGATCCGGTTTGTAGAGAACCACAGCACATGGGAACAAAGCATACCCGAACGATACCGCGTGGCGGAGTTGACCTGTCGGTTCAAAACGGCTGACGCTGCCTTAGTCGCGCTTGGGCAGCTACAGACCCATGGCATCCAAACCCAGCACGGATTTCCGTTGCTGGAACCGCCAGTTGAGTACCTCGGTAGGCTGAAAGCGCGGTTGCAAGACATAAAAGGGGAACTATGATACGTTTTAGTCGAATTTGCAGCTACCTTGTCGCGCTGATCCTCACCTATCCATGCGGTGTGGGCCGTGCTCAGGGTTTGTCGACGGCGCTTCCCCAAAGCCAATTCGAAACCATCGGCTTGTATGCCTGGGAACCGGCGGAAGAGGAGCATTATCTGTTCTGGAAAGCCTGTGGTTATAATTTTCTTCAATTTATAGACCGTGGGCTTTGGCTGGAACCCTCGGAACGGGAAGCGAGCTACGCACGGTTGGTTAAAGGAATTGACGACGCCCATCGGCACGGTTTCAAAGTAGGCGTTATCCTGAAATCTAATGTATTACCCTATCCGCACGATTGGTGGGAAACGTTTGATCCACGCGATGAAGATCAGATGAAAGCTCGGCTGTCGGCGATTGAAGAGGTTATAAAGCGATGTCGGAAAGCCGACGTGCTGACCTTTTTCGGTGGTGATCCGGGAGGGGTGCCGGATTCGTTGGGGGCCTATGGGATTGCGCTATGGAAAGATATGGCGAAAAAAGTACATCAAATGGTACGAAAGCATGCGCCTAAAGCTGAGTTCAACGTCAACATCTGGGCGATTACCCATTGGGATTACATCCGTTTCAATCCCTGGGCCACGTATTTCTGGGACCGTGAAGTGCATTACGGGCGAAATATCGTTAACGATGCCGCGTTCCTCGATACGGCCACCGGCTTGGAGTTGCCCATGCACAGCTATTACCGCTCCCTGGCATTTAAGGCGTATGACGATGTTGGCCGAAAACCGGTGCCGTTTCCGGTGAAGGATGATATAGGTACGATGAATAACCGGGGAATAGAACGCATCTGGGGTTGGGCACATTTTCTGATCGACGAGGTTGATGACGGGTATACCGGCTACTCGGAAACGAAGGTACACCCTACGCAGGCGGAAACCCGGTATATCCATCGCCTCATCCAAGATGCACGAAACATGGGACTTACCGGGATGGTCAGTAATTGCGGCGGGCCGAATTCGTCCGTGGAGGCAATGAATGTCTTTGCGTTTGCCCGGTTGTGCCAGCAGGACGGCCTAACACCCGGGCAGGTAATCGACGAATACGCGAGCTACCTGGCACAGGATGACCACTCCCGGGAAACGCTCGGTCAGGTCATCCGGTTTATAGAAAACAACAGTACGTGGGAGCAAAGTATCCCGGCGGGTTTCCGGGTTGCCGCATTGGACTGCAGGTTTAAAACCGCCGAAGAAGCGTTGGCTGCTTTAGCAACCATACGGCCGGGCGCCAGCGGGTTGCATTTTCCACTGCTGGAACAGCCAACAGCTTATGTCAAGCGGCTGGAAGAACGGTTGAGAGACATCATTTACCATCATCGTAATGAATAGCATGGTTTATTTCGAAAACATTTGTACTATTGACGATTAACACACATGAGTTGGACAATTAACCGATCCACGCCATTTCAAGGTGAAAAACCGGAATAACGTAAGGAATGGTAATACGGTTACAGTTCCAGTTAACCTGTACCTATACGCGTGGATGGGTTGTGTGTATTTTTGAGTAATTAATAACTGGTTTTGCAACACCTGAAATTAAACAATGATAAAAGAAGAAAAAGGTAATATCCTGTATACGTATTTGATTGTGTTGGTCGCCTCCATCGGAGGCTTCATGTTTGGTTTCGATTTGGTGATTATTGCTGGTGCATTGCCTTTCCTTGAAGTCGACTTCCTGTTGACGCCGGCTATGAAAGGGTTTGCCGTGAGCAGCGCGATCCTAGGATCCGTTTCCGGACCGTTGGTGGGCATGTGGTTTACCGAGCGCCTAGGGCGACGTAACACCATGATGTTGGCCGCGTTTTTCTTTATGATTTCCACCATAGGTTCCGCATTTGCTTTCGGTATCTGGGATTTCGCTTTATGGCGGTTTATGGGCGGCGTGGGAATTGGTTTGGCAATGATATCCTCGCCGATTTACATTGCTGAGTTATCACCGGCGCACTTGCGTGGGGTATTAGTAAACGTAAACCAACTTTCCAATGTCATCGGGATAAACCTGGCAGTCATCGTTGGGTACTTCTTTTCGTTCGACGGTTGGGGGTGGCGCTGGATGTTCGGCTCCCAAGCCATTCCCGTAGCCCTGTTGATTGTCGGCCTGCTGCTGGTTCCCGAGAGCCCCCGGTGGTTGGCTGCCCGAGGTAAATTGGCCGCGGCCCTCGACGTGCTGACCAAGATCAACGGCCGCAAACGGGGCGAGCAGGAACTGCAAGAGATTGAGGCGGAGCTGGGGCGAACAACCGAGGAGGTTGGAACGATGCATGACCTTTGGAAGCCTGGTATCCGCAGTGCGCTAATCATTGGTATCGTGATCATGGTATTTTCCCAAATCAATGGGGTGAACATGATTCTGCTGTATGCACCCACCATCATGACCGAAGTGGGAATCAGTTTCGGCTCGAATGCGATTTTGAGTTCTATCCCCGTATACTTGCTTATTTTACTGACGACCATCCTGGCGTTCCCCTTTATCAAACGGTTTTCGCGTCGCGGCCTGCTTATGGGAGGTGTCGCCTTCATGGTGCTGGGACACCTTTTGATGGCTATTAATCTGCTTGCCGGCTGGCCGCCGTTGTTTTCGCTGGTGCCGATGCTGATTTCCGCGGGAGCCTTTACCATTGGTCTGGCACCTCTCAGCTGGATCATCGTGGCGGAGATTTTTCCAAACCGCGTAAGGGGTAAAGCCCTGGCGGTGGTTTGCTTCTTTCTCTATCTGGCATCGTTTGTAACGGCCCAGTTTTTCCCGATGATGACCGACTGGTTTACGAGGCAGTTTGAAACCGCCGCAGGCGTTTACCTGATTTTTGCCGGAATCTGCGCATTGGGGCTTTGGTTTTCCTGGCGTTTCGTGCCCGAAACCAAAGGGTTGAGCCTGGAAAAAATCAGTGAATTTTGGGAGACAAGAAAACATTAAATTAAAACTATATAGGAAGGATTAAGAAAAGCGAATATGAAACGATTTTTATGTATTGCCATTGCTTTAATGACGTATGGCGCGGCATCTAGCCAAGAACAGGGAAATGTGCAATCAGATAAGTTACTTGGAATCTATGTGCACCAACATTGGTCGTACAACCATCCATACGCTGCACGTACATGGACGTTGGAAGATTGGAAAGGATACCTGGACGGCGTGAAGAAGTTGGGGTATAATAACGTATTGATATGGCCGATGCTGGAAACGATTCCAGATCCGATGACTCCGAGCGACGAGGCTAATCTGAAGAAAATCAGTCAGGTAATCGACATTGCGAAGAATCAATACCAACTCAAGGTCTCCATTGTGTTTTGCCCCAATGTATCGCCAAAAAGTGAGATTGGCAGGCAGTATACGTTCGAAGAGCGTCCGTTCTTTTACACTGACGACCGGGTCGACCCGAGCGATCCGGTGGCGTTTGGAAAGCTGATGGAATGGCGGGAGCGCTTGTTTAAGCCGCTGGCTAATGCAGATGGCCTTTTTATCATCGATAGTGACCCCGGTGGATATCCGGGATCTACCAACCTGGAGTTTGCGTATATCCTCACGTCGCACCGCCGGATGCTGGACCGGCTCCGCCCAGGGATCGAGATTTACTACTGGGCGCATTTCGGCTGGGAGTCGTATGGTAAATTCTATGCAACAGGTGAGCTGGTCCATGGAACAGCCGAGGAGGTGCAAGATGCCATGAAGCTGATCGACAGGCAACAAATTGAACCATGGGGCGTGGCGAGCAGCGGCTTTGGAACCACGGTAGGCGATGCCATCGGTATGAGCGACCGCGTGTTGGCATTCAATTACGGTGCCATCGAAGGCGAGCCATCATTCCCGTTGACAATTTATGGCGGTGACCGTGCTTATCACGGTGGAAAGAACCAGGCGGAGCGCGGCGTTTTTGGTAACGCGCAAAGCCACTGCTTACAACTGCCCAACACCTTCGCGCTTGCCCGCGGGGCCCAGGGGCTATCCGTAGAAAATGAAGACTACATCGCGTTTGCGAATGATTTGATCAAAGGACAGGGAGCTACCATTGTTGAAGGTTGGGAAGCACTGCAAGGCGAAGATAGCAAACGCATGGATAAAGCCGCTAAGGCACTGGCGGCCATGGCGAAAAAGCCGATGGAACTGGGAAAGTTACAAGGCCTACTTTTTGGAAGCGGTCAGCGCTTTGTCGACGATTTGGTCATTCAACTGCAGGTGATGTCGTCACTGCATGCATTTAAAGATGCGGTGAATCAGTATCCCAAAGGGCACCGAACGGTGAAAAAGACGTTCGCAGCGTTTGTTGGCCATGTGGATGGCTGGCAGAAGCGCCACGGATACAGCAACCATTGGTATTGGCCAGTGATGATCGAGGCGTTGAAAAAGCTGGAGGCAAAACCTATTGATGATACCTTGGCGACACTCACTTGGGTAAGTGAAGAGGGAGATACCCCGTTTGAACGTGTGAAAAATGGATTGGCCCGACTGGAGGATTACTCGCCCCGGCTAATTAAAGCGATGAAACAAGTGGTGGAGGATTGGAAATAGTATCGGATCGGCAGGGAATTTTAGCGCATAACAGGATAATGAAAATTTCAGACGTACTTCCACCATACCGCCATCGGTTATGGTCGATAGCGAAGCAGGGAGGAGCAACACACGCGGTATCGAGATTGCCATTAGGAGCTGACGGAAAGATATCATGGGACTATATCGATATGTTGCATTTACGGGAAAGCTTCCGAAATTACGGACTCCGGCTGGAAGTGATCGAGCCGGGACTGGATGGGCAAATGCACGACATGAAGCTGGGTACGGATAAGCGGGATCTTGACATCGAATGCTGCAAGCAGTTGATTCGCAATATGGGTGCGCTAGGGATCTCGGTTTTTTGTTACAATTTCATGGCCAAGTTCAACTGGGTGCGTACGTCAACGACTACGCCAACCCGGGGAGGAGCCTTGGTAACCAGCTATGACCATGCGTTGATGAAAGACGCGCCACTGACAGATGCTGGCGTGGTGACGGCCGAGAAACTCTGGGATAACTTAAAGTATTTCCTGGAGGCCGTGGTGCCTGTTGCGGAAGAACACGGCGTCAAGCTGGCACTCCACCCCGACGACCCCCCAGTAGATAGCATACAGGGAATTTCAAGAATCATCACCAACGCCCAGGCCATGCAAAAGGTGTTGGATTTGGTGCCGAGTAAATGCAGCGGCATCACCCTGTGCCAAGGTACGCTGGCTGCCGCGGGAGAGGATATCCCGACAGTAATCCGTGAGTTCGGTCACAAGAATAAGATTTTCTTTGTGCATTTCCGAGACGTGAAAGGTACCGCAGAGCGGTTCACCGAAACGTTTCACGACGACGGCCAAACCAACATGCTCGAGGCGGTGAAGGCGTATAGGGAGGTCGGGTTCGATGGCCCCGTGCGGATTGACCACGCGCCCACATTGGAGGGCGAGGATAACAGGGAACCGGGGTATGCCGAGATGGGCAGGTTGTATGCCTTGGGCTATTTACGTGGACTTTTAGAAAACGCTGGATACTAAACTTTAGGAATTTTTCATGAATAGAAGGGACTATCTGAGGTCATTGGCTATCGGGTCGGTGGGCCTTACTGTTGCGCCGTTTGAGACCTTAGCTAACGAAAATAAGGAAACGCTCCAAGGTCTACCGGGCGGGGAAGGGGTTGGCACCGATGTGCAAACCGTTCGCACAGGCACAGGCACTACCACGTATCTCGTTGCAGATACGGCGGTAATCGACACGTTAAAGCCGGTGTTACCAAATGGCTTTTCGACCTTGCCCATCAAAACGCTGGATGCGGACGGGTTATTGGCCCAATTGGCGGCTGGCAATGCCCTGGTTTGGTTGGGGAACCCCGCTAGTTTGCCGCCGGCACTGTCCGTAGGCGGCTATCGGTTGGCCGAAGAGCAACTGGATATTGCCTTAAAGGCAGATAGTCCGATTTCATGGGACGTAGCGCCTGTGCGTGCCAAGGCGATGGGTGCGTATATTGCTCCCCCTAAGGGAATGCCTTACCATAATGTGGACGAGGAAATCCGGGCTGATTTTTTGCCGATTTTGGAGGCGAAAGATCGTTTCGGGTCGGTGGTGGGATACCCTGCCGTATACATGAATTACTTTGCACCTTCGCTTGCGTTGGGCCGGTTCGAAGGGTGTGAGTGTTTCTTTTTCTTCGTAGACGATCCATTGGAGCTGATGGACGGCGCGCAGTGGAAATCGGTTCTCGATGCCATCGACCGTAAGCGTAGGAGCTTCCTTCAGCTCACGGACTTCAATACCAATTATACGGCTTATTATAGCCACGAACGGGTGCAGCTCCGTGTACGCCTAAGGAACAGGAACCAGCACGCGGTATCGGCTATGCTCCGTTTTTCCATACGGTATCCGGGTGAAAACGACTTCATCCCCCTGGGTGTGCTGAGAAGGGTTCCGGAAGGCCGGAGTTCGACAGAAGCGATATTCGATTTCATTCCCCGCTTCCAACGGGGGCTTTGTGAAATTAAATTGGAGGTGCTGCAAGATGTAGAGAAAGCCGAACTGCTCGCCGTTGATGGCGACTTAAAAGTGATTGAAACCCGGCACATCGCTTTCATGATGGCCGATAACACAGTTAGAACACCGGTTAATCACGAGGTGGTCGGTCCAAGCTTTAAGATCGATGGCGAAGACGCGTTCTGGGTCGGAACCCATTATTACCCTTCCAGCTCGTGGTGGGAATGGGTGTGGCGCGACTACCGGCCATTAAAGGCCGAGGAGGATTTCGCGGCCATCCGGAAAGCGGGGTATCGCATCGCCCGCGTGTGGATCAATCCCGTCATCGACGAACAGGTGCTGCGCTCCATAGATGTGGCCATTGAGCAAGCGGCAAGGAATGGAATTGTGGTGATTTTAACCCTCTTCACCCAATGGGTGAGAGAGATGGGTTTCCAACGCGATTCCGGAGAGCAGGTGATGTTTGATTTTAGGCATCCGCGCGATTTTAACCTGATATCGGTGTCGCTCAGAAATATGGACCGCCAACGGGAGTTCATTGCCATTTTGGCAAAGCGGTGGAAACATGCGGGTAACCTCATTTACAACCTTTCTAACGAAGTGTACATCAAAGACCCAGACCGGACACAAATGGACGCGGAAGTGCAGGGTTGGGAAGAGGTGGATATGTCGAAAAGCACGCTTCGCGATTCCTTGATCTATAAACGGTGGGCCAAGGCAATGACCTCGGTGATACGCCAATTGGGTTCCACGCAAATCGTGTTGCCAGGTTATGTATTTTCTACGGTGGATGGTGGCGATGTGCTGGTTGCCAACGAAGATGCTCCGATGGTGCCTTGGCATAATTATTATCCGGCTGAACATGCAGGGCTGAAATTACAGTACTTTGATCCGATATCTTCCAATAAGCCTATTTTACTGGAAGAGTTTGGTTACGGCGAATGGAATCCAACCGATCGTTACGACGGAACCGTACATTATGCATTGGCCGGAGGTGCTGCTGGCGCGGTTTCCTATGAATGGGGCCTTAGTTGGCTGTCTAAAGAATCGTGCTTTTGGCCTTTGCCCCTTCGTGAAACGCTAGTGGATGATCCAGATCCGCGGTGGTTTTCGCCGTTTGCGGAAATGGCTAAACTGATGTCAGAGCGCGGGGTGGGCATGTGCCCCACGCCCAGTGCCACAGGCTACGGCTCTATCTATCACGGAACACCGTTTCCGGCGTCGGCTGCGATAGCATTAGGGAGGTTGGGCTTGTTTGGGAGCGGATTGCAACGTGTCACAAAAAATGAAGCCGTCTATGTGGTAGTCCCGAAGGCGCAGCTTCCGGCCATCGCGGTGCTGGATGAAACGTTCAAGAAGCTGTGGAAAGAACGTGTACTGTTCGGCGTATGGCAGGAGGACCGACTGGAAGCGATACCCAGCACCACCAAGGTGATTATTTGTCCGGTACCATTGGCCAACAAGGCCGGATCTCAAATCAATCGGCTGAAAGCAAACGGCGTGGCGGTGTTTTCCGATGACGGATGGATAACCAGTGGCCTGCTGGAACGGGTGAAAGTCGATGCGGACGGTGTCAACATCATGGGTAGACGGACCTTAAAAGGTACCTTAATTACCGCGATAACGGATGCACCGGTAGGTCGCGTGGAAGTGTCGTATGCCAATAAGAAAGCCCGTGTCGGACTGTCGGACTTCGGCATCATACACCTGACCCAGGATGGCATTCCGTTGATAGAAGGAGCTGGGACCATTTCGATCAATAATCGCTTGTTTTGCCGGATGGAAAACGGTAGAGGAATTTTCGCCACCGAAGCACCCGATTTATCACGCGCTGGATCGGTTCGATTGATGGTGACCGCGCCTACAGCGATTTCGTTCGATCGGCAGATAACAGACGTACATATTTCCGATGGATTTGGCGAGGAACGGCGGGTAACGGGCGTGTCGTCGGGTAAAGTACTGCATGTGGATGACCAGCTCGCTCGTTACGTAATAGTGGTTTCTTTTTGAGCTGGATCGTAGGGTGCTGTGTTATCAATTAAAGAATTAAATTTATCATGAGTAAATATCAATCATCTTCGATCTTATTGGATCGTGCAAAAAAAGTATTGG
>CAZTJY010000091.1:1667-17105 GCA_964613725.1 uncultured Parapedobacter sp. | reverse complement strand
CGGATATAAACAACTTGGACCAAGGCAGTATCCTAAGCGGCGATTTCAACGGCAATGATAATACAACGAATTATGATAACCATACCGAGAATGCCCATCACGTAACGATTGCCGCTGGAGATATAGGCAGTGCCCTCATGGACGGATTTACGGTAACGGGAGGCTTTGCTACTGGCAACACGTCGGGACCGTCGGTAATGGGACGGACCGTTTATCGGTTTTTTGGCGGGGGCACGTATGTTGTCACCTCGTCGCCACAATTTACCCACATGGCCTGGTTTAATAATTTGGGCGAATGGGGAGGCGGGTTGTACAACTCGGTTTCCTTTGTAACAGAAAATAGTTCACCGACGTTAACCAGCGTGATCTTCTATCGGAACATGGCGCCCGGCGGTGGGGGCGGTGTACGGAATTATGGCGGGTCTGTCGACATTAAGCAGGCCCTATTCGCAGAGAATGGAGCCGGATTGGTTGAAGACGGAACGTCTTCCGGCCCGGGTGGTGGGATACACACCGGCGGAAACGGCACCTCGTTGTCCATCACAAACGCTACATTCTACCGAAACTGGATCGTCGGGGTTTTCTTTCCTCAGTTTGATGGCGGTGCCATATATGTGGAGCAGACTTCGACCTTGCTGAACAATGTGGTGATCTGGGGCAACGAAGTGGAAGGAGACCCGGCTGATCCATCCGCATCCATAGCCGTATCCACTTTGGGCGGCGAGGTAACCGTCGCGAATAGCTTGGTCGCGCATTCGGGTGGAAGCGTTAACTGGAATCCTGCAACGGGTATCCTGGACGGCGGCAACAACATCGACGCCGACCCGGTATTCGTAAGTACCACGCCCGGTGAGACGGGCTACCTGCAATTAAGCGCATGCAGCCCGGCCATCAGCATGGGAAGCAACCAGCTGTACATCGATGCAGGCGGAAATCCGGCAGCCGACCTTGACATGGGCGGCCATCCGCGGGTGTATGATTTTGTAGGCAGCGGTGTGATTGATATGGGCGCCTACGAGTACCAAGGGGAGCGCGTGCTTGTTCAGTCGTTGGCCACGCCGGATGCCGTGGAGGTTGCCTATGGTACCGCGCTGGAAGATGTAGAAGGCTTGCCCATCGCTGTTACTGCGACGCTGAGTAACGATACGGATGTATCCATTCCATTGGACGGCAATTTAGCAAATTGGACGTTGAGCAGTCCGACGGGAGGCGCATACGATGGTGATAGGGCGGGTACCTATGTATTTGCCGTACCGCTGTCGATACCGGAAACGGAATGCTATCTCAATCCCGAAAACCTAATGGCTGAAGTCACCATCGTGGTCGCAAAGGGTACGCCGGTATTGGCTGCTTTGTGGAACGGCACTTCGATTGACTTGGATGAAGGGCTGTCGCTGACCTATGGGGACGTTGGGGAACTGGCGTTTAGTACGACCGATGCCGATGGCGACCTAACCTATGCATTCGGCGATGACGAGGTGCAGGTGCTCGATTTGGCTGACCTTGACGCCGTCGCGGCACGACAGGCGGGAATAGCGACATTGGCCATTGCGCAGGAGGAAACGGATAATTTCGAGGCGGCTGCTATTGAAATTACTGTTACGGTGCTGCGGAAGCCAATTACCATCGTAGCGGCGGCTGATCAAGGCAAAGTATACGGCGCGGTTGAGCCTGCCGCGTATGGCTACGCACTGGCTGAGGGAGATGCATTGGCGTTTGATGACGAGCTGGCGGATATCGTGTCGGCTGCATCGCGCGAAACCGGTGAGGACGTGGGCAGGTATGACATCGAACTGGTATTTGATGGTGAGCAGGCAGGGAATTACACCATGAGCTTTGAAGCGGATAACGACGCGTTTGTGATTACGCCGCTGGAAATCGCGGTTACCGCTGAAAACCAAACGAAGGTGTTCGGCGCGGATGATCCCGCACTGACGTATACGTATGCGCCGGAACTCATCGGCGATGATGTCTTTGCAGGTGGTCTTGAACGTGAGGGTGGAGACGATGTGGGTTCTTATCCCATCACACAGGGCGACCTCTGGCTTAGCGACAACTATGAAATCGCCTTTGAAGAAGGTGCGTTGATAATTACGCGTGCGGACATCGGCGACAGGGAAGGTATCGCCTTCGAGGATGCCTCATCCGAATACGACGGCACGGAACACGTGCTTACCTTGTCGGGCGAATTGCCGGAAGAGGTAACCGTTACGTATGAAATCGATGGAGAAGTGGGTAATGGTGCGACCGATGTGGGGACATACGAAGTGAAAGCACTTATCGACGGAGGCAACAATTATGAAAATACCGAATGGACAGCTACGTTGACCATTACCCCGCGAGAGATTACCGTAACGGCTGCAGACAAGTCGAAGGTGTTTGGTTCGGACGACCCGGCGCTAACCTATACGTTTACGCCGGAGCTGGTTGGCGACGATGCGTTCACGGGTGCACTTGCCCGGGCAGAAGGAGAGGACGTCGGCAGTTACCCGATTATGCAGGGTAGTCTATCTTTGGATGATAACTATGGAATTGTTTTCGTGCCGGGCGTGCTGACGATTACGCCCGCGGGCTACGAAGGTGTTGCGTTCGATGGTGCCTCCTTCGTATATGACGGCGCGGAACATGTGCTTGAACTGAAGGGCAACCTACCGGAAGGGGCGACGGTTACCTATGAGATCGACGGTGAACCGGGCAACGGTGCTACAGATGCCGGTGCGTATGAAATCACGGCCTTAATCAATGGCGGTAATAATTATGAAGATACCGAACTGACCGCCACGTTGCGCATCACGCCGCTGGGGATTACGGTTACAGCGGAAGATAAATCCAAAGCATTCGGTTCGGAAGACCCGGCACTGACGTATACCTTCACGCCGGAGCTGATTGGCGATGATGCGTTCACCGGAAGGCTCGACCGCGAGGGAGGTGAGAATGTGGGCGAATATGCCATCAGGCAGGGCGACTTGTCGCTCAATGATAACTACGAAATCTCATTTGAAGCGGGCACACTGACGATAAGGTCAGCAGGCTATGAGGGCGTTGAACTCATTGATGGTTCGTTTGTCTACGACGGAACGGAACACACCCTTGAACTGGCCGGCGAATTGCCAGAAGGGGTGACGGTAATCTATGAGATCGATGGCGAGCCAGGCAACGGCGCAACCGACGCGGGTAGCTATGAAGTCGTGGCAATCATCGATGGGGGCGGCAATTATGAAGATGGCGAGTTGACCGCTATACTAACCATCGCCCCGCTGGAAATAGCAGTGACCGGCGTTGACCAAGCCAAAGTATTCGGTTCGGAAGACCCACCACTGACCTATACTTCCGCACCAGACTTGGTCGGTGACGATACGTTTACCGGTAGCCTTGATCGTGCAGAAGGGGAAAACGTGGGGAGCTACGTAATATCCCAGGGCAACTTATCCCTAGGCGATAACTACGAAATCACCTTTGAAGCGGCTACGCTGACGATTACACCTGCGAAAATGCAGGGCATTACCTTCAACAATAGTTCATCTACCTATGATGGCACCGAACACAGGCTTACCCTCGCTGGCGACCTGCCAGCGGGAGCCTCGGTGACCTACGAAAACAACGGTCGCACAAACGTGGGTAACCAGACGGTAAAAGCGATCGTCGATGGGGGCACCAACTACCAGGATGAGGTGTTGACCGCCACATTGACCATCCGGCCGGCGGAGCGGACCCTCGATTTCCCGGCGCTGCCGGAGAAAGTTTACGGCGACGCTGATTTCGCTGCCGGCGCAACGGCCAGCAGTGGGGAGGCGATCAGCTATACAAGCAGCAACCCCGATGTGGCAGAAATATCCGCCGACGGCGAAATCACTATCACCGGTGCGGGCGAGACCACCGTTACGGCCACGGTGCCGGAGAATGCGAACTACGGCAGCCGGCCGCAGGAGCGTCGGACGTTGGCGGTACACAAGGCTAGCCAAACCATCACACTGGACGGCCCGGTTGAGGTGGACCGCGATGCGGGTAGTGTCGGATTGACGGCATCGAGCACAAGCGGACTTCCGGTCGCGCTGACCGCCGACAACGACGAGGTGGCCACCTTGGAAGGCAATACCTTGAACATCCTGCGGTTAGGCCGTGTAACCATCACGGCTACGCAGGCTGGCGATGCGAACCACGAAGCAGCCGAACCGGTGACGTTGACCATCCGCGTGGTGGATCCGACCTCCGACCTGCCGGTACGGGTACACCCGGCGGTATCGCCAAACGGCGACGGCGTCAATGAGTACCTGATCATCGAGGGCATCAAGGATTATCCGGAAAACCGGGTGACGATCTTCAACCGGAACGGCACACTGCTATGGGAAGCGAGCGGTTACGACAACAACCGGGTGGCCTTCCGGGGCATCAGTACGGGCCAATTGCTGTTGCCAGCGGGTACGTATTTCTACATCGTGGAGGTGAAAGACGGCGATACCTGGAAGCATAAGAAAGGATATTTTGTGTTGAGGTATTGATTGCTAGATTAGACACTAGACACTAGACACTAGACACTAGACATGAGACACTAGACGCTAGACAACAGACGCTAGACGCTAGACATTAGACAATAGACAATAGACGATGAAACGGCCTTAACGGGTTGGCGAAGAGCAAAAAGCAAATAGCAAAAAAATGAAACGGAATCTATTCATAACATTCGCGGGTTTATTGGTAACCATCGGTTTGCAGGCCCAGCAGCCGTTGACGCATACCCAGCATGGGCAACTGCGCACCGTGGTCAACCCGGCCGCGAGCCTGATGCACATGGATGGTGAGGTATCGGTCATCGGCCGGCGGCAGTGGGTGGGTGTCGATGGAGCGCCTACCGTCTTCTGGGGGAGCGGCCACATGGGCTTCGGGGGGATGGGCGCCACGGCGGGATTGAACATCCGCCATGAAAGCCTCGCCGTGGAGAAGCTGACGGAAGCGAGTGCATTTTTTGCCAAGTCGGTCCGGATTTCCGAAAATGAATATTTGGGTTTGTCGCTGAACGCGGGCTTCAGCTACCTCGACGGCCGCTTTTCGCAGCTGGATCCGATGGACCCGGCCTTCCGCGAAGATGTCCGGGAGACGGATGCACTGGTGGGGTTCGGGGTGATGCTCTACCGACCGGAACGGTATTACGTGGGCTTGTCGCTGCCGCGGCTGATGTTCGGTAACCTCGGACTGACCGGTGATAGCCGGTATCAGTTTACCAATGTCTACCACCTGACGGCCGGAGCCCTGTTCCACCTGGGAATGGATTTCCAGTTCCGGCCGTCCTTATTGGTCACCTACTCCGAAAGCCTGCGGCCACAGGCGGAGACCTCGGCGATGTTCTTCGTCAAGGAGGTATTCGGTGTGGGCGTTAACGTGCGGACGTATGGAGAGGTTGCGGGCATGGCCCAGTTCAATTTTTCGCGTTTTGGTTTGGGCTATAGCTACCAGTTCAATCCCGGCAACGCGCCGCTGAACCGGCGGATGAATAACAGCACGCATGAAATCGGCCTGAGCTACCGGTTTGGGAATACTGGATTGCTTTAGAACCGACGTGCCCGATGAATTTCAGCCGTCGATTTATAGCGTCGGATCTTGTTTAGGGCGTTGGAATCTCAAAAAAGAGATCGTATAGCCTGAACGTGCTGATTATTTTATACCTTTGCCGGTCAACTTTTATAAACTTGAAACAGGCGACGGTCATGGTTATATTGAGCGTATTTTCCATTTTTTTTCTACAGTCCGACGAAATCAAGCAATTAAAACATGACTTGCAATATGCGGAATCCGACACATCAAAGGTATGGATGTTACGCGACCTTGCCTACTATTACCAGACAAGCGACCCCGATTCAGCCATCCATTATGCGCGGCGCGGGATCAGATTAGCCACCATGCTGGACTTTCCCTCGGGACAGATTTGGTGCTTATACCAGGAGGGTAGGGCATACGGCACCAAAAACCAATTGGACAGCAGCTTTGCCATTTTTGACGAGGCGATCCGGTTAGCCGAAGAATCTGACGATGCATTGAGCCAAGCTAAGCTGCTCAACGCCGTAGGTGTTTCCCACTACCTGTCGGGGGATTTCCACGATGCCGTGCGCTACTACAACCAAGGGTTCCTGCTGTCGGACTCACTGGCCTACCAGGAGGGTAAGTCGTATGCGCTGAATAACATGGCCGTGATTTACCGGCTGCAACGCCGATACGACCAAGCGCTGGATCTGTACCAAAAATCCCTGGATATCAAAATGGTGGAACGCGATACGGTTGGTATCATCAGCAGCCTCTACAATAAGGGGTTGGCCTTTTCTTATCTTGATCGGCATGAGGAGAGCCTTGCGGCACTGACGGAATCAAAGGGCCTGTCTGAGACTTATACCGGTACCGTGACGGATATCCCTAACATCACCATTGGCATCGGCGTGGCCCATTACAATCTGGGTAACATCCCCGAGAGCAGGAAATACCTCGAGGCGGGCATCGGGCTATCCGGGACCCTTACCCCCGAAAAGATTTCGGCGATGGCTTATCTGGGTAGTATCGATGTGATGCAGGGGAGGTTCCAGCAGGGGTTAGGAAGACTGGAAGAAGCGTACGGTCATACGGTTTCATCGGGAAGGAATGAGTTATTGCGCACGGTACTGAAGGCGCGTGCTGTAGCCGCCGAACGGGCGAATGATCACCGGCTGGCCAACGAAAGCTGGCGGGCATACAGTTCGGTTTCGGATAGCTTGAATAACGAAAGTAACCAGTGGGCGATGAAAGAAATGCAGGCACGCTTCGAGCTGTTAGACAAGGAAAGCACGATATCACTGCAACAGCTCCAACTGGAAAAGGAAGCCAATCAACGCAAATGGTATCTTTTTTCAGGTGTGCTGCTGGTTGGGGGACTGATGACGGTTGTTTTTTTTCTGCGGAAGATCTTAAAGCAGCGGAGACAATTGGCCCGGGAGGTTGCGATGAAAGAAGAAGCGTTGGGCGAAAACGATCTCTTATTCCGCGAGATGCATCACCGCACGAAGAATAACCTGCAGTTGTTGAACAGTATCTTGAGTCTGCACAGCCGCAATGTCGATGATGATGCGGCAAGAAGTGCCTTACAGTCCAGTCGCGACAGCGTGGGAGCCATCGGATTGTTACACCATCACTTATACCAAACGAAAGATTTCAGGAAGGTAGCTTTTCAGCCCTATATCAGGGAGTTATGTGACTATTTCCAGCAAGCTTTCTCGTTGAAAGAGCGCAACATCCAGCTGGGTTTCCGGTGCGACGAATTTCAGATCGATATCGATAAAGCCATTCCCATGGGGTTAATTATCAACGAAATGATTACCAATGCGATCAAACACGCCTTCCCGCGTGAAGATGGCGGATCTATCGGCCTGTACATCAAAAAGGAGCCGACAACCATCGTTATTGAGGTAGGCGATAACGGGGTCGGTATTCGGGACGGCACGGAAATCACGGATGGGGTAGGAAAAAAGCTGATCAAAATCCTCAGCGATAAATTCAAGGCTGATTTCAATTACATCAACAAGAGCGGAGGGACGACAGCCCGCTTTGCGATTCCTGTAGCGTAACAATACCGATGAACAACATGATGAACCTTAAAATTTTGGTGGTGGAAGACGATCCCATCGTTGCCCATGACATTGTGGACTGCTTAAAGGAGCTGGGGCACTGTCCCGTCGGGCCCGCCTACGACCTGAATGCCGCTAAGGAACTTATGCTCGGAAATACCGTCCAGGTTGCGCTGCTGGATCTTCATTTAGAAGGGTGCGACGATGGTGTTTTACTGTCGTCGTGGATTAAGAAAGAGTTTTTTATACCGGTAATTTTCCTTACGGCCTATAGTGATGATATCACCCTTTCGAAAGTAAAGGGGGTATATCCGGAACATTATCTGGTGAAGCCTTTCAACCGGGCCCAGCTTAAAGCTGCCCTGGAGATCACGGCCAACAACTTCTACAACACCGACCCCCGGCACGAAACCAGTGCAAAAACGTTACACTTCAACCAACGTATCGATAATGCATTGACCAAAAGGGAAATGGACGTCTTGTTGCTGGTCTGTCAGGGGTTAAGCAACCAACAGATCGCCCAGAAGCTGTTTGTTTCAGAAAACACCATAAAGACGCATTTGAAACATATCTTCACCAAAACTGACGCTTCCAGCCGGGTCGATTTGATCGGCAAACTCAACCAATTCTGAAAATCACCCTTTCGGGTGATAAGGCTACCGTTCTTTTCAACCAACTTTGCTCCTGTTAAACCGGGTTAGTAATGAAAAGGAGTATCAAAGTCTTTATTTACGCATTAGCAACATTAATTGGTGTCATCAGTATTTTGATCACCTATGTGTTTACTGCGCTTCCTAATGTAGGGAAACCGGAAGAGATGCAGGTAGAAATCACCGAGGCGAAGGTGGAACGGGGCAAATACCTGGCCTACCATGTCATGATGTGTGCCGACTGCCATTCGAGCCGTGATTTTTCGAAGTTCTCAGGTCCGCCGCACCCCGGTACCGAGTTTGTCGGTGGGGATGTTTTTGACCAGTCGATGGGCTTTCCCGGCCGCTTTATATCTTCCAATATCACGCCGTTCGGCGTGGGCGACTGGACGGACGGCGAGCTTTTCAGGCTGATAACCACCGGGGTGAACCGGGACGGGGACGCGATTTTTCCCGTCATGCCCTATCACCAATTCGGCCAGCTCGACCGTGAAGATATCGAGTCGGTAATCGCTTACCTGCGCACCTTGGAGGCGGTGGAAACGGATCACCCCAAGTCGAAGGCTGATTTCCCATTCAACCTGATCCTGCGGACAATGCCAAAAAAAGCCCAATTGACGGAAAAACCAGATACGGCCGACCGCATTAACTACGGTGGGTACCTGTTTACAGCCGCCGCCTGTGCAGAATGCCACACGCAATTCGAAAACGGGAAATTCGTCGGCCCGGTTGGCGGAGGTGGTCGGGAGTTCGGATTTCCTGATGGCAGCATGGTGCGGGCCGCCAACCTCACCCCACACGAAACCGGTATCGGCCACTATACGAGGGACGGGTTTATCAACCTATTCAAACGTTATACGGACTCCACGTATGTGCTTCCCGAAGTGAAGCCTGGAGCGTTTCAGACACTCATGCCGTGGGCCATGTATGCGGGTATGGAGGAAAGCGATCTGGGTGCCATCTATGATTACATCCAAACGCTGGAGCCGTACGACAATCTGGTTGAGCGGTTTACGCCGGCCGGAAAATGAAGGAAACAAAAATCAAACAATCTACAAACGAAAACACCATGAAAACAATCAAACGCACATCCATTTATCTATTAGGTATCGTCTTGATGACAGCCGCGTGCTCGGATGATCCGCCCACACCGTCGGAAGACGAGCAGATTGCGGCCATGTTGGAGGAAGTCAGGACGACCACGGCTTCATTTACTGATATTGGCCGGGCGATCGACGCCGGGTGGGACACCGATTTGTCCGGTTGCGTGGAACATCCTGCCGAGGGCGGCATGGGGCACCATTATGCCCGCCTTGAATGGCTGGACGGCAGGGTCAATCACCTGGAACCACAGGTGCTCCTCTATGTGATGGGCGACGATGGCGAAATGGAGTTCCTCGGCCTGGAGTACGTCGTACCGTTCGACTTTGTGGGGCCGGACGAAGCCCCGCCCGTATTATTCTTCCACGAGTTCCACGCCAACCACGACCAGGGTTTCTGGGCACTGCACGTGTGGACGGAAAAGGATAACCCGAAAGGTATGTTTTATGACTGGAACCCGAATGTAAGCTGCCCCTGACGTTGTGAAGCGGCATTTTGCCCGCGATACTACAAGGACAAGGCTTACCATTACAAGCATCTACTACTACATCGCCACAGGGAAACTGTGCGTGTTAACCCCTAATTTACATGAAAAAACTGTCTACCCTGCTGCTGTTTTCGGTCATGATCGGCTACCAGGCATCGGCGCAGCCGACGAACCTCGTGCCCGATGCCGGCAACATAATCTATGTGGATATCAATGTCAACCAAAGCGGCCCCGGCTATAACGGTAATGGCTCATCCTGGGCACAGGCCGTCCCCGAACTGGCCGACGCACTGGAGTGGGCAAGGATACAGTCCGAAACGGGGGATCCCGTTTGGGGGTTGGATTATCCACTGAAAATTTATGTAGCCAAAGGTACTTATCGACCTTTGTACGAGATTGCAGATGTAGACAATAATGGCGTACCTACGGACAATAAGGATCGGAGTTTCCGGATGGCTCGCGGCGTCCATCTGTATGGTGGGTTTGCAGCCGGTGAGACTGATCCTGAAAAACGCAACTTGGTCGCCAATGAAACGGTATTGACAGGCTCCCTTGGCGGAACTTCCCACGTCTATCACGTCGTATTAGCGACTGCGGCGATGGCCGATGCCCGGCTTGACGGTTTCACCGTGAGCAACGGAAGAGCCATCGGTAGCTCGACACCCGTGCCCATAACCCGATCCGGAAACAACTATCAAGTATCACGACGCGCCGGCGGTGGGATATTCATATCGTATGCATCGTTGACCATTGACCGTGTAATCATTAAAGACAATACGGCCTCGGAGTTCGGAGCAGGCATATATAACAACACGGCCACCGGTGTTCATTTGCTCCGCTCCACTATCCGCGATAATGCGGCCGGACAACGCGGGGGCGGCATGTATAATGCCAATACGATTCCCGCCTACATTTCCCATGTCATCATTCGTAACAATAGCGCTAACGAGCACGGTGGGGGTATCGCAAACCAAAGTACCTCGCCCGACATCGTCAACACCTTGCTGTACGATAATCGCGCAGAAGTTGGTGGAGGGGCTATATACAACGTCAATAATGCGTCGCCTACCCTGACCAACGTGACCATCGCGGCGAATTACGCCGCCAACGTAGGGAGTGGTTTTGGTACAATTGATGGCGGGGGTGGCATCCACAACAACTTCAGTTCTTCTCCAAAAATCCGCAATACCATATTTTGGGGAAATACGGTGCCAAATAACGCATCGCGAAGCAATCATATTTACAATCAAGATGTAAGCAGCGTATCCGAATCCTGGAACATACTGATCGGGCCGTTCGGAGGAATGAATTGGCTTCCGGAATGGGGCATAAATCACGGAGGGGAAGTCCTTGCGCCACCCGCCTGGAATCCGTTTGCCGATCCGGACAATGGCGATTTCACCCTACAGGAACGGACTAGTTTCAGTCCGGTGGGTTCCGGTGATAACCAATGGCTCTGGGAAGCCATTCGCAGCGAAGAGGCAGACCCGATGCCGGACGATACCAGAGACGATCGCTGGGGAACGGATCTGGACGGACACCCCCGGATATACAGTGAGACGGTCGACATGGGGGCTTATGAAGCGCTGACCTACCAACCCAACACCGTCAATGTGCTCCATGTGAACCAAGCCGTTGACCAACATGCACCCGGCTATCGGGGTGATGGTTCTTCATGGGAGCACGCCATACCGCAACTGGCCGATGCACTGGAATGGATCCGGCTCCAGCAATCAAGATTTACGCCACCTTGGAATGCAGACAACCCGCTGAACGTATATGTGGCGAAAGGGACCTATCATCCGTTATATCGGATAACGGGAGAGGCACCAAATTGGGTCGCCTCCGACAGAACGTTCCAACTCATACCAAACATTCGGCTTTATGGCGGTTTTGCCGGGCATGAAGCGCAGTTGGACGACCGGGACTGGAACCAGAACAAAACCATCCTGAGCGGCGTGATTTCTGGACAACAGGTGTTCCATGTGGTGACGGCCGTGGGCAATGTCGGATTGGCACGGCTCGATGGCTTTACGGTTACCGGCGGCAGGGCAAATGCCGACCCCGGTATGGCTCCTGTGGTGGTGGATGGAAACGAAATCTTTAGAAACAACGGTGGGGGCATCTACTTGTCGGGCGCATCGCCCATATTGGCCAATATCACGGTCTTCAATAATGAAGCCGCTGCCAATGGGGGCGGGCTATATACCACCGCATCGAATCCGGGCCTGGTCAATGCCGCCATCACCGCAAACACCGCCGGATTATCCGGGGGCGGGATGTACAATACAGTGTCGTCGCCGGTGTTGACCCATGTCGTCATCAGCGGAAACGCGGCGGGCAACTGGGGAGGTGGAATGTCCAACGTTAACGAGGCCAACCCGCAAATCCGCAATAGTATCATCTGGGGGAATACGGCCCCAATAGGTGGCATCGATATTTACAATGCAACAACAGCAACGCCGAGGTTTTGGCATAGCCTTGTGGGCGGAGCCGACAGCTGGTCGGCAGCTTGGGGTAGTTCAGAAGAAGGAAATATTGCCTCGACGACCGATCCGTTTATGGACAGTGGCAACGGTGATTTTACCTTGACGGAGGGAAGCGAAGCGATTGATGCGGGTGGCAACCAGTGGTTGTGGGAGATGTTGCGGAGTTCTCCCACCGAAGCCATGCCCACAGACCACGCGGATTCCCGCTGGGGGCGCGACCTCGCGGGTAACCATCGGTTTATCGGCGATTTCGTGGACATGGGAGGTTTCGAAGCGTTGTTAACCACCATCACACCCGACGCCAACAACATCGTATATGTAAACCAAAACGTAAACCAGCACACCGCAATCTACAGCGGGGATGGTTCCGATTGGTCCCACGCAATTCCCGAACTGGCCGATGTATTGCATTGGGCAAAACGAAGACACGATAGCGGAACCGCTTCATGGGATGCCGATAATCCGTTAAAAATCTATGTAGCCACCGGCACGTATCGGCCGCGGTACAGACTGACGGAAGTGGATAACACGGGGTTCCCCACAACCGGTCGGGACAACAGTTTCTTGCTATCGCCCAATATCCAACTATACGGCGGGTTTCCCGAACAACCCGCAATAATCCGCAATGTGAGGAATTGGAAAATATACCCGACTATCCTGAGCGGTGAACTCGAAAATGGTGAGCATGCCTACCATGTGGTGGTGTCGGCCGGCAACGTGGGCAACACCATGCTTGAGGGCTTTATCGTCACCGGTGGAAAAGCCGATGGAACGGGTGAGTTGACCGTATATGGGGAAACGATACGGCGACAGCAGGGTGGTGGATTCTTGCACAGCGCGTCGTCTCCGGATTTACGCAACTTGGTTATTCGTGGAAATACCGCAACCAATACCGGCGGCGGGGTATCCAACGTAGCGGCTAATCCATCGTTGACGAATATACTCATTGCTGAAAACCGAAGTGATGTCGGTGCAGGTATGGCGAGCACGGCTTCAATCCCGGTATTGACAAATGTGACAGTGGCGAAAAACACAGCCATTAGCAGCGGCGGCGGAATGTATACGGGTACAGGGGCCGCTCCCAAAGTGAACAACACCATCTTTTGGGGAAACGTTGCGCCGCAGGATGCGAATATTGAAACGAGGGCCGGCAGCCCTGAGTTCCGATACAGCTTGGTACAGGGAACCGGGGGCTGGGAGGCAAGCTGGGGAAATAATGCAGCGGGTAATGTGGTTGCGGCAGCCGATCCCTTTAGGGATGCAGCCAATGGCAACTTCATGCTCATCGAAGGCGGTGGAGCAATCGATGCCGGCAGCAACGAGTGGCTTTGGGACGTATTACGAAGTTCGCCCACGGAATCCATGCCGACACAATCCAACGACCCCCGATGGGGACACGATGTGGCGAACAACGGCCGTGTCTTCGAGAATCAGGTAGATATCGGCGCCTATGAGTATGCAGGCCCGGTTATCGAGCATTTGGCCCTGCTAGATCCGGTACGCGTGCGGCATGGCACGCCATGGTCGGCCATAGCCGGATTACCGACTTCAGTAGTGGGCGAGCTGTCCACCGGCAACATGGTGACTGTCACACTAAGTGCCCCCGACGACTGGACACTGGAATCCCCGCCGGGGGGCGCCTACGACGGCGAGGTGCCGGGAACTTACGTGTATCAGGTTCCCCTCTTGATGCCCGAAATAGATGATACACCGTATTTCACCAATCCGGATGGACTGAAAGCTGAGGTGCAGATTCAGGTACAGGAACCGGATCCAATGATTACACTTGTTGCTCCCCTGTCCTCGGTTATTGTAGAATACGGCACGCCATGGGATGATATCGACGACCTGCCCATTTCGGCGATTGTCGAGTTGTCCGATGGAAATCTGGGATCGGCATCACTTGCCGCAAGCTCCGAATGGACCTTGATTTCCGCTCCGGATGGGGACAGCTACGACGGCCATACGGCCGGCGAATACATCTTCCACGCACCCTTGGTGATGCCGGAAGAGGAACCCTACTTCATCAATCCGGATGGTCTGCAGGCCAAAGTGACGGTCCTCGTCGAAGAAGCTCCCCCTGCCCTCAACTGGTCCGTCCTATTTGACGGGGTTGCTGTGCCGGAGGACGGACTGGTGGAGCGGCACTACCGCGATTCCATCTGGATAACGTTTGAGGTTGGCGATTGGGACGGCGATCCCAGCGATATACAGGTGCATGAAATCGGTGATGAAGGCTTGCTCACCATTTTAAATTTCACATCATCACGATTGATGGGAGGCCATCATATCGGAACCACGCAGGTGGAGGTTTTCCTCCCGGCATCCGACAACTACGCCACCGCAACCAAAATATTTGATATCCGAATCGACCCCCGCCCGGTATCGCTTCAAGCGGTCGCGGCCCAGAAAGTGTTTGGAGCAAGCGATCCTGCGCAGCTGGAAATACAACTGCCTACCGGAGATTGGCTCCCGATTTCGGATGAATTAGCCGATATCATCGCGTCCGTAACACGTGAACCCGGCGAAGACGTGGGAAGCTACAGTATCCTCATTGACGAGTACGGGCCCAAGGCCGATCGATATGCGATTGATTTTGATGAAAATAACAAAGCGTTCACCATCACGCCGGCAGCCATCACCGGAATCACCTTTGAAGACGGTACCTTCACCTTTGACGGCTCGGAGAAATCCCTGACCATCACCGGCAACCTGCCCGACGGCACCGGAGTAAACTACGGTAACAACGTTCAAACCAATGCGGGCATATACAACGTGACCGCCACCATCACCGGCGACAACCACGAAACCTTGGAACTGGAAGCGATGCTGACCATCGAAAAAGCAACCATCACCGGAGTCAGCTTCGATGACCAAAGCTTCACCTACGATGCGTCCCTAAAGTCCCTCGAAGTCACGGGAACGTTGCCCGACGGCACCGAAGTACACTACGATAACAACACCCGAACGAACGCAGGATCGCAGCCAGCAACCGCCACCGTCACCGGCGACAACCACGAAACCTTGGAACTGGAAGCGACGCTGACCATCGAAAAAGCAACCATCACCGGAATCAGCTTCGATGACCAAAGCTTCACCTACGATGCGTCCCTAAAGTCCCTCGAAGT
>CAZTJY010000091.1:0-1567 GCA_964613725.1 uncultured Parapedobacter sp. | reverse complement strand
GACGGCACCGAAGTACACTACGATAACAACACCCGAACGAACGCAGGATCGCAGCAAGCAACCGCCACCATCACCGGCGACAACCACGAAACCTTGGAACTGGACGCTACGCTGACCATCGAAAAAGCGACCGCCACCATCACGGCGGACGATGAACAGTTCCGCACCTACGATGGCACACGGCAGGATGTGGCCGCCACGCTAAACCATACGGAAACCACACTGGCCTACGCCCCGCAACAGGGCTATACCCAACTGGGTGACTACTACATTACCATCACCGCTGGGGAAACGGCCAATTATTTGAGCACCTCCAAAACCGTACGCTTGGTCATCGAATCGCCCGAATGGGATGACATCACCTTTGACGGTGCCTCGTTTACCTACGACGGCACGGCACATTCCATCTTCGTTAGCCGCTTGCCGGCGGATGCCACGGTGACCTATACCGGCAATGCACAAACCGATGCCGGTGTGTATGAGGTGACCGCCACGGTATCCATGGCCGGGCACACCGACCTGGAACTGACCGCCACGATGACCATTGGTAAAGCGGAAATCATCGGCATCAGGCTTGAAGACGGCATCTTCGTCTATGACGGCTCCGGGAGGTCCCTGGCCATCGCGGGCGACCTGCCCGGGGGCACCACGGTCAGCTACATGAACAACGCGCGCACCGATGCAGGGTCGCAGCAGGTAACCGCCACCATTACCGGCGCCAACTACGAGACCCTGGTGCTGGAGGCCACGCTGACCATCGAAAAAGCGGCGGCAAACATCACGGCGGACGACGAACAGTTCCGTACCTACGACGGTACGCAACAGAACGTAGCCGCCATGCTGAACCATACGGAAACCGCATTGACCTATTCGCCACAGCAAGGCTATGTTGCCCTCGGCGATTATACCATTACCATCACCTCCGGGGAAACGGCCAATTACCTGAGCGCCTCAAAAACCGTGCGCTTGGTCATCGAATCGCCCGAATGGGATGACATTATCTTTGAGGATGCCTCGTTTACCTACGACGGCACGGCACATTCCATCGTTGTGGCCCGCCTTCCGGCGGATGCCACGGTGGCCTATACAGGAAATTCACAAACCGATGCTGGTGTCTACGAGGTGGCCGCAACGGTATCCATGGCTGGCCATGCCGACCTGGAACTGACCGCCACACTGACCGTTGAGAAAGCGGAGATCACCGGCATCACGCTCGAAGACGTTACGTTCACCTTTGACGGCTCCGAGAAATCGCTCGCGGTCACGGGCACCCTGCCCGACGGTGCCGCGGTCAGCTACGCGAGCAATGCCCGAACCGACGCAGGGTCGCAGCAGGTAACCGCCACCATCGCCGGCGCCAACTACGAGACGCTGGTGCTGGAGGCCACGCTGACCATTGAAAAAGCGGTAATCACGGGGATTGCCTTTTCCGATGCGGCCTATACGTACGATGGTACGGCTCGTTCGCTATTGATCGGCGGGAATTTGCCTTCGGATGCCTCGGTGACCTATGAAAACAACGGTCGCACAAACGTGGGTAACCAGACGGTAAAAGCGATCGTCGATG
>CAZTJY010000090.1:0-17129 GCA_964613725.1 uncultured Parapedobacter sp. | reverse complement strand
CGCCCCACGAACCCGCCTCCGGTCCGGCTATCGGTGCCCCAGCAAGGGTATAGCCCGGCAACAGCGCCGAAGCAGCGGTGGCACCGATTGCATGGCGTAGAAACCTCCTTCTAGAAGGAGAAGTATGATCGTCATTCATAAAGCGTAGGCTATGTTAAAGTATAAGGGTATTGACCGGTTTATATTTCTTCCCGTTCACGATGATTTTGTTGAACTTTCCTGCTGGGATATGGAGGCTTACTTTCTCCGGCTGCTTAACCCAGTTACCATGAAAAGTCACATGAAGCGTTTTATTGTCTTCAGACACGCGGGCTTTCAGATCGACTACACCATACTTGGTAGGCATGTTTTCAAACACCATCTCTTCTGCTGAGGATAGCCATGCATCCGGACAGAGACGAAGCAAATGAAGTGCATGGTCTTCGATCTCGTCATCGATCACCGCCAGGCGCATCATGGTAAAGGCCAAAGGTGTGGCGAATAACGTCCCTTGGATGCCATGCCGATGCTCACATGATATAAATGTTTGCTGGGAAGTGGCCCCCACGAGTAAGCTGTAAAGGCCTTCCAGAAAATGTTTCCGATCATTCAGCTGCCAGGAGTGGAAAACGTTCCAACTGTAACAGGGCTCACAAGTAGATATCTCCCGATTTAGGAAAGGCCGCGAAAGCGGGTTAAACCGCGTGCTGTAAAAGTTGTGGTTAGGTCCGTGACGGAAGAAATCCACCACCGATCGCATAATCGGATCGTCGGCATCCATCAAGCCCGCCCACACCAATACCATCGGACCGGTGTCCAAGTAAAAGGCATCGGTAAATGGGTGCTGCGGAGTAGGTTCCAACGTAAGGTTCGTAGGCGGTTTCGGCCGTACGTTCCCGTTGTTATCGATCCACGTTTCGCCTTTTTCAACAAGTTTACGGTATTCCGCGACAAAAGTCGATTTAAAATTTGCTTCAAAATCCGAAAACTCATCAGCTCTTGGATGTTCGATAGCCTGAAGGAACTTTACTGCCGTATGGAGGCCTTTGAAATTCCATGCTATGTTCCATACCGCTTGGATCGGAAATAACTCATCGGTAGCTACCGCTGGTGGCAATAGCCCCTTTACGCCTTCGAAATCCGTCTTAGCACTCATATCCTTAATGAAATCGCACGCTTTCACAATCGACTCCGTCCAGTTAGCGATGAATACCGGGTCTCTGGATAGCAGGGCATGCGTGCTGGCCTGATGCAGGATAGCACCGTGATCGGTCAGCCAGTCGAATGCGGTCAAGGTTTTCGGTGTGCTATAATAGCCGGGGTGCAGGTCATAAGCTGGCCCCGGAGGCTTGACTGTACCTTGGTTCTTGCGGAACAACTCCAAGTGCCGTCCTACGGATTCATGATACCCCAACAGGCTCAGAAACATGTGGCTGGTCATGGAAGTCGGCGTACTCCATAAATTATCATAGCCCCAAGAGCCGGATAAAAATGTGTATTCACCATTCACATAATCCTTTTCTGCAATGATTTCAGCAAACTTGATGCTATGGGAAAGCCATCGGTTTATATACTCCTCGGGCACGTGTATGTTAGCTGCCGAAGCCGGCTTCTGTTGCCAATAAGGTTCTGCTGCTGCCAACGCGCCTTCAAAGCCAAGCGCCTGCTGGCTATCAATTTCGGCCCGCTCTTCGGGCAGCATGGGAATCAGCACATCGACGTGATCGCCTACTTCGGCATTTAAATCTATCCTTAGGTTATACATTCCTGAGTCTATCGGACTTAGGGTGATGTTTCGGTCTTGCGAGGTGGGCAATATCGCCAGCCGCACCTTGCCATCGGGCTCCATGACGCGGTAGCCTTGTTGTTCGCCTTCGCTGAAATTCGCCAACGACAGTTCGTTCGGGTAAGGTGCCAGCTCCGGGTTGATGTCGATCGTAATCCCGTCCTCCTGAAGATAGCGCTGCGAATGGATATAATACACCCTGCTCAATTGGGTGGCTACCGGGATTACGCCAGTAAAACGGCTGTGATCTACCTTGGTCACCGAAAGCCGAACCCATGCATACAAAGGCTCAATACCCGTTTCGACGTCCTTACTGCCTTTAACGTTGGCAAAGATTTCCTGCCGGACAACAATCCCCTCCTGCAGCGGGAAATCGGTGTAAAGGACGGGGGTTTCGGTATCTTTCCGCCAGCCCTGAATGCCGCGCCCGCCATCAATACGCCATAAAGACGTGACCTCTTTGGGCAATGACGGCGGGGTAGCCGATGGCAAAGGAAAAAAGGACAACATAAAATCCTGCCCGAGGTATTTCCTGGAGTTCACGCGCATCGGTGCCCAGTGCGGCGCCGGCTCCACGATTATTGTTCCGTTATACAGCACATTGAACCGGAAATAATGGTCTTTCCAGCCGATGGGAGTCCAGATATTACGCTGGTCGGGCCACCACAGCTTGGCAAGCTCAATATTCGGTTCGGCAGCCGATGCACCTGGATGGAACAACGGTTCTGCTTCGATATCTGAACGTAACGGTTGGGCAAAATTAACCGTACTGAAAGACAGCACGTACAGCAAAATAAACAATCTCAGTCTCATCTCTTTTTCCTCATATGCTTCGCAGCCCTCTGACGGCCTGCGCGATGACGGGCGATATATGGCCCCTTGTTAAGTGGGTTTAATTTTTGATTACAATGGCTAAACCGTTACTCACGCCGATCAAGCTGTCGGCGGGACGATTTAAGGCCACCAGGTTGTCGTTTTGCCGGGCTACGAAACTACTGGCGGCACCACCGCCCAAATTCAATGCGTGTGAAGCGCCCATTGCCCGCAGGGAACCTCCTACATCAGCAAGCGATACGCCGGCAACCACCGGTGATGAATCTTCGATAACGGCAAGGTACAACGTTTTCAGATCGAGCGATGTGGCCACGACGGCTCGGTGATCCAATGAGCCACCCAACCCCGGCGAAACGCCCCCGTCTAACATGATCCGTTCACGGCCGCCTATCGCCTGCTGTAGTTTGTCCATCACGATTGGATAGTTTTCGTAACTGCCGATAGCAGCCTTTCCATCCGTCCGCATGGCAAAAAAGCCGGAATTATTATTGGGTATATCGAAATTTGCTTTCAGTGCATTCCCATCGATATACAGGATGCCTTCCGGGGCACCGGTAAGGGCATTAAAATAATCACCGTTTATCGCTCCCAATACACGGGAGGCGCCTCCTTCTAATGCCCGTGCCTGGTCGAGCATCGTCGCCGTTGCCCATTGATCGGCTTGATCGGAAGCGGCGGTAGCTTGAATGCTTACCTGCGGATTCGTGAGGTCGACCTCAAATAAATAAAACGCCAGGGACCGGTTGTCCCTGTCGATGAATTTTACTTCGGAAAGCCGAACAGCTTCATGGAGCCATTCCGCGCGATCGGCCACTACGGCCTTTACGAAGCCGGTTTGATTTTGCAGTTTCACCCCAGCCTGGCTCTGGCGCGCCTCCGATACCTTCAGGCTGACGGTATATTCCCTCGTTTGCCCTGATGCCTCTACGCGATAAGTTACCGGAGACGAAAAGTCATTGACCGTCACGCCGCTGACCTGTTTCGTTCCATGAACATATACCGCGTCGTTATCGTGGTTCGTCACAAAAAAAGCCTTCAATGCGGTCAGGTCCGTACCCGCCGGCAGGCTATCCACATTCTGGATCGAACCCGTCCGGTTGTCGATAGTGAATTCTACGCCACCGATCCGCTGATAGGGCGCTGTTATACTAAAATAGATAAAATGATTATCGCTACTTGTTTCTTTTTCACAGGCGCCCAGCACCAGTATACCGAGACCAAGCATAACGCGATATATCTGGCACCTTAGTTTTATAGTTCTCATATCCTCATTCTATGTCGTAATACCATTATTTCAATGCCCAGAAACCCCTTAAGTCAAACTCATATTCCCACAGATTTCCATCCGCGTCTCGCGCCACCAGGTGATCACCGAAAGGCGTAACATGCGTATACATATCCCATCCGCTACCTACTTTGGTTGGGGGATTGATCCGGTAATCACCAGCGGAATACTTATACAGCCACATGTCACCCGCATCGTCTATGGTTATGAAGTCGCCTTTGTAGACAAAAATGATGCGCTGGTTGCTCCAGTTGACAAAATTCCTGAAGGCGACGCCTGTATAGGCTGTCCAATCACCATTGAACTGATAATAGCTTATCGACCCGTCGCTGCCCCACCGGCCAAAAAGGCCGTCCGTTCGTGATGTATAGATCAATCGATCGAAAATGTTGGCACCACCGGTAAATAGCCACCTGTTTAACACGCTGAAATCGCTTGGCTCCGGCAACGGTGTACTACCGTCTTCATCCCAAGTAACTACCCATATTAACCAGGCACCGTCTGTCATTAAAAATTTGGGGCTATCCCCTCCCACTGCGGCCAAATGGGGAACAAACCCATATATCCATTCGTTGGCAATCGTCTTCGGAGCACCAAAGGTCTGGCTGTCGGCGTCATACGGATAAGACCGCACCACGCCATCCTCACTTCTCGTAACCAAAGACTTATCCCGATAGGAGAACATTTCGATGGCATTGGGAACATGATCGTTGAGCAAACGACGCGGAATCTGCCCCGGCGCATATGAGCCTACGATCTGGTAATAAGCGACAGCGAGTTCTTGATTCAGCGGGGCGTCCGACGTTTCTACAACCAATGGTAGCAGGTACGATTTGAAGGCTTCGATATGTCCGAATGTGTGGATACTGATCTTCAGAAGTGGAGTACGGCTTTCTCCCTCCGGAATCACACTTTCGCTAGCCTCTAGTTCATAGCTCCCTTCGGGCATAGCTTCATACGATGTCTGGTTGATCTCATTGTATTCATCCACCAGTGCCGGATCTACGGAAAACTTAACTTTAATGTCTTTCGGGGCGGTCATGCCCGAATAAAAAGCACTATAGTTGAGCGTCTGTGTCCCCTCGATCATAAATAAAGAGGCCGTATTCGGCACGTTGACGGCCTGTATCAGGTAAACATGTGTGTATTTTTCGGCCCCGGGTATCTCATATACCACATCTTTGTTGTCGCAGGCGAACATGAAAGTCAGCAGCATCACCCATGTTCCTATAAATTTCTTTTTCATAACATTGTGTTTTAATGTATAGGGAACTAAAAGCCCGGGTTTTGTATTAATGCCGGAACAATTTGGATTTCACTTTCCGGTATGGGGAACAGGTAATTTCGCGGCGACACAAACGTCCGCTTTTCCATCGCCGTCCGCTGGTAAAATTCGGGGTCGGTAAGGCTATTTCCCGCGCCGATGTTCAATCCATAGATGGTGTTCCCGTCGGTTTGGTCTGCAATCAACCACCGTCGGCAGTCAAAGAAACGGTGAGTTTCGAACGCTAATTCCACCTGGCGCTCCTGTCGGATGAGTATACGCATCTGTTGGGGCGTATGAGGCCCGGTGAGTTCTGGCAGGCCACCTCTACGCCGTATTTTATTCAAATAGGTGTAAACATCGGGGTGAACCTGATCGTGTGCTTCGTTCAAAGCTTCGGCATAGTTCAGGTAAATTTCACCTAGACGGAACCAGATCCATGTACGTTGCGTAATGACCTGATTCAGCAGGTTGGTGTTCTTGTCGGCAAATTTACGAATGACGTAACCAGTTTTAGAATGGTTGGCACCACCTTGCTGCAAGCCATCATTGCCTGTGTACCAAAATTCGCTTTGGTAATTCCTCCACAACGAACCGGCAAAATTAATGTGGGCATAAAACCTTGGTTCACGGTTGACATACATGTTGCTGACGCTCGCCGTCCAGTAACCATCGGGGCTATCCGAATCGGCGAACCCCAACTCGGTGTAACCCGATCCCGGAACAATCGTGGGTTGGCCCGTCGCGGAGTAGGCCACCTGCCCCTCGTCCGTCAGTTCAAACGGATGGCTACCATCCGCCATTCGGTAAGCATCCACCATCTGTTGGGTGGGTGCGTAAAAACTAAACCCATTCTGTCCTTTGGGGTGAATACATTGCTCAAACAACATATTCGTGCCGATGTTGCCAGCAAAAAGCACCTCCTGGTTCCAGTTTTTGGTAAATAATTCATAATGTGAGTCGACCGGTTTGCCCGAAGCGGCGACGTGCAACTGATACTGTGGGCTTGTTCCGGACAGGTTGCCTTCGCTGAAATCGATACATAACTTGGCCGCTTCCGCGGCTTTCACCCACCGGTCGCGTGCATACTCGGGGAATAGCTGTTCGCCGGCGCTGTTCACCAATGCGCGGTAATCCGGATTTCCATTATATTGGGGAGATGCAGCATACAGCAATAAGCGCGACTTCAGGGCGAGGGCTGCCGCTGCAGTAGCACGGCCGTATTCGGCGCTGTTCTGTTTGGCAGGCAAACGGCGGAATGCCTCATCGCAGTCACTGACGATGAAATCTACACACTCTTGATACGTACCCCGCTCCAGGGTGGTAAAGTCGGTGCCGGGATCGAGTGAATGATCATAAATTGGAATGGGCCCGTACATACGGAGGGCCAAGAAATTGAAGAAAGCCCGCAGAAAATGTACTTCGCCGATCCATACACTCTTTGCCTCGGCCGACATATCCGTATATTGGATATGTTCAAGAAACAAATTGCATTTCCGGCTCCATTCGGCAGTCCTTCCCCATATAGGTAAGTTATTAGCCGGACTCAGCGAGCCATTATTTATGAGCTGAGCAACTGCGCCCGCAAACGTGACCTCCATCTCATCAGAGCCACCTACAAAGGGGTTAAATGCGAAGTTGTGGAAATCCATCTCATTTGGAATGCCGGAATAAATATTGTTCAGGAAGCGCTCTGTATATAGGCGTTCCGCAAACGCCTCGGGAAGGGCCATATTCTCTTCTGGCCCCTTATCCAAATAACTATCGCATGACACAAGGGCAAAGAGGGAAACCGAAACCAGCATGGTTATAGATTGTATTCGTTTCATATCATCTTTTTTATGAATTAGAAAATGATTTCAACACCTGTATTAATGGTACGCTGCTTCGGATACTGGGCAGAATTACCATTATTCATCTCCGGATCAACAATACCTAGGTTATCCCAGAGCAACAGGTCAATTCCATTAACGAAAAAGCGGAGATTCGTCAGTTTCAATCTGGTGAGCGTACGTTCCGGTATGGCATAACCTATTTCCGCATTTTTAAGCCTGAAATAGCTGGAATTGCGCATATATAGGGTAGAGATACGGTTGTTGTTTAAATTCGGCCCCGAAGAAACCGCCGGATAACGGGCATTGGTATTGTCTGCTCCTGGACGCCAGCGATGCTCGTAAAACTCCCGCTGCAGGTTGGCATCATTGCCCCAGACAAACGGATAAACCGTGGGACCGTAAGAAAAGTAGCTGGCATTTCCGGCACCGGTGAAGTACGCACTCACATCGAACCCTTTATAAGCCAATGTGAAGCCAAAACCATACATCAACTCCGGCACTTGGGGGTGGCCCACCATCACCTCATCTCGTTGGTCAACCATGCCGTCGCCATTGACATCTCGGTATTTGATATCGCCTGGCCGGACCGGACCAAATGTCTGCACGGGGCTATTGAGAATATCCTCCTGATCTTCAAAGAATCCGAGGGCCACCAACGCTAGGCTCGTGCTCAGGGAATGGCCGCGAAATGCCTGATAATCGGGCTTATTGATCGGCTCATCGCGGAACACAGTAAGGCTTCGGGTAAACGTAATGTTTCCTTTGACCGAATAGAATAGTCCTCCCGCCGTCGTGTTTCGCGCCTGCAACATGCCCTCTATCCCTTTGTTTTCGGTTTTGCCGATATTGGCCCACGGCAGCTGATGGGAACCGAATCCGGATACCTGTGGTGTAGAGGCTGTCCGCTGTACCAGTAATCCATCCCGCATTTCTTTAAAGGCGTCTACTTGAAACGTCAGTTTGTCTCTGAACAGCCCCACGTCCAGACCGAGATTATATTTTGTTGCCTCTTCCCATGTGATGGCTTTTTCGCTTCCGATCCGACCTTCGGCATACCCAACCCTGGATGAAAAGCTCTCACCAAACAGGTAGCCGTTTGCACTACCTGTGGTAGAGAGGTAGGCAAACCTCGCCCCTCCCGTACGGTCGTTCCCGACCTTACCGGCCGAGCCCCTTATTTTCAGCATATTGATTTGGCCGATGTTCCAAAAGCTTTCGTTAGCTATGTTCCAGCCCAACGCTACGCCAGGGAAGAAGCCATACCGCCGACCGGGAGCAAAGTTTTCCGAGCCGTTGTAACCAAAGCTGAATTCGGCGATGTACCGTTGGTTGAAATCATAAACCGCACGGCCTGATACGCCCATGACGCGCGAAGGCAACGCATTTGTCCCATCTGCGGCCAGAAGGTTAACGCCCTCACCGAGGTTAAACATCAGCATGGACGATACGCCGTGCGCTCCGAATGAACGGTTATAGTTGGCTTGGCTAAAAAACCGTAGATACCGCGTGTTCCCTGCGGCGGTGGAGTAGATTTCGGGGGCCTTTTCAAACCAAACGTGGTACTTATCTTCCCCGTAGCTATAAATACCTTCGTATTCTTTGCTCGTAATGCCTTTCAGCCGTTGGTTTGAACCCCAAACATTTTGATCGAAAGAAAACGTGTTGGTCCAGCTCAACCCTTCGGTAACTAGCTTGCCCAAGTCCCATTTGAGCGTAAACGTGCCTTGCATATTATTGGAAAGTAGGTTTGTATAGCCGCCGTGCGTCGTTTGCATATACGGATTGGTGTAGTTATTGAAAATGGTTGCACCAAATGTACCGTCGGGGTTATACATCGGAATCTTATGCGGTGCATAATCAAAGACCGAATTCAAGATCGCGGCCGATCCATACCCGGGGCCCTGGTCCTGCCTGCTAATAAGACCTAAACCGATTTCGGCGACAAGATTTGACGAGAGCGTTACATCCACATTCGAACGCAGGTTGTACCGGTGCATCCGCACGTTCGTTCCGTATTCAAATTGCGGGTCTGTTTTAAACAGACCATCCTGCATGGTGTAACCTAAATTCACGAAATAGCGAACCCGTTCATTTCCACCACTAATATTGAGGTTGTGGAGGGTTTGCGTCGTTGATTTTTCCAGTACTTCATCGATCCAATTGACATTCGGATACAGATACGGATCGGACCCATCATAAAAACGTAAGATTTCTTCCGAACGGTATGTGGGAGAAAGCCCGTCGTTCAGGCGTGCTTCATTCCACAATTCGGCAAACTCGCCGGAATTAATAAAATCCGGGAACCGCATTCCTGTCAATTGTGCGACCTCCGATCGTAAGGTGATGACGGGGGCCCCGATCTCTCCTTTTTTGGTGGTAATAATGATGACACCATTCGCGCCCCGAATTCCATATACCGCAGTAGCGGTGGCATCTTTCAAAAAGGTAATCGACTCCACTTCAGCGATATTGATAGTATTGAGATCGCGTTCTATCCCATCAACGATGACAATGGGTGTGTTGTCATTCCAATTACTAAGCCCCCTTATATAAAGGTAAGCCTGATCTTTTCCCGGCTCTCCGCTCGTTTGCCGGCTAACCAACCCGGGAACCCTGCCCACTAGGGCTTGGGAAATAGACGGCGTAGGAGTTTTACGCACTTCATCCATTGCGATGGTGGAAACCGCACCCACAATGCTCACCTTTTTCTGCGTACCGAAGCCGACGACGACCACTTCATCCAAATCTTCAGTCGACTGCCTCAGCGTGACATCGATAACCCTGGATGTACCTATGTTAACCTCCTGGGGCACGAACCCCGTGGCAGTAAACACCAAGACGGCACCGCCCGTAGGTACAGCAATACGGTAATACCCATCGCTATCACTCATACCGGTCACAGCCGTTTCCCTTACCGAAACCGTAACGGCCTCGATCGGATTTCCATATTCATCAACTATCCGCCCTGTTATTTCCCGCTGTACGTTAACGATTCTTGTTGCACCGTCGATGTCGGCTATTGTCGGGTTCGCGAATACCGTTGCAGGGGAAAATAACAACGCGATCAAACAGGCCCAACAGGCATCCTGGAGCACCTTGACGCCTGGAACGATGCGCCGCGGTGCTTTAACGGGGGTTGTGATTGATTTTTTAAACATTTCTATAACGTGTCAAGTGGTTAGTGTTCAATATACCAGGTTTTATCTCAGTACCTTCAGCTACATCACAAATGTATACCTTGATTCAGACAATCATTTGCATGATATCGACAAATATTTATCCTATTTCCACCTCTATGCCGCAAGCTTTACGACGCATCGGGTTCCAGCGAAATCAGCATGTCATATTTATTTCGCCCAACAGAGCGTTCACTTTTTGAACGAACGGGGCATCATCCGATCGATCGCGTCGAGGATGATATCTTCGACCTCTTCGGCAAAAGGTGCAGGCATATGATACCAGTACATACTGACATCCCCTTCATAGCCGCCCGCTTTGATCAATCGGCGGGAAGCAAGGTAACACGATACGTCATTTGCATAGGTGTTGATCCACACCGGGCGAAATTTATTCTTAAGTTTAAGGGAATAGTCTACCACCACTTCGTTTGCCATATTGATCATGACCAATTCCTCTCCGAAGGCCCAGGTCTGTATGGGATAATCCAATTCGCTAGGAAGCTGCTCACCACGCTGTAGACGTTCCAAGGCAAGCCGAGCATAGTAGCCTTTGATGGTTTTGTCGGTTTTTGCCCATTCAATCCATTCCGGTACGGTTGGCAACTTGCCAAAAGGCAATTTTACCCACGTCATTTTTCCGACGGGCGGCGTAACCAAGGGCGTCATCGGCGACTGGAGCACCTGCTTCACACGAGTGGCAATCTCCGTTCCATAGGCAGTAACATAAGCGGTTTTCCCCTGCCTAACCGGATGTGAATCGCCGGCGCAACCAATGGCCACCATCGCCACAGCACCCGGAAACATCGCTTCGAGCTGAAGCTGCGCTTCGCCCATCCAATCGCCGTGAAATTTATTGACGGTGGGGCCATACGATATCCCGTGGGTCGCATAATTCAATAAAACAGCTCGGAGCTTACCATCCGGACTAGTTACCCTCAAAACCGGCAGTGCTTGGTCTACCGGACCCCCGGGCGTTATTCGGTTCACACCAAACGAAGCCTCCCCTTGCCCCCATGCTACACATGCAGGCTGGCGGTCATTCCATGCGGCGAGTGCTACTTCTTCCAGATTATGGATGAGGTTTTCGTTGAATTCGGCCATAGCAATCAGCTCATCCAGATCGGGCAGACAGTCACTGAAATGGAAGCTGGTCGGGTAGTCACCCCGGCATTGCAACACATTGATCAAGTTACCGGTTTCCGGCCCTCCATGCGTATGCGAGGCGGCGATGACAATCTGCGCCGGGTCAATCCCTGTCTTTGCCGAAAGCCTGGTTATTACCTGACTTGCAATACGCCACTGGATACCTAGTAAATCAACCGTAATGATTATCGAAGGGCCTTCCGAATCGCTCCCCAGTGCCAATGCTTTGGCAGAAAGCCTATGCAAAGCTTCGGTGGCTTTCACCGCTGGTCTTGCGGCAAATCCCGATAGCCGCATGGGCACACTTGGTGTGATGTCTAGCCGTGCCACACCTACTTCCACGGTTCTATTGTTTGGTTTTTTTACTTGCATCAGATCATCCATAACATCAAAAGAACATCGGCACCCATAACCGGCCCCGTTCAATTACTTCATTCAAACACCAATGGGAGGTAGCGATCGGTCTCATGAAAAGAGGACTCCACCGGCGCCCAAGCCCATTTGACCATGGACCCACTATCGTAATCGAGCCGACAGAAGTTGCCATGCCAATGCGTACCCTTAAGTGGGGGTACATGGCCGAAGGTCCTCAGTAATCGATAGGGGATGTGCAATTCTGCCATCCAATGGGTGATAGCAGCACCCGGGCGGGCGTCACCGCCGACAACGTACACGTTCCTTTTCACGCGATCCGCGTTCTCGTAGGGCCATGGTGCCCAACCCGTCAACACATTATCCCTGGTCGTCATCAATAAAACCAACTCCTTGCCTAACGGACTTATTTCGTATTCGAAATAGCAAGGCTGATCGGAATCGGTTTGGAAAAACACTTCAAACACATCTCCCATATATATTTTCTCGAAGTCGTGCTCAAATGAAGAACTGATCCGATCATCCTCGCCGTAAAACAGCACGTACAGGCCACGTGGAGAATACATCATCTTGAATTGGCTTTTATAGGGTTTCCCACCCGCATCCAGTTTTTGCAGTGCCACCCAGTCTGTCGCAGCCCACTGGGCGTTTTCCCCTCTCCCTGTGATTTCGAAATCACGGCAAGCACGAACAAGCAGACCCATTACCAGAACCGCCAATAGATGTAACACCAAGCCAACGCATACAATGCCGCCCAAAATGCCACCCGCTTATACCAAGGGCGTCGCACCCCATCATCCAGCGTACGGAGCCAGGATGGTCGCCAAACAAACGATTTCACTTGGTCTGCCGTTGGCGGAGCGGTGTATAACGATACGATCATTATCAATAGCATGGTGAGCACCTGCGAAATGCCGCCCACATACAACCAATGGAGCCTGATGGCCAATAGCGGCAATGCGATGGCCAACACCACCTGGATAGCCACCCCGCCAATAAGGCCTGCCACTGCACCTGCGTAACTCGTTCTTTTCCAGAAAATCCCAAGTAGTATCACTGAAATAAAGGGTGTGGCGATGTAGGTGACGCCGATCTGAAAATACTTAAATAAGCCGACCGTTCCCACCATGGGGGCGATCAACGAAGCGATCAGCAACGCCACGCCGCCTGATAGCTGCCCGGTGGTAATCAATTCCCGGTCGCCCGCATTTTTCCGCAAAAAATTGCGATAGATATCCAGGGAAAAGATGGTGGAAATCGAGTTTGAAAGTGCACTTACCGAAGACATGATCGCCGCAAAAAATCCCGCCAATACGATACCTTTCACGCCCGAAGGGGCGAAAGTCTCCAATGCCAGCGGAAATGCTTTGTCGTAGTCGTTGGGCAGCAAAGACTCCCCACGGCCTATCACATCCAGCCAATGGTATACCACCAATCCAATCAGGCAGGTCACCACGGGCAAAACGATGCCGATGAAACCTGCAAAGACGATACCCACCATCCCATCCCAGGTGCTTTTGGCCGACAAGATGCGTTGTATCATCACCTGATTAGACGACTGATAAAACAAGAATACGCCGAAGGAGGCAATAATGAGGCCTAAAAAAGGGGCTTCCGGATCGGATGGTGGATGATACAGGTGAAAGCGCTCGGGCGCCGCTTCCACCATAGCGCTCCAACCTCCTGGGATGTGGTCGAGGGCCAGCCAGAAAAAAAGAATGCCGCCTCCCAAAAAGAGCACGCACTGGATGGCGTCAGTCCACATCACCGAGTTAAGACCGCCAAGAAGCGTATAGCTCGCTGTCACCACGACGATACCCACCATGACGTAATATTGATCCCAGCCGGTCAGTTCACTCACGGTGATGCTTCCGCCATAAAGGATGGGGGGAAGGAAGACCAATATGTAACCGATGGTCATTACCACACTATAAATACTGGCACATGCAGATCCATAACGGCGCTTTAGGAATTCCGGAACGGTCATGATCTTATTGCGCAAATACATCGGAATGAAAAAAATCATCGTCAGCAAATACGTGGGCAAGGCCCACCACGTCCAGTTTGCAATCCCCATTCCGTCTTTATAGGTTGCACCCATGGTTCCCACAATTTGCTCACTAGACACGGTGGTAGCAACAAAAGCCGCCCCCACCAAGTACCAGGGCATTTTTCCGGATGCTAAAAAGTAGCCCTTCACGGTTCGGTCCGCCTTTTTTGCCGCAATCAATCCGATGATGACAACAAACAAGGTAATGCCAACGATGATGAAGATATCAAGGCCAGACAGGTGGAAGTTATTCATGGTATAAATTAGGTGTCGTTAGTAGTTAATTCGGTACATGGTTAATTACACGTTTTATGCTTCAAGGCAAAACACGACGGGTTAGTCCGCGCTGATACGCATCCACACGGACAAAACCCTCAGCATACCGGCAACCTGCCGCCAATCCCCGGAAACGGGCATGAATTTCAATCATTTCATTCATATCCGTGCTGGCCAAGTCTTCCATCGCCACGAATTGGCTTTTATGGCAAGCGAGCATCGCCTTTTTCGTTTCAAACGTTTCGGTAATGTCTACATATTCCGTGGGGTCAAACCGGATACCACATATGTTATCCATATAATAAAGTTGGGCTTGTGCGAACCGACAGGCCGGGCGTGACTGGTTTGGCATCGACGGTAAGCCCTTTTGGAAATACGAATCGAATACCAATTGACCGACATACCGATGGTCCGGATGGTAGTCATTCGGCGAGTGGGTAAAGATAACATCCGGGTCGGCCGCCCGGAGCACATCGATCATCAAGTGCCGTTGTTCCCTATCAGCAAAAACCAGCTCATCGGTAACGCCTGACCAAATCAGGTTAGCGCCGATTAAGGCGGCAGCGTTACGCGCTTCCTTTTCGCGCGTAACACGTAGCACCTCCGGTTTCACAACGGCATCGCCGATACTTCCGTCGGTAAAAATGGCAATCGTAACGCTATGCCCGTCCTGGGCATAGCGGGCCAATGTGCCTGCGCAGAGCAGTTCGGTATCGTCTGGATGTGCCGCTACACATAGTATATTCATAACGTTATATTTTTAGCTGTCAACTATTCTTAAAGTACGCCGTAGCGGTCATAAACCGCCCTTAAGGTGTCGCCATTCAATAAATCATTCCTCGACTGACTTTCTTTGGTAACCTTATCATAGGCCAGAGACAACACTTGGTCTTCTATTTCCCGCGGCACCACGACGACGCCATCGAAATCTGTGAAAATAAGATCACCCGCCCTGACAAGCACCCCACCGCACTTTATGGGCACATCATAAGCCATCATACGCCCCCTGCCCAAACTGTCTACCGGCTTTATGCCCGTATAGAAAACGGGAAAGCCCATTTCCACCATCTTTTTACAGTCTCTCACCATGCTGTCGCAAATAACGCCTACTGCGCCATTTCGCTTTGCAATGGTGCTCATCAATTCCCCCCATGGCGCATTGGTGTTTGCGCTGTCTGTTGAATGAACAACTACGTCGTTCTTGGTTAGCGAGTCTACCGCCTCTATTTCCAGGTCGTAAGCATCCCGTTCAACATAATCCGTTTCCATCCACCGTTGAGTCCTTGCACGCCCCACAATAACGCAGTTGTCAGGGTCCAGTGGCCGCAGGCGATGATGCATCGCATTGTTCCGGTGGCCTAGGGTATCCATCACGTCCGACACGATCGGGACATAAAGATGCTTTCGGATCCAATCAAACTTCTCGTCATCGGTTTGGAAAAGATTTGTTTTGTTGTTCATGTTCATTTTGTATTAAATCAATTAATTTATTTTATATCATTCAATTCCGGCTCACCGCCCCATTTAAATGGCTTCATCCGTTCAGGTACCACGCATCGATCGGCCAGCGCATACTGTCTGCAAAACCATTCAAAGGTTGCCGGATTTTCGGCATTCAGTGCCATCAGATCATAATGGTTGGGGAGCACATACTTGGGTTGGAGCGCTTGTGCAAACCTTGCAGCCTGCTCCGGCCCAGGGTTGCCCCATTTGCCGTTTATGGGAATCAACAACACCTCGGGCGCTATGGGTGCAGCAGCCAACACAAGCGGATGGAATTCTGTATCGCTGGTATGGTAAACCTGCCTACCATTGGAAAATGTTATCGTATAACCCGTCGTGTCTAATACGTCGATACCAGATGGTAGCGCAAAAACCCCACTTATTTCAACCGCTCCATGCTGCCAGCGTTCACCAGCATGTAATACCATGACTCGGCTTTCCGGCACCCCCTGCTCGATTAGCTTGCGCGCAGCCTGCCTTGGTGCCACAAACCATGTGTCGTCTTTGTGTTTATAGGGTCCAATTGTTTCCGGATCCAAGTGATCGAGGTGGTCGTGGGTAACGATATACACGTCTGCGCGAAGTTGCCCCGGGTCGAGCGGTACCGGATATAGGCGTGTAAGTTCCGGCGTATCTTTGGCCGCCGAATCGGAAAGATACGGGTCAATTACCACGGTCGTATCGGCCGACCGGATGATGTACCCGGCCTGTCCAAGCCACCAAAGCGCCGCATCATTGGCTGGTAATGGGAAATCAAGAATTTGCTTCATCCTATCATCGGTTAACACAGAATTTCTTCACCGCTGATTCATTGATCACGATCCCCAATCCGGGCCCGTCGGGAACCGCGATGTAACCCGACTTATCGATCTGGACAGGGTTTTCGATGACCTCCCGGAGCATGGGATTGTCGCTTACATTATATTCCAGAAACAGCGAACGTGGCAATATGGCATTGACATGCAGTGCAGCGGCAGTATTCAGGTCGGTAAGCCAGGCATGCGGACAAACATCCACCCCCGCATATTCAGCTTCCCATAAAATTTTCCGGATTTGGGTAAACCCACCGCAACGCGTAATATCGGGCTGTACTACGTCAATGCCACCCTGTTGAATCAGCTGCCGGAACCCCCAGCCGGTCGCCTCCTGCTCGCCGGCAGCCAAGCGGATTTTAACACCAGCCGCCTTCGTTTTGGCATACCCCTCATAATTTTCGGGGTGCATAAAATCTTCCAGCCAGTAAATGTCGTACGGTTCCAGCGCTCTGCAAAGCGCAATGGCATCATATGCACTTCGATCCACCATCCATCCGGGATCTACCATCAGTTCCACACCCGGGCCTACCGCCTGGCGGGCCGCTTCTACAAGTTTGATGTCTAGCTTTGGGTCCTGTCCGAAAACGCCCCATCCGAACTTGATGGCTGTAAAACCCCGTTCAAGGTAAAAAGCACAGGCATCTTTAATGGCTTCGGGTGTCGGTCTGAACAGCGTGGAAGCATAGGCGCGCACACGCTGCCGCCGGGCTCCACCCATGATTTTATAAAGCGGTTTGCCGGTAGCTTTGCCGATAATGTCATGGCAGGCGATGTCGAATCCGGAGAGGAGTTGCATAGCCACTCCGCG
>CAZTJY010000089.1:0-17195 GCA_964613725.1 uncultured Parapedobacter sp. | reverse complement strand
AGATGAGCGGCGAATCGTCGAGCCGCACCGACATCGGGATACCGGCCATACAGCAACGGTTGCTGGCCGAATTGCTTAAAACGGGTAAGCCGGTGGTGTTGGTGTTGTTTACCGGGCGGCCGATCACGTTGACATGGGAGCAAGAACATGTGCCAGCCATACTCAACGCGTGGTTCGGCGGTACGGAAACCGGCAAAGCGGTGGCCGATGTGCTGTTCGGCGACGTGAACCCGTCGGGCAAGCTGCCCGCCACGTTCCCCCGCCATGTGGGCCAGGTGCCGCTGTATTACAGCCACAAAAATACCGGGCGGCCGCTTGCCGACGGGCAATGGTTCCAGAAATTCCGCTCTAATTACCTCGATGTGCCTAATGAACCGCTATATCCTTTCGGTTACGGCTTGAGCTATACGACCTTCGCTTACGGCGAGGTTACGCTCAGCAGCGACAGCCTGCAGTCCACGGGTTCGCTTGAGGTAAGCGTTGAGGTAAGCAATACTGGTGATTATACCGGTGAAGAGGTGGTACAACTTTACATCCGCGATGTGGTCGGCTCGGTAACGCGGCCGGTAAAGGAACTAAAGGGCTTCCAGAAAATAAAGCTTGAGCCCGGCCAATCGGAACGTGTAACCTTCCAACTCACGGTAGACGACCTTAAGTTTTACGATGCCCATCTGGATTACGTGGCCGAGCCCGGTGCGTTTGTGGTGTTCGTCGGCACGAATTCGCGCGACACACAGGAAGCCCGGTTCGTCCTCGCCGATTGAAGGCGGATTACGCCGTGTCGCCAGCTCCAAACACCACCTCGTTGGCCAATAGCGTCTCATCGGGGCTGATGCTATGTGGCTTGCCGGGATAGATTTCCAGGGTTACATTTGCCCCTAGGTCGCGCAAAATCGTTGCACTTTCTTCAATCCGGTGCAGCGGTACGTGGGGGTCAGCATCGCCTGAGGTGATCAACACAGGTGTGGCCCCGAACTGACCACCATAGTTATCGAGGTTTAGCGATTCGCCGATCAGTCCGCCCGTGAAGGCGACGGCACCTCCGTAGGGTTGGGCGTGCCGCGCGATGTATTCGAGGGCCAGGCACGCACCTTGTGAAAAGCCTACAAAATAGAGCGCGCTGGCCGGAATGCCCAGTTGCATGGCTTCCTCCGCAGCTTCATGTACCAGTGCCAATGCGGAGTCCAACGCGGGCTGGTTGTCATTGACGGGTGCGAGGAAGCTATAAGGGTCCCACGAATTGTTGGTCGCTTGGGGTGCCAGCAGGAGCGCGTCGCCGAGCTGGAGATGGCGGGCCAGTGAAAGGATGCCAGGGGCGGAGCTGCCTCGTCCGTGGAGCAGCACCACTGCCTTGCTGGCGTGTGCAGCCGATTTGCCGGCTTGTATGAGTTGTTTCTCGTGTGTATACATGTTAATCCAATTGGGGTAAAACCTTTTCCAGTTGCTCGCGGTACCGTTCGTATTGGGTCGGCAGTTTCAATCCGCTCCCCAGCTCGGCTACGGTTTCATCGGTGGCAAAGCCCGGGTTGTCTGTGGCGATTTCAAACAGCACACCTCCCGGCTCACGGAAATAGAGCGAATAGAAGTAGTTGCGGTCTATTTTTTCCGTGATATGCAATCCTTGCGCGATTACTTTTTCCCGGAAGTGCATGAGCGTGGCTTCATCTTGAACGCGGAAGGCGACATGATGCACAGAGCCTCCGGCTACCACACCCTCGGCCTCGCCCGGTGCTTCTACCAGATCTACCAGTGCGGCTTGGGCCACGGCATCGGTGACGAAGCGATACCGGTTTACCTCTTGTTTCAGCAGGCGGTAGCCAAATACGTCGGTGAGTATCCTGGCGGTAGCGTCTATTTTGGTGGTGGTGATGGAGATGTGGTGGAAGCCCTGTATGGCATGGGCCGCATCGATTTCATCGGTTGTCCATGGTGTACGGGTATCGGCTTTGCTAGGCACCGTAAGTTCGAACTTCAACCCATCGGGGTCGAGGAAGGTGAGGTACTGCTCGCCGAATTTTTCCGCGGGGTTATTGTAGAGGACATTGTTCGCTTCCAATCGGTTTTTCCAAAAATCAAGGCTTCCTGCCGGTACGGAATAGCCTATTTCGGTAACCTGACGGGTACCACGGCGACCTTGTTTCACACGGTTGCCCCAAGGGAAGAACGTAAGAATGGTGCCCGGTGTGCCTACTTCGTCGCCGAAATAAAAATGATAGGTCTCTGGGTCGTCGAAGTTGACCGTTTTCTTCACCAGACGGAGTCCCAGCACGCCGCTATAGAAGTCGTAGTTGCGTTTGGCATCGCTCGCGATAGCCGTGATGTGATGGATACCTAAGATGTTGTTGTCCATGATAATGCTCCTTTTTTGTTAGTACAAAAATACAGTGGGCATTGTTCATGCACATTAACCTAGGACAAGAAGTGGCAGACTAGCGTGCGGCGTCGAGCAACCTCACTAATTGGTATTCGATGGCATACCACGGTTTGAAATGCGACCGGTTTTGCCGGGCAACAATGTTTTTTAGTATGTTTGTAACATTGCTCATCAATTTTTGAGTTGAAGTGACTAACCGAGCTATTTTAAATGACGACAAAGCACCTTCCGGAACCTGAATTGTGCCGTAGCTTAATAAGAGGCGATGAGCGCGCATTCCGCAAGCTTTTTGATCGATTCCATCGGAAAATCTTTCAGTTCGCATTCAACTTTTTAAAGGACGGAGCACAGAGCGAGGAGATTGTTCAAGAGACTTTTTTAAACTTTTGGCTGCATCGGGAACGACTCGACCCGAATCGGCCAATCGCTCCGTTGCTCTTTACCATGGCCCGCCGGTCCTTGATTGATGCTTGGCGAAAAGCTGCTCATTCTGAGCGCTTCAGGCAACACGTACGGCAGTTTATGTTGTCGGTTAGTAATGAAACGGAGGAACAAGTAGTGCAGAACGATTTCGAACGGATAACGCAGGAAGCATTGTGCCTACTAAATAAGCAACAGCAGCAAGTTTTCCAACTCAGCCGCCACGAGGGGCTTTCATATGAAGAAATCGCCAAACAAATGCACATTTCTAAGCATGCCGTAAAATACCACCTGGTAAATGCACTGAAAATATTAAAGACCCATCTCGCTAAACACGGCCTTGGCTATCTTTACCTTGTTTTTTTGGTTGCCTGACCTCATACGGGTAATTTCAAAATTTTTCCGGTTTTCACTACCCGCCCGGTGCCGCCAAACGTATTACTGTTAATAACACAATGATAAACTTATGAAACGAGATAGGTTGCGGCAGCTTTTAAGCAAGTATATAGCAGATACCATCAGTGACGATGAGTTGGATGAATTGTTGGATAATATTGTTAATAAGGATGACGATTCGGAACTGGAGCAGCTGTTGACAGCTATATTGGAAGAAATAGAAGTGGCCGGCGGTGTGGAGGTAGATACGGAAGGTTTATATCAGCGGATTTTGAACGACCCTAGTTTTGTTAATCGAAAGAAAACACGCCGTATTTCAAAATGGTGGTCCTATGGGGCGGCTGCGGCCCTGTTGCTTACCATAGGTGTATGGCTGGTCATCTGGAATAGCAGCTTATCCGGCAACAGAGACATTATTGCCGGCGTTGAACGTACCGTTACTACTGCGCCTACGGATCGGCCATTGTTGAGGCTGGCTGATGGCCGGTCTATTGACTTGGATCGTATGCCAGACGGGGTGTTGGTCGTAGAGAACGGTGTTGAAATCAAGTTACAGGGAGACGCGCTGTACTACCACGCAGAACCGACCGTTGCGAACAATGAAGTGTCGACCAATACCATTGTGATCCCAAAGGGGCGGCAATACCAAATCACGTTGCCCGACGGCAGTGGAGTATGGCTTAATGCAGCATCGGAAATAACCTATCCCATACGGTTTGAAAATGACCATCGAGAAGTGAAAGTGCAAGGGGAGGCGTATTTCGAGGTAAGGCATGCAGCAGACTGGCCTTTTATCGTCAACACTTCAATGCAGCGTATCGAAGTGTTAGGCACACATTTCAATGTCAGTGCGTATAGTGATGATGCTTACACTAAAACTACGCTTGTGGAGGGGCGTGTGCGGATTTCGTCGCCCGGTGCAGCCGCAGATGATGCTACACTGCAAGGGGGCAGTGCCCTATTAATGCCGGGGCAGCAAGCGGTATCGCGCATGCACCTAAAACAGCTAACCGTCCATACAGTAGATCCGGAAGATATTATTTCATGGAAAGAAAACCTATTTGTGTTCAGCAATGAAGAGATCAGCGCGGTGATGAAGAAAGTAAGCCGCTGGTACGATGTGGAAGTCGAGTACAAGGACGGTATGGCCGGAAAGCGAATCGGCGGTAGCATACCGATTCTGGATAACGTGGGCGAGATGATGGAAGCGCTTAAGGCCACGGGATTACTACATTACGAAATGAAAGGAGGTACCATTGTTATCATGAAATAGGACGTTTTACGCATCGTTAAACAATAAAGGCGGTAAACGTTGCAGCGTTACCACCTTTTTAGACCACCGAAGTGATCTAATTGTTCAATAAATTCGAATTACCAACTTTATTAAACCTTTTTGCAAATGTATAAAAAAAATACAGCGAAGGAGCGTGTATGTACGTTGACCAATTTGTGTAAACCATTGCTCATGCGATTGTTTCCCTTTATACTGATTATCTGTATGCACCTAAGTGCGTCTGCCTTAGGTCAGAAAGTAACCATTAGTCGCAACAATGTCCCTTTGAAAAAGGCAATCAAAGAGATCAAACGGCAGAGTGGTTACACTTTCCTTTATGATGCCAGTGTGTTTTTCAATATGCCGGATGTATCGGTAAACGTTACCGATGCCGATGTGGCTGAAGTGCTCGATCAATGCTTCGATGGACTGCCGCTGCATTATGTTGTCCGCGATAACTATGTCGTCATCTCAAGGCGCGTTTTACCCATAGCCAATCCATTAGCCATTCAGCAACAAGTAGTTGAAGGGCGGGTGACCAGCAATGCGGGCGAAATCTTGGAAGGCGTAACCGTGAGCGTACGGCAGTCGCAGGCAGTTACCTCAACCAACGCCGATGGTAGGTTCCGGATCACGGTGCCCGCCACAAACAGCACACTTGTTTTTTCCCTTTTGGGCTTCGAGACCCGAGAAATTGTAATCGGCTCGCAAACCAGCCTCGACGTAACGATGACCCCAACCGTCAGCGATTTGGATGAGGTCGTTGTCGTGGGTTTCGGTGAACGCCGGAGAGCGGATTTGACCGGATCGATTTCGACGGTCGGGGCGGCCGATATCGGTAGGATACCACAAGCATCGCCACAGTTTGCACTTCAGGGACACACAACCGGAGTCCGCGTGGCACCGGTAAGCGGCAATCCGAATGAAGCTCCTCAAATCTTTATTCGGGGTGTCGGTACCTGGAACGGATCGTCGCAGCCGTTATATGTGGTAGACGGACAGATCTTTGAACCCCCCCGAGACGGGAATGAGGACGTAATCAGTTCGGGCTCCCTTCGTACGCCTCCTAATATCTTTAACCTGATCAACGCAAATGATATTGAATCCATTTCGGTGCTTAAAGACGCATCTGCTGCAGCTATTTACGGAAGTAGAGCGGCCAATGGCGTGGTACTGATTACGACGAAGCGAGGAAAATCAGAGCGGCCAATCATAGAATTCGATGCGAATATGGCGGTTCAAAATATGCCTACGATGAAAATGCTGAATACCGATCAATATGTCAGTTTAGTACAGGAAATGTACCAAAACAGCCTGAATCCTGATGTCAGTGTCGAAAGGAATCTATACGGTCGTGATGAGGCACAAGAGTTTGTTAAGTTGACTACCTATAATCCCCAGTTTGATCCCCAAAGCCCGTATTATATTTCTGATCGGACCACGTATAATTGGCAGGATGAGCTGGTGGAAAATAACGCATTAAATCAAAATTACTCCTTGCGGGTATCCGGCGCTACATCGCGCGTAGACTACTACATTTCGGGTGGGTATTTTGATCAGCATGGGGGCATCAACCAAAACCGACTGAAACGGTACACAGGGGCTATCAACCTGAATGTTAAAGCAACCGACTGGGCAAAAGTGGGTGTAAATTATAAATACACCAATCAGACGTCTACCAATTATGCCGGAGATCTGGAAGCTTTGGCCTATGCACCGCCATGGCAACCGATTTATAATGCGAATCATCCAACCGGATTTGAAACGGTGATTGCCCCGTATTTGTTAGGCGATACATGGCAAGGGCTGAAAAAATTTGGTCAAGGAACGATTCAGAACCATGCGGCTCTAGCAGAGTTTAATACCCCCTATTTCGATTTGAATAGGAATTTTGGGCAGTTCTTCGTGGAGTTCACACCCTTGAAAGGGCTAGTTTTGCGAGGAAGCCTGAACCTGGATTACACCAAGCAGGATAGGTGGGGCCTGGATCAAATGGTCATTACAAGTTATTTTTTGCCGACGGGCCAGAACCCCCGGACACAATATCCTAACGCTCCGAACAGCGTGGCCCGGTTGGAACACCGGATCAATAACTCCTTCAATTATCAAAGTGATTTCACAGCAAGCTATACAAAAGCGTTTGCCGAAAAGCACAATGTGAATCTCGTCGTAGGCGTACAAGATCAACGTCATCGCCGGGAAACGGTGAATTTAAACACCGACAATCTCAGCAATCTCCCAAAGAATCCTAGATACACTGGGTGGGGAGGAGATTTGGCTAATAACAACTCTTTTTATAGTTGGAACCATCGTTTCTGGTTCGGAATGGTAGGCAGGGCAAGTTATAACTTTGATTCGAAATATTACCTGGATTTATCCATGCGTAGAGATGCCAGTAACGGGTTTGCCCGAGAATTCCGGTGGGGGAACTTTTATGCCCTTGCTGGCGCATGGCGGATCAGCAGTGAGCCGTTTTTTGATGTTGAATTTGTCGATGACCTGAAGTTACATGGTGGCTGGGGAGAAGCAGGAAACGATGAAGCGGCAGTAGGTAGATACGCGTTCCTTTCGCGGGTGAATACCGGCTTGACCACATACCGTTGGGGAGCGGGAAATGGGGATCCAATTGGCGTTTTAAACAACGGAGCGACCGTTGCGGATTTCCCGAATCCATCGCTATCATGGGAGGTAGCTAAGACGGTCAATATCGGTGTAGACGCAATGATGTTTAGAAACCGGTTAAACGTGAGCGCGGAGTGGTATAGAAGAATTACCAGCGGTATCCTTCAAACCGTGTCCCTTCCCTTTTCGGTTGGTACAAGCAATCCGTTATTTAACATCGGCGAACTCGAAAACAAAGGCGTTGACCTCATGATCAACTTCAAAGACCGAGTCGGTGCATTTAACTATGGTATTTCCGGTAATATCAGTTTCGTCACGAACAAGGTCACCAAGCTGTACAATGACCAGCCCTTACTGATTTCTGGCCTCCACAGAAGACACGCAGACAATGTGGTGCGGATTGAAGAGGGAAGGTCTATCGGAACAATCTGGGGCTACAAAATGGGAGGGATCTTCCAGTCGCGTGAAGAAATCGAGGCCTATTATGCAGCTAACCCGGATAATAACGTAACCAATATTAATCTGGTTGCACCCGGCGACATGTATTTTCTGGATGTACAGGGCAATCCCACCGACGAGGAGCCTTTTTATAGCAAAACACCGGATGGCCAGATAAACGACTTCGATCGCACAGAAATCGGAAATGTGCTGCCTGGGTATACGTATGGATTGAACTTAAATGTAGGATGGAAGGGTTTCGACTTAGTGGCAAATTTCTACGGCGAAGGGGACGTGGATCGGGTAAATTCGACAAGACGCCGTTTCGAGAGCATGGTCGGTGTGCACAACCACCTGGCAACGACACTTGATCGGTGGACACCTTCCCATACGAATACCAGTGTTCCGAGGGCGGTGGTAGGCGATCCGGCAGGAAACAACCGGATTTCCGACAGGTGGGTTGAGGATGCTTCCTTCTTCCGGTTAAATACTTGGCAACTGGGATATTCCCTACAAAGTTCAGCGTTAGCGAGCCTCAGAAATACCGTCAGCTCATTGCGAATTTTTATTGGTGGGAATAATAATATCTACCTGCACAGGTGGAGTACGGTGGATCCCGTGAATGACCAGTTTCCGTTGCCGAAGACATTTACGGTAGGACTGAATGCGAGATTTTAATCAGTGGTAGTTCATGTGTTACACACATAAAAATTGATTGTAATGAAAAAATATGTTTTTCTGATTTTGTGCTCGGTTGGAAGCATGCTGAGCAGCTGTGATCCCTCCCTGGTTGATCAGGCTCCGTTTTCTCCGACCGAGTTGAGCTATTTTTCTTCCGCCAGGGATTTTCGTGGACCGCTGGTAGCGGTGTATGCAACCATTTACGACGATTACCATTTTTCAGCAGTGGGATACAACGGCTGGATTTCCGGTATCTGGCTGCTTCCGGGAGATGACTTAACCGAAAGCCGGGGCGCGAACACGTTCTTTGAGCTTTTCGACGGGTCGCTTAACCCAAATAACTCCAGGTTGCAGTTTGCTTTCAGCTCGGCTTACAAAGGAATAGCGAGAGCGAATGTAATGATAGACAGAATTAACAACGTAGATTATTCGGGGTTTGACGGAGCAGAGGAGATCGCGATGATGGAGGGTGAAGCGTTGTTCCTCCGAGCATACCAATATTTTAAGTTGTTTAATATTTTTGGATCCGTTCCGTTGGTAACGAAGCGGCTACAGACTGCGGAAGAGACCAATACGCCTAAAAGTGCTCCGCTTGAAGTGCTTACTCAGGCAATAACAGACCTGCAAAGTGCGCTTCCCAAGGTTCCCGAAAATTGGTCGGCGGAAAATAGCGGACGAATTACAAAGAACGCGGTACGCGGGTTGTTAGCGAAGGCATTGGTCTTTCGGGGTAACTACAGCAACAGCACAGCGGACTACCAAGAGGCGCTCACAACCGCGAATGCGATCACGGCCTCGCTGGTGCCTGATTTTCTGCACAATTTTATGGCCACCACCGAAAATAACGAGGAATCGTTGTATGAGCTTCAGGCTGCCATGCCAAGCAGTGGTAACAACAACCTGAACCTTGCCCACGATGGCGCTTGGCGAGGTGTGGAAAATATGAGTGTGTTCAGAGGACACTCCATGGAAGTTCGCGGCGCGGGTGATTTCAACGATGCAACAAATACCAAATACCTGATCACGGAAAAACTCTTGAATGCGCATGGAACAGATCCTCGGATCAATGTATTCCTGAATCCAGCGGACGGTTTATCAGGCAGAATTTTCCAAAAATACAACAAGCCGGATGGATCGAATGACTTAAGGGGAGGCTCGGGTGGATCGGCTAATAATGAGCGCATTCTTCGGTATGCCGACGTTAAACTGCTTGCGGCTGAAGCAGCCCTGAAAACCAATAACCCGAGCGCCGCAATTGCCCATATCAACGACGTACGGGCTCGTGCTAGAGCTTGGGCACAGGTCTCTGGATTGGGTGATGGAAGTGCGCCTGCCGCACATCCGACTGGTGAAACCAGTGTGGGGACAATCATGCAGTGGATCATGGATGAACGATTAGTCGAGCTTGCCGGGGAAGGCCACCGTTGGTGGGACTTGAAGCGATGGCATGTGGCGGGCGATATCAGTTTGGCAGGTTGGACAGGCGATATGAATGGTTTTAGTACCTATCTTTCTTCCCCTGTACAATTCGATGTAAACAAGCATTTGTTGTTCCCATTACCGCAAGGAGAAATCGAGCGTAATAGCGGCATTACAGAAAATAACCCAGGTTACGACTAACAAACGTAAACGCGCATAAGCTGGCCGTTTGCCTCTAACGTTACCTTTGTCGCTCTCGGGCTACGTGCTCGAGAGTGGCTAAAGGTACTCGTGTTTACTGGGTATGGCACACGGCTATGCCCATGTTATATAACCCATTAACCAAGTAACAGATGAGAAAAGCCATTATTTTATTGCCTTTACTGATCCTCCCCGTTAAAATGGCTCTTACCCAAGAAATCGTAATACCGTCCGAGCAAGTCATCGATAAGATCCGTGGAGGATTATTAGGGCAAAATATTGGCGTGATAAATGGCTTGCCCTACGAGTTCACGTTTTTCGAACAACCGGGCGACGTGAGCGACTACGTGCCCTCCCTTCCCGAAGGCGCCCGGACGGATGACGATACCGATTTTGAGTGGGTATATATTTACCAGATGCAAAAAACCGGACAGATTTGCATACCCTATCCGGAAGTCGCCCAACTATGGCGTGAGCGCATCAATCGAAACATTTGGAGCGCGAATCGTTATGCCCGCCACTTGATGGATATCGGAATTGAACCTCCGCTCACGGGCTATGCGTCCATTAATCCGTGGAGCTCCTTCAACCTCTCGGGACAGTTTCTCAGTGAAACATTTGCCTTGTTAGCCCCGGGAATGCCCCAGACCGCATCTAAGATAGGGTTGCATTACACACAGGTATCCATCGGTCAGGAATCGGCCCAAGCCACGCAGTTTTTCTGTTCGATGATTGCCGTGGCATTTATTGAAGATGATATCCGAAAAATCATCCAATGGGGCATTGCAGCTCTGGATGAAAAAAGCATCATCCGTGACATAGCCCGAGATGTGGTCGACTGGCAGCGACAGTACCCCAATGAGTGGCGGAAGACGTGGGAATTGATTCACGAAAAATATAAGCAGGATACGTGGATCGAATCGTATAATGGGTACGGCCTCAATGCTGCCGCTGTCGTTGCAGCATTGCTATATGGCAATGGTGATTTTGCAAAAACCATCGAATACGCGTTCAATTTTGGATGGGATGCCGACTGCAACGCCGCGACAGCCGGAACCATACTGGGAGCGGTGAAAGGATATCGGTGGATGATGAGCCAAGGGTGGCAAATTGTGGATCGCTATACGAACACCACGCGTGAACATATGCCGATGGACGAAACGATGACCAGTTTTGCCGATCGGTTGATAGATCTTTTCGAAACAGTCAACGAGCATAACGGAGGGACAAGATTCAGGGCCGGGGGCGTTCTCTCTTACCGTATCCCCGCCGAAAAGCCTGAACCTGTGGCCAAATTACACGATACCGAGGCGCAGTATCAGACGCTAGCCGACGATTTACGCGAGGAAGTGATCGAAAATATCAGCAGCACCGACCGGCGTCTACAGGCACGGGGCGCCTATCTCGCAATTTGTTTGGATATGGCCGCCGAAGTTAGCAGGCAGGACGCCAAATCATGGGAAAGATCTGTTCACGCATTAAGTGGATACTGGAAAATCGTCAACAATGTTTTTTACGGCAGTGACTTTCCGGCGTTAAGTAACATTTCTTCGGGATTTGTTAAAGCGGGAATTGAAAAACCTACCCGGAAATTAGAGGACCGTGAAATATATGAAGATATGACGATTTGGAAAGAACCGGGAACTTGGCCACTGGGAAGGATCACTAATGTTAATGAGGACGAATTATGAAAGCAATTTTCGAAAAAAAAACGAATTTTCCAGATATACTAGCCCTATTTTTAATGGTGCTGCTAGGGGCCTGTAAAGATAAGGTTTCTGAAAATCTGATATACAACGATCTGGTACTTAGTCAGACAGGAGTTGATATAAGGACGGGTGAAAGCCACGTGATAAACATCACTGCAGGTAGCGGAAGCTATGCGGTGAGCGTTGACAATGAAGCGACGGCAACCGCCGACTTGGACGGGAACCGGATCACGATAACAGGCAAATCAAGCGGTACCGCTACCATTCATGTAAAAGACATTGAAACAAAGCAAACGGCCCAAGTGACGATTACCGTAGAAGGCGTACCCGATGACGGAGAAGTGTACCCACAGTCAAAGAAATTATGGGTATCGCCGGACGGCAATGGCACCGGCTGGCGAAGGAATACGCCGGGTTCATTGGCCGCTATCATCGGTGACGTACAGCCGGGCGATACTTTGGTATTGCTGGAAGGTACTTACACGAATATGAAAATCGAAGACCTGAACGGTACGGCCGAACAAAACATCACGATACGGGCCGAAAATATAGGTAAGGCTTTTTTCGACGGTCAAGTAAAAATTGACCATGTGATCGAGATCAGGCGTTGTGAATTTATCAACTTCGACGGCATCAAGGCAGGCAATGCCCTCCACTCCGTGTGGGTGACCGAGTTCAGCAAAAATCTGACATTCCGGAAGTGCTCGGGCTTTAATGCCGGGTATGAGGTTTTGTCAGATGGTAATGTGTTAGATACTTACGCAGACAACTGCCATGTATTTGCTTTTAACGAGTCCGAACATATACTGGCCGAAGATGTGTGGGGATGGGGAACGGGAAGATACGTATTTCTGTACTACGAATGTAAGAACAGTGTGCTCAGAAGAGGTGTTTTCCGTCCGACAGCGCCGGAATTGGGATTTGGAAGTGACCGTGGGCCGCATTCTGGGTTTAACCTTTACAATTGCGACAACAGCATTGCTGAAAACTGTATCGCCTTCGAAACCCGCTTCCATCCCGAATCGAACCAAGCGCCCGACAACCCATGGGGATTGGTCATGGGCGGCATGGTCTTCGACGATCATTACGACCGCGGATACAATTATGTTTTAGGGTGTTTTGATCTGGACAATGGGAACTGGCGGGACAATATCCCGCGGTCCAATCCGGCTGTCCATGTAATGAGCAAATGGAACGGCAAGCTGGAAGACATTGTCATCTGGCAAAATGCGCATAACTATCGGATTCAGGTAACCTCAAGCGGTAAGGTGGATCTTCCGGAAAGGGCGTTGATCGGCGGGCCAACGGCCATACGTCAGAATACGATTGATGCTGAAAAGCTAAAGTACAGGTATGAGGACGGTGTGCTCACAACAACACCGTTGTGGCCTTGGCCCTATGAGGATCATATCAAAGAACAGATGGGAATGGACGTTACGATGACGGAATACGTTCATGAAATGGTTGCGCCCCATTTGGATCTGAAATAGCCGGTGCCGATTACACAGTAAAGCAAGATAACAAGCAAATTTAAACCATGGAAAAACTGCATATTTTGATCTTGATTTTTTTATCAGGTTTCCGGTCGATCGCACAGGATACCTCTGTCAATATATTGGTTCGGGCCGACGATATGGGGGCATCCCGATCGGTGAATTTTGCAGCCATCGAAGCCTACGAAAAAGGAATAGCCCGATCGGTGGAAGTCATGGTTCCCGGTCCGTGGTTTGAAGAAGCGGCAGCGCTGCTGCGCGACCGCCCCGATCTGGATGTCGGCATTCACCTGACCCTGACCAGCGAATGGTCCGGCATAAAATGGCGACCAATTACCGGTTGCCCGAGCATCACCGATGCCGAGGGCTACTTTTTTCCTTTTATTTGGAAAAACGACAAGTCGCCGGAGTCGCCGTATCTCACCGGTGTTTCGTGGGATATCGGAGAAATAGAGCACGAGCTGCGCGCGCAGATTGAGCTAGGCATGAAGCGAATTCCGCAGGTGACGCACCTCTCGGAGCATATGGGGTGCTTAAGTTTTTCGGAAGAAGCAAAAAAGCTGCTGGAAAAGCTGGCCGTGGAATATAACCTGTCGGTAGACCTTTCCCATGTATCCCGATTTCCGCGATGGAGCGGAAGTGAAATCCCTGCCTCAATGAAGGTTGAGAGTTTACGTACCCAGCTCGAAGGGCTACCTGCAGGCGATTACTTGTTGGTGGAGCATCCGGCATATGACGACCGGGAGACTCAAGGTTTGGGGCATGTGGGGTATGAGAACGTTGCGGAAGATCGCGCCGGCGTTTTGAAAGCGTTTACCGATCCGAAAGTAAGGGAGATTATCGCTAGGCGGGGGATTCAACTGAAGTCGTACCGTGATTTCAGAATCCGGTCACGGGCAGACACGCGTCGGCCTGTGTCGTGGGTGAACCCGGAAATTCCGCAAATGAGCGGACTAAGTCACCATATTCTAAAAAGCAAAGCGATGGGTCATGATGTCGGATTTGTCGTTTGGACGCCCGATGTGTACCAAGAGGAAACCGAGCAGCGGTTCCCGGTTATCTACTTTCTGCACGGCATGGGAGGGAGTGAGGCTTCAGATGCGGCGGGCTTTTCGTCGCGGGTGGCCGCGGCAATCGAGCGTGGAGACATCCCGCCGGTCATTTGTGTTTTTCCGAACGGCGGGCGTAACGGCTACCGCGGAACCGTAGAACAGATGATTGTCGGTGAATTAATTCCACAGGTCGATACGCAGTTCCGTACCATTTCAAAAGCGGGATCTCGGGGGCTGGTGGGGTTCTCGATGGGCGGTGCAGGGTCTGTCTATTTGGCAGCGGCACATCCAGAACTGTTTAACGTTGCTGCCAGTATGGGCGGTGGTATCCGACTGGAGAATGAGGAATTGAAACAGCAGGTCGAAACATCACTGCATGCGTGGAAACAACGAGACGTCGGTTTTTTTCTGGTAAACGGGGATAAAGATCGTCCACAAGCCTTCAATGAGTTTGTGAAGATGTTAACTTCGGTTGGAATTGACCATCAACAGCGTGTCCTAGACGATACCGCGCATAACCTGGGGCATTATTTTGATCGTTCTCTTCGGGAACTTCTAGCTTTTGTGGTCGATCATATCGATTTCTGAAAACACAATGAAGGTATTACCTTGGAAATGCAAATAACGGAAAACTGTACATGGGTGGCGACGGTGAAGGCGCGAGCGCTAAGCTGATTTTGTGGCCTGCGAAGTATGTTCACTTTAAGCGGGCGTTACCTTTATAATCGTATAAGAATGATGAACAGACGAAATTTCATAACTGCCGCAGCAACAGGAGTTGCTGCGGCCTCGTTGCCGAATGGGCTGCTTGGGCAGCCGGTAACCGTGCCTGTCAACGGCCTACCGCGATGGCGGGGGTTTAATATTCAGGAGTTTTATCGACCCCCGCAATATCATACTACTCCCGAACGCCGCGCTGCCCTTGACCGAGACTTTCAATGGATGGCCGATTGGGGTTTCAATTTCGTACGGTTTCCCATGTCGTACCCTTGTTATTTGGAATATGATGCGTCTAAGGGTATACCCATTACACCGGAAGAAACAGTGGTTTTCCGGGAGGCGGCGGTGGACGCTGTCGAGGAAACCGTTCAATTGGCGAATAGGCACGGCCTGCACGTGAGCTTAAATCTGCACCGCGCTCCGGGATTCTGCATCAACGCCGGCTTTCGCGAACCTTTCAACCTATGGAAAGATAACGACGCCCAAGAAGCATTCTATACGCATTGGGCGATGTGGGCAAAACGTCTAAAGCATTATGCGCCCAAGCTCCTCAGTTTCGATTTGGTCAATGAACCCTGTTTCAAAGAAGATATGAACGACCAATATGCCCCAACAAAGCCAATACCCGGCGACATTTATCGCAAGGTGGCCAAAGGTTGCCTCGAAGTGATACATCGCGAAGAGGCGGAACGGTTGGTGATTGCTGATGGGAACCACGGCGGTGCACTTGTTATCCCTGAGTTGGCCGATTTGCCCATTGGCCAGAGTTGTAGAGGTTATTACCCGCATTACGTGTCGCATTACCGCGCGGGATGGGTGTGGAAAGAACCCGATGATGCACCCATGCCCGTATGGCCCGGAGTGATCGCCGGTAAGAAGTTCGACCGCCAGTCCCTAGAAACATTTTATCAGCCCTGGATCGATTTAGTGAAGCAGGGCGTGGGCGTGCATTGCGGCGAATGCGGGTGCTACAACGAAACCCCACACGACGTATTCTTGTCGTGGTTCGGCGACCAGTTGGATATCTTGACCTCCAATGGAATAGGGTGGGGGCTTTGGAATTTCCGGGGTGCCTTCGGACTGATAGACTCAGGCAGAAAAGACGTAGCATATGAAGACTGGCATGGCCATCAGCTAGACCGGAAGCTATTAACACTCCTTCAAAGCCATTAATGTTGCCGAGGCGACTGTACACGGGGCGGTATCCCAACGTGGAGCCCAGCTGATTTCCTGTACGGATTTGAAAGATAATCGTCCGTCAACTGCGGCATGTGAACCACATAGTACGCTCACACGCGTGCAGAAACGTACCGTTCACTTGCCTCTTTTCTGACTATCTTTGCCACTTTACCAACGTTGATAAATTTCATATGATGATTCGATATTTATTAGTACTGTTTCTTCTAGGAGGGGTTGGCTTTTTTTTCTCGGAGACGGCTTCCGCTAAATCTCAGAGTTCGATTCTTCCGGTAAGCCTCCGTTGTGAATACGCCGATAACCCGACGGGGATAACTATCCAGTCGCCCAGGCTAAGCTGGATATTGGAAGCAACGGACAAAGCCGCATTTGGCCAGCGACAAACGGCCTATCGGGTGCTGGTGGCATCGACTGCCCGGTTATTGGCCCGAGAGCAAGGTGATGTATGGGATAGCGGGTGGGTCCAATCAGATGAAATGCAACACATCAGCTATGGTGGGCGGCAGCTACAATCAGACCGCACCTATCATTGGAAAGTACAGGTAAAAGACGAACAGGGTAGGTTGTCTGCATGGGGTGTGCCGGCGTATTGGACAACGGGGTTGTTCGGCGCGGATGAATGGGCGGCAAAATGGATTGGCAGCGACGAAATTTATAATCGGGTAGCAGCAGAAAATAACATCACCGATCCGTGGTTCCGGAAAACATTGGACCTCCGCAAGCAGCCGGGCAAAGCAACAATTTTTGTGGCTTCGGTGGGCTACCATGAATTGTATGTGAACGGTGAACGCATCGGCGACGAAGTATTGGCCCCTGCCGTGACCGACCACACGAAACGTGCCCGCTATGTAGCCTACGACATCGCCGATAAGCTCAAACGTGGAAAGAACGTTATCGCCCTTTGGCTGGGAACTTCATGGTCGATTTTTCCAGGGTATATCCTCCATGAGGACCGGCCGCTTACCCCTATCGTAAGCGCACAATTGGCCATATACGAGGATGTGGCACCCGGCGACGGGACACAGCCTGTCGTTATGGTTATTACCGACGCGTCATGGAAGACTCATCCAAGCCCTAATCGGCTGCTCGGCAAATGGGATTTTCGCAACATGGGGGGCGAAATATGGGATGCCCGTAATGAAATTTCCGATTGGAACGAAGCCAGCTGCGACGAAACTTTCTGGAAGCCGGCGACGGTAT
>CAZTJY010000088.1:7235-17410 GCA_964613725.1 uncultured Parapedobacter sp. | reverse complement strand
GACGGCGTGGTGTCATCCAAGGAAGTATATGCTGGGTATGATGGAATCGATTTCATCGAAAAAGAGGGCTATCCCGGCAGTCGGATGTTGGAAGATGGCGACGGATACCTTTGGGCGATTGCTGCCGGCGACGAAACCATGGACCAACTGACTGATTGGCCAGACGACCCCCTCGCCCTGCGCAAGCGCAATTGGCGCTACCGTGCACCGGTCAAATTTACCCAGTATTGGCGAAAGGAAAAGCAGTCGGCAGACCCGTCTTTAAGGGTTCGGGTAAACGGAAGAGCACGGTATTGGAGCGGCGGCACCCGGGATGTGTCGCAGTACCTGCCTATTCCCGGAGGTCCTTCTTTCGAAAACTTTGAGCTTCGTGAAAAGTACATCCCCGGACAGCAGTTCTACTACGGTTTAACCAAAAAAACGCCCGAAGAATTAGTGAAGTGACGCAAGGACTTAGTCTATCGGCTTGCGAAAGGGGTGGGGATGCCAAAATTTTCATTCCCCCGCGAAGGCGGATAAATAAAAGTAATCATGGATAAGGATAATTGATTTCCGTTTTCCGTGCATTACTTTTTTCTTTGATACAGGTTTAGTCAATGATGTTGGCTGAATTCCCATTACTTGTATGTTATAAACCGATATCCGAATGGTAAATGAGAAATTATGTGGTTTGAATTTTCGCGACTATCAGTCGTTTTCGGACGAATCACTTGTTTTGCGTATCCAGCAGGGCGACGAGGAGGCTTATACCCAGTTTTATGAGCGGCACCGGGGTTCAATGTTCCTTTCGGCGTACCATTTATTGCGTGATGCGGACGACGCTCATGACGCGGTACAGGAATTGTTCATGTCGGTATGGCAACACGCCGGTCGTATCGACGCAAGCGACAACATCAAAGGCTACCTGTACACGGTATTGCGCAACCGTATCCTTACGGCGATGAGCCGCAGCAAGCATTTTGATGAATACATCAATTCGTGCCTCGCATTTGAGCAGCAGTCGGTCGCCATCACGGAAGAGGCCGTGCTTGCACGGGAACTGGAGGAACTGCTTGAACAGAAAGTCGGCCAACTCCCCCCTAAAATGCGGAAGGTTTACGAGCTTTCGTGGCACGACCAGCTGAGTAACCGGGAGATTGCGGAGCGGATGTCGATCAGCGAGGGTACGGTGAAGCAGCATAAGCACCAAGCCATGCGTATCCTCCGCGGCAAGCTCCAGCGGTTGGTGTCGGTTCTGTTGTTCTTTTTTTAAAAAGTTTCCAATCCGCTATAACCATTTCCTTTTCCGATAGTATAGGTATATGAAAGAAGGATGTAAACCTTTATCGGCCGATTATGAGTGACTGGGCAGGACCACAGCCGAAATCCTGAAGTTGAATTTTGACTTGTCTTCCTGGCCCGTAACTATACGGTAAACAGTCCGTTTAATTCGGAGCGCCCTGTATCGCGGTATACCCGGCTGGGTGCCTATGAATGCACCGAAAATACCGCTTCGGCTGGCGAAATTGACGTTATTATCGGGGAAAAAAGTTATGATAGATAACTAAAAGTGATGATGCATAGCGGGCGATTTACTTGAAAGTCAAACGCAAAAAATATATCTTAGACATTTAGTTGCGGGGTATCGAACTACGGGTACAGTAGATCATTACCCACGGCAAACGGAGACGATCATGAAATACCAATGGAAAAAAGGCCTTGTCGGCATCGGAATCGCGGTGCTGATCGTGATTATTGCAATGATGCAGTATAGGGAGGACCCTGTTGATTTTGCCACGGATGTGAAACCCATTATCAATAAGCATTGCATCGCTTGCCACGGTGGGGTAAAGAAAAGCGGCGGGTTCAGTCTATTGTTTGAGGAAGAAGCGTTTGGTAAAACGGAGTCCGGCCATCCAGCGATTATCCCCGGCGATGCGGAGCACAGTGAATTCATCAAGCGGCTTACATCCGACGACCCCGAAGCGCGTATGCCTTATGATGCGCCCCCATTGACCGAAGAGGAAATCAGTGTGCTCACCCGTTGGGTGGAGCAAGGTGCAAAATGGGGGGAACACTGGGCATATTCGTTACCTGAAAAGGTAAAAGTGCCGCGCCCGCGGTTTGCCATGGCTTCATTGTTTGGTTGGGGAAACAGCACGGAGCTGCATAGCGAAATCGATTATTTCATCAAGGAGCGACACGGGGAGCACAACTTGGATTTTTCAGCGGAAGCTGATCGGGCGACCTTATTACGGCGGGTGTCGTTGGATTTGACCGGGCTTCCCCCTACGCCGGAACAAGTGGCCGCATTTGAAAAGGACACGCGGGAAGACGCATATGACCGGCGCGTGGACAGCCTCTTAGCTTCGCCAAGGTTCGGCGAACGCTGGGCATCGTGGTGGCTGGATATTGCACGCTATGCGGACAGCAAGGGCTACGAAAAAGATCAATCGCGACAAATCTGGGCATACCGCGATTGGGTGATTAGGGCGTTCAATGAGGATAAGCCATTCGATACTTTTACCGTTGAACAGTTGGCGGGGGACCTGTTGCCCGATGCCACCAAAGACCAACTGATCGCTACCGCTTTCCATCGGAACACCATGGTGAACGATGAAGGCGGTACGGAGGATGAGGAATTCCGTGTCGCAGCCGTGATGGACCGTGTGAATACCACTTACCAAGCGTGGCTTTCTACCACTTTTGAGTGTGTGCAGTGCCATAGCCATACGTACGACCCGATCAAATTTGAAGAGTATTACAAGTCGTACGCTTTTTTTAACAATACCCGCGACGAGGACACACCGGGCGACCATCCGACACTCCGATTTTATAATAAGGTGGACAGCCAGAAAGTGGAAGAGCTGAAGCAGTGGGTAGGTCGATACGCGACCCCCAAAGCGGTTGCGGCTGCTGACCTGTTTCTGTATACACTTGAGCCGAAAATCCACGCCCACACCTGCGATCAACTGGTCAATGGGGCATTGGTCGATACCAAATGGCTCGGTATCCGTAGTGGCGGTAGTGCGCGGTTACCCGCAATCACCTTAGCCGACAACGATTTGTTTTACCTCAACTATTCTGCCGGAAGACCGGGGGGAGAACTGGAATTGCGGGCGGATCGTCTCGACGGCCCATTGCTAGGCAAAGTCTCGCTGCCGGTGACCAAAGGTAGGCAGATTATTGCGATACCCATCAGTCCCGTGGAGGGTAAGCATGATATCTACCTGCGGTTCAAGAACTTGTCGATACCGGCAAACCAGGAGGTATGTATGGTGGAGTGGATGGCATTCCGGCCGGCATTGCCCGGAAGTGAGGATCCGCAATACGAGGAAATGCAGGCTACCATGCTCGAATTAATAAACCGCCGTCCGCCCTCGGTACCCGTAATGGTCGAAAATCCATCCGATATGCGGCGGGAGACCCATATCTTTGAGCGCGGCAATTGGCTGGTACATGGTGATGTTGTGGAGCCGGAAGTGCCTGGTTTCCTTAACCCCTTCCCGGAAGGTGCTCCGCGCAATCGTCTGGGCTTTGCGCAATGGTTGGTGAGCGAAGAGAATCCATTGACAGCCCGGACCTTGATAAACCGCGTGTGGGCTCAGTTATTTGGGCACGGTATCGTCGAGCCGTTGGGCGACATGGGAACGCAAAGCGACCCGCCTACCCATCCGGAGTTACTCGATTGGCTAGCGCTGCAGTTTATGCACGAAATGGATTGGAGTGTGAAAAAATTGCTGCGGGAGTTGGTCATTTCAACCACCTATCGGCAGTCATCGGCGTTGACCGACAAATTGCTCGAACGTGATCCTGCCAACAAATACTATGCAAGGGGTCCGCGTTTCAGGCTTTCTGCAGAGCAGATACGCGACCAAGCGTTGGCTGTGAGCGGTCTTTTGAGCACAAAAATGTTTGGCCCCAGTGTGATGCCTTACCAGCCGGAAGGCGTGTGGATGAGTGTTTACAGCGGTGAACATTGGAAAAAAAGCAAGGGAGAAGATCAATATCGGCGGGGCGTTTATACTTTTCTCAAGCGGACCAGCCCCTATCCGTCTTTCCTGACGTTCGACGCTTCCAGCAGGGAAGTTTGTGTGGTCGACCGGATCCGTACCAATACGCCGCTGCAGGCACTGACTACGCTTAACGACCCCGTATACCAAGAAGCCGGCCTACATCTGGCCAAACGCATGCAACGCAGTGGCGGGGGGACTGAAAAAATAATCGGAACTGGGTATCGGATGGTGATGCAGCAGGAAGTGAGTCCAGATAAGCTTGAGGCGCTAGTAAAGCTGTATCAAGAGACGTTTGAACATTACCGGGCGAAGCCGGAGGAGGCCGCTAAACTGCTTGGTTCGTCGGCAGCCGGTGCCCCGCAGCAGGATGCTACGATTGCCGCGTACGCCGTGGTAGCCAGCGCTTTGCTAAACTTAGATGAATTTCTCACTAAATCTTAACAGGGTAAACCATGGAAAAGTTATTGAAAGAAGCACGTGAGACCGAATTGAAGGCGATTACCCGCCGCCATTTCCTAATGGATTGCGTGGCCGGCGTGGGCGGTATCGCATTAGGGTCCTTGTTGGGTGCGTCATGCTCAAGTTCCAGGGCGGGAAGCCCCTCGGGCGGTATTTTGACCAATTCGATGAACCCATTGGCACCGAAAATCCCGCACTTTGCCGCTCGGGCGAAGAGCGTCATCTACCTGCACATGGCCGGTGCCCCCTCTCAGCTCGAACTGTTTGACTATAAGCCGGAGCTGCATAAACTTCACAATCAACTCTGCCCACCGTCGTTGCTTGAGGGTAAGAAATTCGCGTTCATCCGGGGTACCCCGAAAATGCTTGGACCTCTGGCATCTTTCAAACAGCACGGCGAGAGCGGCGCTTGGGTTTCGGACCTGCTGCCGCATTTCTCTCAGGTGGTTGACGAGGTCAGTTTTCTAAAAGCCGTCCACACCGATCAGTTTAACCACGGTCCGGCCCAGCTGTTCATGCATACCGGCCATGCCCGCTTAGGTAGGCCAAGTATCGGTTCGTGGGTGACCTACGGCTTGGGTACCGAAAACAGCAACCTTCCGGGTTTCGTGGTGCTCACTTCCGGGGGGAAAACCCCCGACGCCGGGAAGAGCGTATGGGGCAGTGGCTTCCTCCCTTCGGTGTACCAAGGGGTGCAATGCCGTTCGCATGGCGACCCGGTATTGTATATCAGCGACCCCGATGGGATTAACCGCGACGTAAAGCGCAAAGCGATCGACGCCATCAATGCGGTGAATATGGAAGAATACCAAGCGTATAAGGATCCGGAAATCCTTGCCCGGATTGCACAGTATGAGATGGCCTACAAAATGCAGGTGGCTGTGCCGGAAGTAATGGACATCAACAACGAGCCGGAGTATATCCACGAACTCTATGGCACGCAGCCCGGAAAGGAATCGTTTGCCAACAACTGCCTGTTGGCCCGCAAATTGGTGGAGCAGGGCGTCCGATTCGTACAATTGTTTGATTGGGGGTGGGACAGCCACGGCACCAATGCAAGTTCGGCAATCGATTTGGGCTTCCGCAACAAATGCCGGGAGATTGACCGGCCGATGACCGCCTTGTTGCTCGACCTTAAGCAACGGGGACTACTCGACGAGACGTTGGTGGTATGGGGCGGTGAGTTCGGCCGGACGCCGATGCAGGAAAACCGCGATAATATGGATATGCCGTTTGCCGGACGCGACCACCATCCCGATGCGTATACCATCTGGATGGCCGGAGGTGGCGTAAAGAAAGGCATTTCCTGGGGCGAGACCGATGAGATCGGTTTTTCACCCGTTAACGGAAGTGTTTCGGTCCACGACGTGCATGCAACTATGCTTCACTTGCTCGGTTTTGACCATGAAAGGTTGACTTATGAATTTCAGGGAAGGCCTTTCCGGCTTACGGATGTGGAGGGGTATTTGATCGATGCAATTGTTTAACGTTTTTCGCATGACCAATAAAAAGAAGTGTATTTTGTTGCTATGCTTCGCAACGGTATTTACGGCAACTATCGCACAGGAAACAACCAAGGTACGGGACATTACTTACTTCTGCACAGATTGGGGGCGAAAGGTGTCGTGGGATGAATTTTGCAAATGGGTAGCTGAGGCCGGGTTCGACGGGGTAGAAACGCGCGTGCCGGCCAGCGATGCCGCCCAGCAAGAAATGATGGCCGCTTTCCAGAAGTACGGGTTGTCTTACATATTTTTATGCAGCAGCGGCTCCGGTACTGATTTAGCTGCACACTTGGCGGGTTATAAGCGTACATTGGAGCGGGCTGCGGCACTTCGTCCGGTACGAATAAACAGCCATACGGGCAAGGATCACGTGGGCAGGGGACAAAACGAACAATTTCTGGCGTTAGCCGATTCGATTAGCCGAGCCACCGGCGTGCCGATTGTACATGAAACGCACCGCGGTCGGTTTAGTTTCGCAGCGCATATCACAAAGGAATACTTGGAGCGGTTGCCCTACGTCAAACTCGCGTTGGATATATCGCATTGGTGCGCCGTCCACGAGTCCATGCTTGGTGACCAGTCCGCAGCAGTCGATCTTGCCCTACAGCGGACCGATCATATCCACGCGCGGATCGGGCACCCCGAGGGGCCGCAGGTCAACGATCCGCGTGCCCCTGAATGGGAAAATATTGTACAACAACATCTTGAGTGGTGGGACGTGATCGTGGCTTCCCATCGTGAGCAACGCCAGCCGTTAACCATAACCATGGAGTTCGGTCCGCCGGATTACCTTCCTACGCTGCCCTATACGCGCCAACCCATAGCCGACCAATGGGCCATAAACAAGTATATGTTTAACTTACTGAAAAGCCGCTACAACAACTGATGGAAAGTAATGGTGATTTGACCCTTTTCCTGGGGCGGTGGCACTTGGTGTTGGTTCACCTTCCCATCGGGATGTTAGTGTTGGCGTTTCTTTTTGCCCTACTGGGCCGCAGGAAAACCTATGCTGCATTGACTCCTGCTCTCCCTTTCATGTTGCTGTTTGGTGCGACGTTTGCGGTCATTGCGAGTATTTCTGGATATTTGCTGTCGCTCAGCGGCGGCTATGACAACCGTACGTTGTCCTTTCACCAATGGCTGGGCATTTCTGCGGCAGTTGTGAGCGTCCTATGTTGGGCGTTATATCGGGAACAGCCAGCCACCGCTGTGCGGTTTGCCAAACTTCGGAAGTATCGATTCGGCGTACTCTCATTATTGGTTGCCCTGCTCTGCATAACGGGTCATTTCGGCGGCACGTTAACGCACGGCAAAGGCTTTTTTGTGGACGCCCTACCGGAGCGTTTGCGATTATTTTTCGGCCAACAGCCGGAGGAGCCCCCGGTTCTAGCCAACGTGCAGGAGGCCATGGTTTACCCGGATATCATCCAACCGATCCTTCAGCAACGTTGCCAAAGCTGCCACGGCCCGAAAAAAAAGGAAGGCGAACTCGCGCTACACACATTGGAATTGCTGATGGAGGGTGGCGAAAGCGGTCAGGTGCTTGCGCCTGGCGCTGCGGACCAGAGCGAACTTTACCGGCGCCTGGTTTTGCCCGTTGGTGACGAAGAGCGTATGCCCCCTAAAGGGCGGACCCCTATCAGCACGGAGCAGATTGAATTGATAGCGTGGTGGATTGATGCCGGAGCACCTGCCGATAAGAAGGTAAGCGAATTGGAACAACCCGAAGCTATCCAGCCGATTTTACTCGCCTTGGAAGGCGGTGGTAAGCCTTTGGGCGACCCGCTTGGTTCTTTGCCAGATATTCCGCCGCCCAACATGGAAGCCGTTGAAAAACTAGTGGCAAAAGGAGTGAAAATAATCATGCTGGCGGAAAATAAAAACCAAATCGCTGTCAATGCCATCAATTACTCCGCATTCAATGACGAAGACGCCCAACTGGTTGCTGCATTAGGTGAAAACGTTTTGCAGCTCAAGCTTGGCGACACCCAGATTACGGACGAAGGTTTGAAACATATCGGAAAGCTAACGCAATTGCAGCAACTGCATGTGGAAAATACATCGGTGAGTGGTGCCGGGCTCCAGCACCTCCAAGCATGCGACCAGCTCCGGTACCTCAATTTGGTCAACACGAAAGTGACGGATGATGGGGTTGCGCTATTGGGGAAGCTACCGGCATTGCAGCATGTTTATCTTTACCAGACATCCGTTTCTGCAGCAGGCATTTCAACACTCGCGCAATCAAACACGGAGTTGACGATTGATACCGGCAGCTACCATTTGCCCGCGCTGCCTACCGATACCATCGTTTATTGAGCTCGGCACACACCGCCTGCGCTATACGTATTCCTGCGACATTTCGAATGAAAATGCAAGAACATGCATTATATTCGACTATTTTTCTTATCCTTGCTTTACCAAACGGTAAACCGGTTAGAATATGGGAAAGGTTATTGGTATGGCAACAAACGTCGCAAAGTTATACACATGCATCTTTTTTATGGTTGGCCTTTGCGTATCCATGGCGCAAGGCCAGCAGAAAAGTCGGCTGAACGTCATATCGCCGGTAAAAGATCGTAGTGTCATTGCAGACACGCCGGCCTATTTCCGGGGGATTGCCGACCCCTCGGGCGCGCTATTCCTCAACGGCATTGAGGTACCCATATACAGCACAGGCGTTTTTGCGGCGCCGCTGGAACTCCGTGAAGGCAGCAATGAATTACTGGTGTGGCACGTGTTGGGCGGTGATACCTTGCGGCGACGAATGGTGGTCGTTTACGAAAAGCCGGCACCATCGCAGCAGACGCAGGGCTTTGCCATAGAATCTATGCGGATATTGCCCGGTGGCGATTTGTGGCTGCAGCCTGGCGACCCCCTTCAAGTGGAAATGAAAGCGACCCCCGGGATGGATGCTTCGTTTTACAACGGTGCCCCTCTTTTTGAAGTCGACACGGCCGAGGCTGGCGTGGCGGGCATCTACCGTGGCGAATACATCATCAATGCATCCGACAATTTAGCAGATATGCCGGTGTCTTTTCTCTTGCGCGACAAAGCGACCCAAACAACCATTACGGCAAAGAGCGACCAGCGGGTCACCGTATTGAACCAGTCGCATGTATTGACCGGGCTAACCACCAGCGAGGCGCCGTTGTATTACGGGTTGGGCGCTGACCGGCTGGGCGGCGCTAAGATGGGTTACCTCGATAGCTTGGTCAAGCTGGAAGTAACCGGCCGGATGAACAACATGTACCGCGTGCGGCTTTCCAGCCAAGCGCAGGCCTATATCCCGGTGAATAGCCTGCGGCTACAACGGGGGGCTCATTTCCGTCCCTACTCGCTGACCGGAAGCTGGTCAGTAACGACAGACAGTACATACGACTTCGTACGGATCGGTCTGGCAGAGCGACTTCCGTATACCCATGTGGTACAACACCACCCAACGCGTATCGTGGTCGATATCTACGGGGCTGTTTCCAATAGCAATTGGATTACCCAAAAGGAAGGGTTGCTAGCCATCGAGAACGTGTGGTATGAGCAGGTAAGGAAAGACGTTTTCCGGGTGTTCATCGAGCTGAAGGAGGAGCAGCTTTGGGGCTATCAGGTGGGCTATGAGGGCAACCGATTGGTTGTCCGTGTGAAACCACAGCCCGAGATGCTTGACCTGCGCGGCCTTACCGTCGCCGTGGATGCCGGCCATGGTGGTAGCAATAGTGGGGCTGCGGGCATGACCGGTGCGGTGGAGAAAACCCTCAACCTGGCCATGGCATTGAAACTGAAGGATGCGTTGGAGGCGGCTGGAAGTAAAGTAGTCATGACGCGTACGCGCGACCAGTCGGTCAGGAACAGCTACCGCCTGCAGCGGTTCCGGCAATCCGATGCCGACCTGCTGATCAGTATCCATTGCAATTCGTCACGCAACCCGATGGTGCAGGGGGTGTCTACTTATTACCGCCACCAAGCTTACCGCCCGTTGTCGCGGCATATTCTTGCGGAAATGCGGACGCTCGGCCTGGCCGATTTCGGCAACATCGGCGGATTTAACTTCACATTGAATGCACCCACGGAGTTGCCTAACGTACTGGTGGAGGTAGGGTTCCTTTCCAATCCGGCCGACGAGGAGCGGCTGTTGGACCCAGCGTTCCATGATGAAGTGGCGGAACGCATCGTGGAAGGTGTGCGGGGTTTTCTAAAGGAAGCGGGTGGCGGAGAAATTTAA
>CAZTJY010000088.1:0-7135 GCA_964613725.1 uncultured Parapedobacter sp. | reverse complement strand
CCCTGCTTGACTTTCTGGAAGACCACCATTTCAATGCGGTTATTTTCCAGGTTCGGCCACAAGCCGACGCATTATACGATAGTGCACTCGAACCCTGGTCGTATTACCTCACCGGAAAGCAGGGTACACCACCCAATCCCTATTACGATCCACTGGCCTTTTGGGTTGATGAAGCGCATAAGCGCGGCCTGGAGCTGCATGTGTGGCTCAACCCCTACCGCGCCCACCATGTGGCGGCGGGCGAGGTGGAACCACCGTCGATGGTTAACCGGATGCGGGAGTCGGTCGTGAAGCTCAAAGAGGGTTATTGGTGGTTCGATCCGGCAAAAAAGACCACGCAGGACCACTCGGCGGCCGTGGTGATGGACATCGTGAAGCGTTATGATATCGATGGGGTGCATTTCGATGACTACTTCTATCCGTACGAATCATACAATGGCGGCGCAGATTTCCCCGATGGCGATTCGTGGACAATCTACCAGCAGGCCGGAGGCCGGCTATCGCGCGGCGACTGGCGCCGAAGCCAGGTGAACCAATTTATCGAACGCGTATACCGCGAAATCAAGGCCACGAAAAAGCATGTGAAGTTCGGGCTGAGCCCCTTCGGCATCTGGCGGCCCGGCTACCCGGCCGGTATCGCGGGCATGGACCAGTACGACAAGCTGTATGCCGATGCGAAGTTATGGCTGAACAAAGGTTGGATAGATTACTTCACGCCGCAGCTGTATTGGCCAATATCCCAAATCCCGCAAAGCTTCCCGGTGCTGCTGGGCTGGTGGCAGCAGGAAAACGCGTTGGGCCGCCACCTTTGGCCCGGTATGAATGTAGGGCGGGGCGGCGACGAGGCCAACGTGAAAGAGGTGACCAACCAGATCATGATTACGCGCGGTATCGTACCGGCCAGCAAAGGTGCTGTGCATTGGAGCATCTCTTCACTTACCCGTAACCCGCTGGTGGCTCAGGGGCTGTTGGAAGGACCGTATAAGCAGGGAGCGCTGGTGCCCGCCAGTCCATGGTTGGGCAATGAAGCGCCCGACCCGCCGACGGTTACCCAAGAGAAGCATGGACGGGAAGTGGATGTAAGCTGGTCGCACGCCGACCCCGACGATGTATTCAAGTGGGTGGTGTACTATCGCTATGGGGACCATTGGGATTACACCATTCTGCCACATGATGCCCGCACGTTGAAGGTCGCGGCCTATGCGGCCGACGGTGAAACTGCATTGGCGGATGTTAGGGTAACCGCCGTGGATCGGCTTGGCAATGAGAGTGGGTACTAGATTTTAGACATGAGACATTAGACATTAGACATTAGACATCAGCGTTATATGAAACGGTTAGCTAAGGTATGTTATAGCTGCTTGGGAAGCTTTGTGATGGGTTTGCTGGGCTGCACGTTGGTTTCGGCGCAGCCGTTCACATTGGAGGATGTTACATCCTACCCCTTCCCCTCCGAATTGGCCACATCGGCGTCGGGCAGCCGGATGGCCGTTGCCATCAACGAGCAGGGGCGACGCAACCTTTACGTTGCGGAGGGGCCCGCGTTTGAACTGCGGAAACTCACCCGGTATGACGACGACCTCGGCGACGAGATCACCAGTGTGCAACTTTCGGCCGACGGGCAGTGGATCGTTTATGTAAAGGGTGGCGACCACGGCGGAAGCAATGCCAGTACACCGCGGAATCCAGCTTCGCTGCCGGGAGCTACGAACGTACAGGTGTGGAGCATTCCGTTTGCCGGCGGTGACCCGGTTTTATTGGCTGACGGTGACTCGCCGGCTATTTCACCGGCCGGCGACCGCGTTGCGTTCATCCGTCAGGGGCAAGTATGGGTAAGCCATATAGACGGCTCGGCTAAAGCTGAGCAACTGTTTTATGCACGGGGGTCCAATGGCTCCCTGCGGTGGTCGCCCGACGGCACCGCGCTCGCCTTCGTGTCGTCGCGGGGCAGCCATTCGTTGGTGGGCATATTCCGCAACGCACAAACGCCGATCCAGTGGATTGCCCCGGCATTCGCCAGGGACGGCTCGCCGCGGTGGTCGCCCAACGGGGAACGAATCGCCTTCATCCGCAGGGATGCATGGGGCGGTGCCCCGGATTCCCTTCTCAACCCGGTCATCAACCCCTGGGCGATATGGACGGCCAACGTAGACGATGGTATGGCAACCCCGCTTTGGAACGCCCCCCGAACGCCGCAGGGCGCCGTGCCCACCACCCATGGTGGCACCAACCTGCATTGGGTGGGCAAGGACCGTCTCGCTTTTATCTCGTATCACGACGGTTGGCCCCACTTGTACTCCATACCTTATACGGGTGGCGAGGCACTGCGGCTCACCCCCGGCGATTTCATGGTAGAGCACGTCAAGCCTTCTCCCGACGGGAAGTGGCTGCTGGCCAGCGCCAATACCGGACCGGATAGCGACGATATCGACCGCCGCCACCTCATCGCCGTGCCGGTGGATAAGGCGGATATGCGTGTCATTACCCCCGGGCAGGGAATCGAAACGTTTCCCCACATCACCGGCGATGGCAATCACCTGATCTTTCTCAGTGCCACGGCTACGCGTCCCTCCGTGCCAGCTGTATTGCCTTGGCCGGGGACCCAGGATGATATCCGCCTGTTGGGCGATCACCTCATCCCCGTGGAACTGAAAAATGCACCGCTGGTTATTCCCATCCGCGTGGAGTTCAAAGCCGCAGATGGCGTAACCGTCTACGGCCAGCTTTTTGAACCCGAAGGCGGCGCGGCAAAGAAGCCTGCGGTGGTCTTCATCCATGGTGGTCCGCAACGGCAAATGCTGTTGGGCTGGCACTATGGCGACTATTATGCCAATACCTATGCGCTAAACCAATACTTGGTGAGCCGCGGATTCGTTGTGCTATCGGTCAATTACCGGCTGGGCATTGGGTACGGTTTCGATTTCCATAAGCCCCTCTTCGCCGGCAGGTATGGAGCTGCCGAATACCAGGACATCAAGGCAGCGGGCGAGTGGCTGGCGGCGCAGCCGCAGGTCGATGCCAGCCGCATCGGTGTATATGGTGGTTCCTATGGGGGGTACCTTACCGCACTCGCGTTGGGCAAGGATTCCGAGCTGTTCGCGGCGGGTGTGGATATCCACGGCGTGCACAACTACATCGGCAGGATTCCGCCGGTAAGCGCGGAGCCGGCCCCCGATTCCGATCAAGCGATCGAATTGGCTAAGACCTCGTCGCCCGTATCCTATGTGGATACCTGGCGGTCGCCGGTGTTGCTTATCCATGGCGACGACGATGCCAACGTCGATTTCGAACAAACGATCGACCTGCTGAACCGCTTGAAGCGCAAGGGCGTGCCGCATGAGACGCTTATGATTCCCGACGATACCCACCACTGGATGCTGTATAAGCATCAGGTACAGGTAGACCGCGCCGTAGCGGAGTTTTTAGAAAGGCATTTATGAGACATGAGGCATGAGACAACAGACACTAGACACTAGACAAGAGATAACAGACACCATATCATGAAGTACACGCTTTTATCCGTGATTTCCGGGGTTTGCCTATGGTCTTCAGCGGTTGCGCAGCCGATGGACCTGCCATCCGATCTTGACGCGTATGTGGAGCGCGTGCTTCGTGAATTCGATGTGCCTGGCATAGGATTGGGTATCGTGAAGGATGGGCAGGTGGTACTTGCCAAGGGCTATGGCGTCAAGCGCCTCGGACATCCGGATAAGGTCGATGAAAACACGTTGTTCAGCATCGCCTCCAACAGCAAGGCATTCACCGCTACGGCGCTAGGTATGCTGGTGGAAGAAGGCAAGCTGAAGTGGGAGGACCGCGTAATCAAGTACCTGCCGTGGTTGGCACTATCCGATAGCTACGTAACCCACCACCTCACCGTGCGCGACCTGTTGGTGCACCACAGCGGTCTCCCGGCCTACGCGAACGACATGCTGCTGTTCCCGCCGGCCAACCTTACCCGCAAGGAGCTCCTCCTCAAATTGAAAGATGTGCCCCTAGCGTATGACTTCCGTTCGGTATATGCCTATGACAACATCCTCTACCTCGCCGCGGGCGAAGTGGTGGAAGCCGTTTCGGGCTTGAGCTGGGAAGATTTCGTGAAGCAGCGGATTTTCGGCAAGGTGGGTATGGACCATAGCATCAGCCGGTTTTCCGAACTGCGGCAGCAACCAAACATCGCTTATTCCCACGCGCGCCGCGAAGGGAAGGTGAAGGTTATCGAACAGTTCTTCGAGTCCAATATTGGTGACCCCGGCAACCCAGCGGGCGGTATCGCCGCCTCGGCGGCAGACATGGCCAATTGGCTGATTACCCAGCTCGACTCCGGGCGTACGCCCGAAAAGGGCCGGTTGTTCGGTCCCGAAACCACCGAAGAGCTCTGGAAGGTGGTGCGGCCTATGCCTATCGGCAAGGAACCGGCATGGCTCAAACCTGCACAGAAACATTTTTACGGCTACGCGCTCGGCTTCCGTACCTACGATTACCGCGGCGAACAGGTGGTGGGCCATGGCGGTGCACTCACCGGTTTCGTATCGCAGATCGCCATGCTGCCCGAGCGGCGACTGGGAGTGGTCGTACTTACGAACCAATCCATATCCAGTGCCTATTGGGCCATCATCCACCACATTCTGGATCACTACTTGGGTGCTGAGCCGTTCGACTGGTTGGCGGGCTATAAGAAAGGGGTGGACCGCTCCCTGGCCCGGCAGGATTCCATCCGTAAGGCGACGGTGCCCGTGGTGGCCGATGCTGCCATGAAGCCGTCGTTGCCGATCGACGCATACGTGGGGGCCTATCGCGACGACTTCATTGGCCGCGCGGTAGTGAGCCAGCAGGGCGATACCGCCCTACGGCTTGATTTCCTCCGTTCACCGCAATACAGCGGCACGCTGGTGCCTTTCCATGGCGACTTGTTCCGCCTGGTCACCGACAATCCGGAGCGGGATGGCGACGCGTACTTGACCTTTTTGCTCAATGCGGATAAGTCCATCCGCGAAGGGCGGTTTGTCACGGAGCGGGAGGGTGAACAGACCTCGCTGGGGCGCATTGTGCTCCGGCCGGATAAGGACGCTATATTGGATACAGCGGTACTGCGCGAGCGAATCCAAAAGGAGCTGGATAAACACCCCGGAGGCCGCTTTGCCTATGCGTTTCTGGATGTGCAGACCGGTGAGCAGGTGCTTTTCCACGCGAACGAATCGTTCCATGCGGCCAGCACCATGAAAACACCGGTGATGATCGAAGCGTTCAGGCAAGTCGCCCAAGGAAAGTTTGCCCTTACAGACTCCATCACTGTTTACAATACCTTCACGAGCATCGTGGACAAGAGTCGGTATGCGTTATCGCCCGAGAGCGATAGCGAGCAGGCGTTATATGCCGAAGTGGGCGATAAAGTCACCTGGCACGATCTGTTGTACCGGATGATCACCGAAAGCAGTAATCTGGCCACCAACATCGTCATCGACCAAGTCGGCGCCAAAAACGTAATGAAGACGATGAAGCATATCGGCGCAGACGACATCCGTGTGCTACGCGGCGTAGAAGATATCAAGGCGTATGAAAAAGGGCTCAACAACACCACCACGGCTCACGACCTCATGCTTGTCTTCGAACAGCTGGCCACCGGCGGCATGGTTGGTGAGGATGCCTGCAAACAAATGTTGGCGATATTGATGGACCAACACCACCGGGGTATCATTCCGGCCAAGCTGCCCGATGATGTCAAGGTCGCTAATAAAACGGGATCTATTACCCACATTCTGCACGACTCGGGCATCGTATACCTGCCCGATGGCCGCCGGTATGTATTGGTGCTGTTATCGGGTGGGCTGGAAGAAGGGAAGGCGAAAGCAGCGCTTTCAAGTGTATCTAAGTTGTTTTATGATTATATGGTGGGGAAATAAAGCGAATTACGGAATGGCGCAGCGGAACTATTTATTCTTTTACTTGGCGCTCGCGGCGCTCGTTGCTGCCTGTTCCGTGAAAAAGCTTCCCGTATTACCTAGTCAGGCAGGCGAATTGGCACCCATCGCGGATATCGTAGCTGACCTGGATACCCTGGCGTTGCAAGAACGGGAAGATTGGATAAAAAAAGAGATTTTGGCCGACCATATCCCGATGTTTTTGACTGAATGGGCAAAAATAGAAACAAGCATCACCACGGCCAATGGAAAACTGACCAAGGCTACGTACTATGTAACTCCTGACTATCTTTCTATTGGAAAGGACACCGATTTCATTAGAATTCCGCTTACACCTAAAACCGCGCAAGCAATCGCTGATGAATTCCACTGCTTTTTGCCGACAAGGAAAATGGTAGATGATATCTATCAAGCGGCTACGGTAAAATTGCAGCCAACTCCACTAACGGAAGAACGGGAAAGGTTTTCTACGTTTTTTACCCACCACCGTATGATTGAGCGACAACGCGATGGAAAGGTGGGGTTAATCGCGGGTATCAAGAAAGATGTTGTCATCAGCCATGCGATCGTTGAGGATATACGGCCAAACCGCGTTGCCATTTACGGATGGCATAAATTGGATAGCCTTCCGATACAGCCGTTATATACCGGACACGTCGATTGGTACGTAGACTACAGCCACGGTATTCGCTTGGTTTATGAAATGATAGAGGTGGACGGCCGGATGATGCACTATACGGATGTTTTGGGCGATGCGGAGCTGAAGGGACTTTTGTGTGACGAAGCTGTTTGTGATTTTTATCGTTATTGAGATGAAATTGCTAATAAAAAGGTTGCGGGTACTTATGGCGGGTATGTCAAGATAATTTTTACGTGTTTGACAACGAACTATGCATATAAGATCGTGGTTGTGGCGAGGAATAGGTTATATTTGAATACGGAATCCAATGGGTACTGAATAAAAAAAAGCTTTAACTAACATTAAAACACAAATTTTATGCGAATGAAGAGAACATTACTCTTGCTGATTACAGGGCTTGCCTGCTCATTGTCTGACGTAAAAGCCCAACAGAAGACAGTGACCGGCACAGTGACAGACGGGAGTACAGGAAATCCGTTAACGGGGGTGACCATAACGGTCCAAGGAAGCGACCTCCAGTCTCAAACCGATGCTTCTGGGCAGTATACAATTGCCGTACAATCAGGCCAAACGT
>CAZTJY010000087.1:0-17806 GCA_964613725.1 uncultured Parapedobacter sp. | reverse complement strand
ATGAATGTCCTCCCAATTCAAAGAAGTCATCTTCTGGTTGTATCTCGTCAATTTTTAATACCTGGGACCAAATACCTGCTACCAGTTTTTCATGGGCCGATAAAATAACTTCATGACCGGTTTTTTCTTCTGTTCCTTGTCGAACGGGTTTTGGCAATGCCTTTCGGTCGATTTTGTTATTGTCTGTCAGTGGAAATCGGTCAAGCATCACCCAATCATTGGGAAGCATATAATCGGGCAGGGATTTGCGAAGATTCGACTTCCATTTTGCCCACCATTCTTTTTCTGATGCAGTTACCGTTCCGTTGGGAATCCGGATAAAGTCATGAATGGCTGCCGACGTATCGGCGGAAGCAGGTGGTGAGGGGAGCAGCTCAGTTGCTGCTTCAGCAATGAATACGGCTTCGAATAACCCGTCAGTGCCGTCGGTTGACCACCGGACATGGGCTTCGTACCCTTCTCTGCGGGCGAGGTCCCATAGTTCGTTGGGGTCCACATCGCTTTTGGCGGCCGGTTGATCGACACGTTCTTTGAGCGTGCTTACGGTATCTGTATCATTCAATTTCGCTAATTGCGACACAATCGTGAGGTCACGTGTGGTGCGCCGGTTAGGTATGCTTTGAACGATTATGGTCTTGCCGCGATACTGTTTAAGCAAACGTTCGGTATGTTCAACGGATTGCCAGGTTGCTGTATGCACTGGATCTGCATGCCATTGGTTGCCATTGATGTAGAGCCATACATCATAGTGATATTTAGTGATTTCGTTGATGAATTTTCCGCGGCGCAATTGCACATCTACCCCCGTGATCTGAGGCACCAGTCCCGGAAGACGGTAGAAGAATGCCGGATCTATGGTCAGTTCATCCTCCAGTCGCAACCGGTTGGCGATGATTTTCCTGAAGTCGGCAATTGTAGCCGTATCTTTTGTCCGGTGTAACTGATCAGCCGTATGGTGAATGGGCAGGGTGTTCTTGCCCTGGATATCGCCAAGGAATATACACCCCTGGTCCATGTGATTGGCGGCCTCGCTGATTACCTTGACCAAATAATCCATGTCGTGGAAGTACTGGGCCACGCTGTGAACGAGCACGAGGTCGGGTTCCAATCCATCGAGGCAGCTGAAATCATCAGCTGGGGCTACATGCGCCCGTACATGACCTAAGGTGTCGGGCGAGGCCGCAATTTTCTCTTGAAGTTTTTGAATGGCAGTTTCAGCATAATCCGTAGCTACATACTGTTCGACGCCGGCGACCAATTCAAACATTACTTGTCCTGCCCCACTCCCTACCTCAAAAACCCGCTTGGGCGCCAACTGTTTAATACGATCGATTGAACTACCCAACCACTCGGCTGTCTGTTCTTTCAGGTCGCCTGCTTGATTGCCCAATTGTTCTACGATGGCCACGTCGAGATTCTGGTCGGCTAGATCCAGATCGGCCTCGGAGTTTATCCCCTGATGGTATATGTTATCCCATTTATCTTTCCACGTTATTGATTGTTCAACGGGCTCCTTGACCGCTTCGGGGATGACATAGGCCACCAAGCGTTGGTCACCCGGCGTATCTTCCCGGGCGATAACCACCGCTTCTTTAATACCGGGTTGTTTGGACAGCTGGTGTTCTATTTCGCCCAGTTCGATCCGATATCCCCTGATTTTGACCTGATGGTCCATACGGCCAAGGCAGATGATTTCACCGTTTTCGGCCATCTTGCAGAGGTCGCCCGTGGCGTACATCCGTTTTGAAGAATCCAGTAAATCAGGTACGAAGCGTTCCCGAGTCAGGTCTGGCCGGCCATGATATCCCCGGGCCACACCATCACCACCAATGAATAGCTGTCCGGCCTCACCGGGCAAAACGGGATTTAACTGCTCATCAAGTATATAGACAGACGTGTTTGCAATAGGCGTGCCTACCGTAATCGTGTTCAGTTCATCGGGATGAAGTTGCTTTACGGTCGACCAGATTGTCGTTTCGGTAGGGCCGTACATATTCCATACCTCACCGCTAAGCTGCACCAATCGCTCGGCAAGGTCCTTAGGCAACGATTCACCCCCACACAGCACTTTGATTGATTTCTTCGCGTTCCACCCCGCATGAATCAGCATCCGCCAAGTAGCAGGAGTGGCCTGCATGACGGTCACTCGTTCAGTATCCATGAGCGTTAGCAGCGTCCTCGCGTCTCTTGCTGATTCTTTGTCAGCGAGGATTAGTTCCGCACCTGTAATCAGCGGCAAGTACAATTCCAGTCCGGCGATATCGAACGAAATAGTAGTAACTGCCAGTAAACGGTCGTCCGGAGTAATTCCCGGTGATTGTTGCATGCTTAACAGGAAGTTGGTGAGGCTGTGGTGTTCAATTTCCACCCCTTTTGGTTTACCTGTTGAGCCGGATGTATAAAGGATGTAGGCCAAATCACCACCTTTGGTATGGCTTTCTGGCGCATGGATAGGTAAGTGCAAGCTTTCGCGCTCGATTGTTTCGAGCGGAATTTTTTGAGTTTGGCTTTTGAAGGAGTCAATGTATTTCTGGTCGGAAATTAGCAGTTTGGCACCGGAATCCTCCAGCATATAGGTAATCCGTTCAATGGGATATTCCGGATCCAGTGGCAGGTATGCGGCTCCAGACTTTGCGATGCCAACCAAGGCAACGACAAGTGCCGCGGATCGGTCTACAGCGATTCCGACGATGTCGCCCTGAGTGATTCCCTGCCGGCGTAGATGATGGGCAAACTGATTCGAACGCTCGTCCAGCTCAGCGTAAGACAGGCGCTGCGATCCAAATCGAACAGCGGATTTCCCTGGGGTACGATGTGCAGCCTCACTGACCAGCGTAAAAAATGGTGTCTCTCTCGGGCGAATCTGGTTAAGGGTTCCTACCGAAGACGGAATTACATCCACATTCGGTGTATCCGTAATTTTCAGTTTCCCGATCGGTGCGGATGGAATCTGAATAATGGCAGCTAATAGGCTTTCAAAATCACTCATCATCTTTTTGATGGTTGCGGCGTCAAAAAGGTGCGTGTTATACGACCATTCTAGGGCAAATGCGTCACGGGATCCAGTTAAATTCAAAAAAAGCTCAAAGTTCTCAAATGAGCGTGGGTTGGAAATCAGGGTATGCCTTATATTGGGGAATGATACATTGGTATCCATGCCCATATCAATATTGAACACAACAGGCACCAAAGGTAGTCTGGAACTATCTCTTTTGATTTTCAGGGATTTAAGCAGTGCTCCGAATGTTAAAAGTTGGTGGTCATAATCATCCAATAATTGAGTTTTTCTGCGCCGTAGGTGTTCATCAAATGACATTGAAGGTACGATCGAACTCCGTATCGGGAGAAGATTTACACAATGCCCCACCAGGTTGAAATGGCCAGTGGCAGCTTGTCCGGCGGTAGGCAAACCGACAACAATGTCGTTTTGCCCTGTCAACTTGCTTAAATACACTTCGAAGGAAATCAGTAGCGTATTTACGAGACTGATACCATTGCTTGCGCCGAGTTGTTTGATACCCTGCACGAGCGCGGAGTCAAGGACAAAATCATCCCTGCGGCTTTTGTAGGTGCGCTCATCCGGCCGTATCCGATCCGTCGGTAGGGTTAGGGGTTCAGGTATCTCTTGAAATTTATCGAGCCAGTACCTGAGGGTTTGCTGATAATCGTCGCTTTTTGCAAAAGTTTCCATTTCCCGGTTGTATTGCGACATGGGAATAGCTTTCGGAAGCTCGGCTTGCCGTCCGGCCAAGGCTGATTGATAGAGTTCGGATAATTCTTCCAATATAATGCCGAACGACCACCCATCACAGACGATATGGTGAGCTGTCAATCGCAGCAAATGCACATCCTCCGCTAACTTGAATAAAAATACCCGGAAAAGTGGCCCGTTCCCTAGGTCAAAAGGATCGGCTGCATCGCGATGGCAAAACTCATCCAGGAACATCTGCTGAGCATCCTCGGCCTGTGCCGAAATGTCTTCATAATGAAATTTCGTCCAGCTATCTGCAGTCACATGGATTCGCCTACCATCCGCACTAAATGTATAGCGTAAGGCTTCGTGGCGTTGGATAACCTCATATAAAGCCTGCTCAAGGCTGGCAGCGTCCAAAATCCCTTCCATCTTCAGGGATATGGATTCATTATAGGAGCAGCTGGCATCGCGACCGCCGATGACACACGATAGCCAAATTTCCTGTTGTGTTTCCGCAGTTGGAATAACCCGTTCTATTTCCCCGATGGCAAAAGGATCGTGATCAATATGGACTAGGTCGTAATTGTTTGTATTCATTTTGGTTAAGATGTAACTACTTGCAAATATTTTCCCGGATTTTTTTCGTCCTGCACAAACCACGCTGCATTTCCGTCAGCATCTTTGCCCAGCCGAGCATGAGGGACAGGAGGGATAGCGGTCAAATCGTCGCCCCGATCTGAAGGGATGAAACCAGCGTTGACTAACTCGTGCACACTTCCCTCGAAAGCATGTACAATCTGTCGTACATCATCTTCAGTGTGCGCGGTTGTCAGGAAGCAGGGGAATCCGTCCAGTATGTGAATACCTCGCAGGCGCATGGCTGCAAACAGCAGCTCGCTATATGGAAATTCTTGGTGGTACTTTACCTTCCACAAGGAACCAAACTGTGCGATGTACATCGGGGTTTGGTATTTTTTGCAAATTTTGTTCAGTTCGTCAGCAAGCGATTTCGTGCGTTTGGTAAGATTTTCCTGCAATTGAGGGCCCTGTGTTTTTAAGTATTCCAATGCGGCCTTTGTCGCGGCCAACGCCAAGGGATGGCGAACAAAGGTACCTGCAAAGTAGGTGACACCTACTTCCGGCACGGAGTCATCGCCATATTCCCAATATCCGCCATCCAATGCATCCATGAATGCGCGTTTTCCAGCAATTACGCCGACGGACATTCCTGACCCTACGACCTTTCCATAGGTGGCCAGATCGGCCTCGATGCCCCAAAGATGCTGCATGCCATGGAGATGCATCCTAAAGCCGGTAATGACTTCGTCGAAAATAAGAGCAGTACCGGATTCCTTTGTTATTTTGCGTAGTTCCCTTACAAAATCGATAGGCTGAAATTCAGGTCGACGGCTTTGTACGGGTTCTACCAACACCGCAGCCAATTCCGAGGCCCGATCTCTGATAATCTGTAGCGATTCGGGTGTACCGTAATCAAGAATCAGCATATTTTGTACCGATTCGGGCATGATTCCCGACGCCGCTGGGAAAGTCTTTAGTTTTTTCGTACCCCTTACAATGACCTCATCCACGATCCCGTGGTAGGAATTAGAAAAAGCTATAATGGTAGACCGGCCTGTTACCGTCCGTGCGATCCGCATAGCTCCCAAAATCGCTTCCGAGCCGGTATTGCATAACGCGGCGCGTTCCATATGCGTCAGCTCACAAATCAGTTTACATACCTCACCTGCTTTTTCATGCTGTGGGCCAATTTCATAACCCTCGTCAATCTGTTGGTGTAACGCCGTTGTGATTACCTCGGGCTGATAACCCAGCATATTGGATCCGAAACCATTTAGTGCATCGATGTATTCATTTCCGTCGATATCCCAAAGTCGACATCCTTTCGATCGGTTAGTTACAACGGAGTAGGTCATCTCCTTCGTTGAGGGCTTGAAGCCGGAAACTACCCTCGGATCAGCCATGTAGGCCCTGTGTTCCTGCGTGTACGCTTTACTTTTGGCCGTTTTTGCAACATAACTTTCGATGAGGTCACGTAGGTACTGAGACTGGGTTTGATTTAGTTCGGCTGACTGTTTCTCGATTCGCGCAGTGGCCCCGAATGGTTTTTTGAGTTCCAATACTTCGTCAGGAGCTAAGGACAAATCCGCTTGGTTTTTGTTTACCGATGTCGACACAACGGTCTCTCGGGTAGACTGCCCATTTTTTGGAACTGAATGGTTATCAGCATGCGAACTTACCGGGGGTTGAACGTTTGTACCACCTTGTAAAAGTGCGATTTGTTGGGATATCAAACTTATTTGTTGAGATATCAAGCTAATGGTATCGAATTGGGTAGACGTCATCGTTGAATTAACGGCAGCAGGTAGTTGCCCTGCTGTGGAAAATGTTATGCCGTTGGCTAATGGGAGGGCTTCCGTTCGCGCAGCTGTTGTTTCAGGTTGCTGGAAAGCATCTGCCGGCAGTTGTTTATCCAGATAGCTGCCAAGAAGATCAAGGTTGTTGTACTCATCGTTTAACATACGGAATGTAACGGGTACACCAAAAGCTTTCTTCAAGCTCTGTGCGATTTGGGTAAGAAGAAGCGAATCAAACCCAATTTCTAGGAAACTTGCTTGCAATGGGGCGTCTGCGATATCAATGCCGGACGCTTCCTCAAGCAGTTCTCTTACCTTGTTGATCAATAATTCTTTTCTCATGGTTGTATTAGTTGTATCTGAATACTTTTCTGCTGTAGATTTTATACTTGATTTTGATGCTATCCAATGGGTCCTCTTGTCATATGCATAGGTTGGTAGGTCACGGATTAGTCGGGGAGCACCCTCGTGGTACAGATTGTCCCAATGTGGGTTGATTCCGCGTAGCCAAAGGTTTCCAAGCGCCTGCAATAATGCCATATACTCCCCGTCTTCTGAGCGGTATAATGATGCGAATGTTCTTTTCGCATACTTCGCGCCGTGCTGTTTCACAAGCGTGCACAAAACCTGTCCGGGGCCAGTCTCAAGGTAGATGGGCGATAATTGATGTTCGATAAACGTGATGGCTTTTGAAAACTCTACCGTAGCAATGATGTGATTAGCCCAGTATTCAGGGCTGGTTGCTTGTGCATCCGTCAACCAATTGGCTGTCACCGTGGACACAATGGGAGTTTGAGGAACGTTCAATGTCACACTCTCTATTTCGGCTCTGAATGCATCCACGATTGGTGCCATCATAGCAGAATGGAATGCGTGACTGGTATGGAGCGTTTTAGAAGGAATATCTTTGCTGTCTAACAAGCCAATAAATTCCGTTATTTCAGCGTGCGGGCCTGCGACGACACAGAGGTTCGGCGCGTTAACAGCTGCTATGGACAATCCTTCGGACAACAAAGGTGTTATTTGCTCAGCGGAAGTCCGGACCGACAGCATGCCACCGGCAGATATCGAGCTGGAAAGTTTTCCCCGCACTGCAATCAAATGCAATGCGTCTTCCAGAGAAAGTACACCTGCAAGGTGTGCAGCTACGAACTCACCAACACTGTGGCCGACAAAAGCCGTTGGTGTCAAACCCCAACTCATCCACAGTTTGGCCAATGCGTAAGAGGTTATAAACAAAGCGGGCTGAGTATAGTATGTGTTTCTCAGCGTTTCCTCCCCGGTTTCACGATCCGCAGGAAAAATAATGGATCGTATATCTTCACCAATTTCCTTCAATAATATTTCAGCGCACTCGTCGAAAGCTGCACGGTAGATGGGCTCACTTCGATACAACGTTTGTCCCATATTCGCATACTGTGCACCTTGTCCGGGGAATAGGAAAACCAGCTTGTCAGCTTTCTCCTGAAGGTCAAACGTGATTTGTTGTCCGGCAGTTAACCTTTCCACAAGTTGGCTATGGTCGTTAGCAACCACCATATAACGACGGCCAAGAGGTTCACGGGTAATCTGCAATGTATAGGATAACCGATGGAGTGAAACATCTGGGCTTTGTTTCAAGAAATCAAGTAATCGCGAGGCATATAGCGATCCAGATGCTTCAGTTTTTGCAGACCAAAGAATTAGCGAGGGGCGACCAGTGGATGAGGGGGGGGCGGGGGCTTCGGCGGTGTTCACATAATTTTCCAACACGACATGTGCATTGGTTCCACCTACACCAAAAGAACTCACACCGATGCGGAACGACTCATCTGGATTCCACGTAAAAGCTGTGTCGTTGACGACAAATGGAGTGTTAGAAAAGTCTATATTCGGGTTCGGCTTGCGGTAGTGAATAGAAGGCGGAACCACACCGTGGTGGAGTGATAATGCAGCTTTAATAATTCCAGCCACCCCAGCGGCATGGGTAAGGTGGCCCATGTTACTTTTGATGGAACCGATGCGACAGTATTGCTTTTTAGCGACATTGCCAAATGCGAGCTTTAACCCTTCAATCTCAATCGGATCACCTAATGGGGTAGCTGTTCCGTGTGCTTCAATATAGTTGATCGTTTCCGGAGAGAAATCGGCGTCCTCCAGGGCCATCCGGATGGCCGTTGCTTGACCGACAGCCGATGGTGCCATAAAGCTTCCTTTGCCTCCTCCATCATTGCTCAAACCGACACCGCGTATTACGGCATAGATTGTATCTCCATCCGCTTCGGCGTCGTCTAAATCCTTCAGAAGTATAACCCCTCCTCCATCGCTAAAAACTGTTCCGGTGGCGCCCGCATCAAAAGGTCGTGTATGGCCGTCCGCACTGAACATCGCACCTTCCTCGAATCTATGCCCACTATTAATTGGTACGGTGATTGTCACCCCGCCGGCAATCGCCATTCCGCATTGCCCGTTCCGAATGGCTTCAACTGCCTGGATAATGGCCACCAAAGATGTACTGCAAGCGGTATTAAGACTTACGGCAGGCCCCTTTAGATCTAACTGATAAGCCGCCCGAGTGGCAATGTAGTCCTTCTCGTTCGCCAACATGACTTGGAACGCGCCAATTTTTGCGATTTCTTCGGGATGATGCTGGAGGTTGTTTTGAAAATAGGTATTGTTGCCGGCTCCAGCAAAAATACCGATACGGTGTTGGCGTCTTGCTACCAAATAACCAGAAGATTCTAAAACATCGCGGCATATCTCTAGAAAAATCCGCTGCTGCGGGTCCATGAGTTTTGCCATAGTGGGGTTGATGCCAAATAAAGCAGCGTCAAATTCTTTAGCTTGATCGATAATGCCACGAGCCATGACGTAGTTTGGGTCATCCCTGAGCTCATGAGGAATACTGTCATCCAGCTCTTCTTTGGAGAAGAATGACACCGTCTCTTTCCCTGAATTTAAGATATCCCAAAGCTCCGCAATCGAAGCGGCCCCCGGAAAGCGGCCTGCCATGCCGATAATGGCGATTCCACGATTACCGAGGTTGTTCCGTTTGGGGAGCATTATTGGCTGTTCCGATTGAGAAAGGTCCTTACCGTCTATGACAGCGGCAAGTTGTGCAGCAGTTGGGTACTGATACACTTGCGTAACCACCACTTCCGCTCCGTGCCGCTGACGAAGCTGAGCTATAGTTCGTTGGGCAAGCAATGAGTTGCCGCCCAATTCAAAGAAGTTGTCGTCAACACCTATCCCGTTAATCAACAGGAGATCCGACCACAGGTTAACAATATTTTGCTCACTATTGGTTGTCGGTCTTCGATACGGTACCCCGATATCTGGGCGTGTGATTTCCGGTACAGGCAGCGATAAGCGATCTATTTTGCCGCTGGTTGTTTTCGGAAATTTTTCCAGCCAAACAAATGCGGAAGGGATCATGTAATCGGGTAAATGTCGTGTGAGGTGTTCACGGATCGATGAAATGTCGTGTGGTTTCCCGTCTTCGGCAACGAGATAAGCCACAAGCCTTTTGGTTCCTTCGACATCCTCGCGCAGCACGACCACATTTTGCGCAACGAAAGGAAAAGTGGCTAGTTGGACCTCGATTTCACCCAATTCTACCCGGTTTCCCCTGATCTTAATCTGATAGTCCGCTCGTCCGTGGAATTCGACTTCACCGTTCGGCAAAATGCGGCCGAGGTCACCCGTGCGGTACAGGCGGTGCTGCCCTCCCTTTCCGTCCGCCCAATCGAGGTAACGTTCGCGGGTCAATTCAACCCGGTTCAGGTAACCTTTTGATACGTTAACACCCCCAACATAAATTTCCCCGACATGGCCGACCGGTACTTCTTTCATTTCACTATCAAGGAAGAATAGCTCTACATGATCTATCGGCGAGCCTATCGTTGGAATAGCTGGCCATAGCGAAGCATCGCCCGTAAGGCGAAGGTCGGTAACCCAAATGCTAGTTTCCGTCGGGCCATAAACATTGACAAGGGTACATGTTGGCTTATGAATAAAAAAATTACGAATCGAAGGGGTGATTTTCAATAGTTCGCCTCCGGTTGTAATTTCGACTAATGATTCAGGGTAATAGTTCGCATGATGTGCTGCTTCGGTAAGGTATTGCAATACAACATACGGAATAAATATGCGATTAATCTTTTGTGTTCCGATAAAGCGAAGCAGCCGCATGGCGTCAAGTCGGATGGTCTCATCAATAATATGAAGGGTGCCTCCGGAAGTCAGACTGACAAATATTTCTTGAAATGATGCGTCGAAGCTTAAGTGGGAAAAGAGGAGATTATTCGACGTCTGTGTGGCTTTACTGTTTCTTAGTTGGTGACGGACGAGATTAAACATACCCGCGTGGGTCATACAGACGCCCTTTGGAATCCCCGTGGACCCTGAAGTATAAAGCAGCGCGACTAGCTCTCCCACTTTTGGTGGTGTTAATTTGGAAATAATCTCTTCGGAGATCGTGTCTGTCACTGCCAACGTTGATAAACCCAGCCGATTGAAGAACTCCGATTCCGATTGACAACATACCACATACTTAATACCAGAGTCTGCTATCATCTGCGCAATGCGCTCGACTGGATATTCCCGATCTAATGGGAGATAGGCTTTCCCCGCTTGGATTATACCCACCATACCTATAATGGTATCGGACGATTTGGTAGCGCTTAGTCCAATAAACGGACAGGGATCATCGATTGCACAGATCTGCATAGCCAATTGGACTGCTGCAGTTTTCAATTCGCCGTAAGTTACCGTATGCTCATTTGATCGTACGGCAATAGCGCCTGGCGTTTTTTCGGCCCATTGGTGAATGTGATCGATGATTGATAGATGTAAATTTTTTTCCATTTCGCGCAATACTATCCTTTTAGGATCTTAGAGAAAGCGACTAGTCGATGGGAACAAGCATTGTGATATTATTATTTATTTTTCATCCTATGTTTTCGAGACACAGGTAAACACAATTTAATTCACTGTCGGTTTTTGTCGCTACAATATTTCCACAGACTTCAATTCATAATCAAAAGTAAAACTGAATTCTTATAAAACCAGATGAATGCGCCTGTGAAATATCTATTTGTAGAGGTTATGCTACATAGCATTTAAATTGCAGAGGGACAACTAAAAAATCCATTCATAAAGAAAAACGATTAGTTTTGTAGCACGATCATAAGTTTAATGAGTTTAGTATCTATTATTACGGTCAACTATCGGCAGCCCGAGCTAACCATCGATTTTTTACGTTCGATTGCGACATTCGCAGAAAGAACTGAATATGAAATGGTTGTAGTCGACAATGGAAGCGAGGTAGATAACGGGCAATTATTCAGGTCTATCTACCCAAGCACCACATACCTCCGCTCCGAAAAAAACCTCGGCTTTGCAGGAGGCAACAATCTTGGTATCGAACACGCGACAGGTGATTACCTGCTTTTCCTGAACAACGATACGGAAATCACAGCGGGATTCATTGAAACACTCCGCGATGAGCTGGATCGTCATCCCGATATCGGCTTGCTTTCACCGCTCATCTTATATTACGAAGACAAGCAAAAAATCCAATACGCGGGTTATACGCCAATAAATTACTTGACGGGCCGCAATACAGGGATTGGCTCGATGACGGATGACCATGGCCAATATGACCGCGTGACCACCGAGACAGGATATTGCCATGGCGCGGCAATGATATGCAGGCGGAAGGATTTGGAAAGGGTGGGTCTTATGCCCGAGCATTTCTTCCTTTACTACGAGGAGCTGGATTGGTGCGAGCAATTCAAGCGCGCTGGATTGAAAATAGGTTTCACTGGAAGAGCAAAGATTTATCACAAAGAATCCATGAGCGTAGGCAAAGAAAGCCCATTGAAAACCTATTTCATGGTACGTAACCGGTGGCTCTTTATCCGGCGGAACGCCCAATCGCCATCCACCTTGATTTTCTGTTGTTATTACTTAACGGTGGCCGTCCCGGTGCTCCTCGTGAAATACCTCTTCAATGGCAAACCAAATTTGATAATAGCAGCATTGCGGGGTGTGTGGTGGAATTTTACGCATTCCAAGAACAGCAAAGACTTAGGAATAAAGTGGTAGCTCTCCCCGGATTGCTTCCGTCAGCTGTGTGCTTGCCTCCACCAGTGGCAACCGCACTGTAGCGCCGCATATACCCAATTGGTGTAGTATTTCCTTCACACCTGCCGGATTACCCTCAATGAAGCAAAGTTCCGTAACCCGAATCAATTTACTGTGGATTTTACGGGCTTCTACGTAATTATTTTCCAGGCATAACTTTGCCAGTTGGGCCACTTCAGCAGGGAATGCATTTGCAACAACGGATATGATACCGACGGCACCTAGTGCCATCATGGGCAGGGTAGCCGGGTCATCGCCGGAAAGCAGTAAGAAGCCGTCCGGTTTGTCGCGCATGATTTTACTAAACTGATCGAAATTCCCCGAAGCTTCTTTTGTGGCCACGATATTATCTACTTCCCGAGCAAGCCGCACGGTCGTCTCCGGACTGACATTGCTGCCGGTGCGTCCCGGCACGTTGTATAATATAACGGGTAGGGGGGAAGCCGCCGCCACTGCCTGGTAATGCTTGAAAATGCCCTCTTGTGTGGGTTTGTTGTAATAGGGGCTTACCGACAAGATTGCGGCATAATCGTGGTGGTCGAAAGCACGGAGCTGGCGGACCGTTTCTGCGGTGTTATTTCCGCCAATACCGGCCACCAACGGTACCCGGCCCGAAACCTTCGCCGCGGTGAACTTCCATACGGCTTTTCGTTCATCTTCCGTGAGCGTTGCCGTCTCGCCCGTTGTTCCCAAGGAAACAAGGTAGTCCATGCCACCTTGGATCTGGTGCTCGATAACCCGTTCCAAACCGTCAAAATCGATGCTCCCATCCGAATGAAAGGGCGTAACCAAGGCCACCCCTGCGCCGTAAAGTTCGTTCATAGCGGCCAAAATTAGTGATTTTCTTTTAAGAACCGATCAACTCTAATAACTCCACCTCAGAAATAATCGGAATCTTCAATTTCTCCGCTTTTGCCAACTTGGAGGGCCCCATTTTGTCGCCCGCTACAAGGTAATCGAGCTTGCCTGAGATGCTGCTCAACAGTTTTCCACCGTGTTTTTCGATGAGGGCCGTCAGTTCTTCGCGGCTGAATTGTTCAAAGACGCCCGAGATGACAAATGTTTTGCCGGAAAGCGAATCGCCCAAGCGCTCCACGACCTTTTCTTGGGCAGTGAGCTGGAGGCCGTGTTGCTTTAACCGCTCGATTTGCTCGCGGTGGATGTCATTGGCAAAATACTCCGTTACGCTTTCCGCAATCCGTTCACCGATCTCGTAAACAGCGGCAATCTCATCTTTTGAGGCCGCAGCGAGGTTGTCGATCGTTTTGAAATGTGCAGCCAGTTTCTTGGCGATGGTTTCGCCGACATAACGGATGCCCAAGGCAAACAATACCTTCTCAAACGGCTTTTCTTTCGATTTCTCGATGCCAGCAACCATGTTATCGATGGACTTCTGGCCGAAGCGTTCCAGTTGTTTGAGGGTTCCTTGCTTTTCTTTAAGCAAGTAGATGTCTGTGATGTTATGGAGCAAGCCTCGTTGGAAAAAGGTGTCAACGGTTTCGTCGCCCATGCCTTCGATGTCCATGGCTTTTCGTCCGATGAAATGTTGCATTCGCCCAACAATCTGAGGGGGGCATCCTTCGTCATTCGGGCAATAGTGGACAGCTTCGCCGTCCTTCCGTATCAACGGCGTTTCGCAAACGGGGCATTTGTCCGGGTATTCGATGGGTTGTGCGTTCGCAGATCGCTTCAACATATTCACACCCATGACTTTCGGGATGATTTCGCCACCTTTCTCTACGAATACGGTGTCGCCGATCCGCAGATCCAATCGCTCTATTTCGTTGGCGTTATGCAGACTCGCCCGCTTTACCGTCGTACCTGCCAACAGGATCGGTTTGAGGTTGGCTACGGGTGTCACGGCACCGGTACGCCCTACTTGGTAACTTACAGACAGTAAATCGGTTTCGACCTGCTCGGCCTTGTATTTATACGATATGGCCCAACGGGGTGATTTGGCCGTGAAGCCCAACTCTTCCTGTTGCCCGTAATCATTTACTTTGATGACAATACCGTCAATGTCATAGCTGAGATTATGGCGCTCTTTATCCCACTTGGCGATAAACGCCAACGCGTCGTCAATGGTCGTGCACAATGCCGTGTGCTCACAAACGTGGAATCCCCAAGATTTTACGGCTTCTAAGCTGTCCCAGTGATTACTGAAAAGCCGATTGCGGTCGTCACAATATAAGAAGTAGAGAAAGCAGTCTAGGGGACGGCGGGCCACCTCCGCTGAATCTTGTAATTTTATTGTGCCAGCGGCGAAATTGCGTGGATTGGCATAAGCCACCTCTCCGTTTTCAATCCGCTCGTTATTGAGGCGTTGGAATGCCGGTCGGTGCATGAAAATTTCGCCGCGTATTTCGAATACGTCAGGGTAGCCATCGGTCCGTAGCCTGTTTGGGATTTTCTTAATGGTGCGTACATTGGTGGTGACTTCGTCGCCCTGTACGCCATCTCCCCGGGTAACGGCCCGTTTCAATATGCCGTTTTCGTAGGTGAGGCTAATGGAGAGGCCGTCAAATTTGAGTTCACATACATATTGGAAGTCGTTGCCGATAGCTTTTCGCACCCGCTCATCAAAATCACGCAATTCTTGTTCGCTGTACGTATTGCTCAACGAGAGCATGGGCCACCGATGGCGCACGGTTTGGAAGCGCTGCGTGATATCGCCACCCACTTTCTGTGTCGGCGAATCGGGGTCTAGCAATTGGGGGAACTGCTGTTCCAACCGTTCCAGTTCCTTAAGCCGTTGATCGAAATCATAGTCTGAAATCGACGGATTGGCTAATACATAGTATTGGTAATTGAACTCATTGAGTTCCCGGGTAAGCTCCTCGACTCGGATAGCTGCTTCTGCTGGTGACATGGCAGCGAAAATACTATTTTTATTGCTTTTTTGTTTATCCCGATTCGCTATGCGCTCGAGATGTCACTGCGTTCCATTTGCAATTTGCGGTTCGCCAGCAACTGACCGTCTCTTTAATAAATCGCCACATGGAGAAATCATTCCTCCATTTTATCCCAGATTTCATAAATTGGGTTCCCGGTCGAGCTCAGTCCAGAGTGATGCCACGAACCGTTATTGATTTCGCCATCAAAGGAAAGTGAGGCCCCAACGCGGTCGTTGTCGCGCGAGAAAAACTCGATGTTTTCCGTGTATTTTCCATTTTCAAAGGTATAGGCACCACCGCCAGTGCCCGAAAACTCACCAGTTTTGATGTTGATGGCCACCCATTGGAAACGGGTACCGCTCAATATTTTCAAGGTTCGCCGGTCACGTAGCGGCATTCGGCTGATGTCATCGCCTTCTTTCCGCCCGGTAATGCGCCAAACCCCAGCCATGGGTCCTTCATTGGCGTCGATACGATCCCATGTTATGCTATTGCCCGAAAGGTCGGTGGTCAACTTTTCGCCGATATTGATATCGAAAGTGCTGCTCGTTCCCACCCATACGTCGTTAGGTTTTGCGTCCGCAGCCTTTTTTGTGTCATATTGCCACGTCACCGTCAGTTGGCCATTTCCGACCGTGTATGTGCCGCCCCTTGTCGAAATGAATTTCTTATTCTTCACATCAAACACACTATGCGACAGGTAGCCATCTACAAATACCGCGGTTTGCTGGGTGTCTCCCTGTTGGGTATGCCATGCTCCAGCTAAGGCGTCGGATCGCTGTCCTTTGCTGGTCAGGCCAGTGACGGCCACAACAAGAATAGTAATAAAGATTCGTTTCATGGGTTCATCATTTTGGTCAACAATGTATTTGCTTCAACATGATAAAGATAACAACTATCACATGAAAAAGTTAGTGTGTAGCTGCTATTTTACAAAAACCGTTTAGGGTCCAGCTTACGGAATACATGTTTTCCCTGGATATAAAACGCCCAGATAAGGCTGCCGCGATAAATGCCTCGAAGGCTAGCACGTTCGGCGTAGCGGCTCCGCTTTTTGGCGGTCTTGAAGAGATCGAGGAAAAACCGCTGGTGTGCGCGACTGATGGCCCAGGCATCTCCGAATTTACCTTTGGCCAAGAAGTGTAACAGGGCAGCCAAGTCGAACCACATGCGCGCAAAAATCACCCATAATGCCCGAAAGAACGGTAAATTCTTTTGTAACATGAATAGGTTATTACGGAAATTGAGGTATGTTTTCTGCGGATTGCTCGTGGCTAATGTACCGCCACCAACATGGTAAACCACCGAATGCGGGCAGTAACCGATGCGGTATCCCATTCGTTGCAAGCGCCAGCAGAGGTCGATTTCTTCCATGTGTGCAAAGAAATCTGCATCAAACCCGCCCGCAAGCTCCCAAAGGTGTTGTTTGATAAAGAACGCAGCTCCGCTAGCCCAAAAGATGCTGGAAGGGGTGTCGTATTGTCCTTGGTCTTTCTCCAATACGTGCAGCATGCGGCCGCGGCAGAAAGGGAAACCGTAATTATCGAGGAATCCGCCAGCTGCACCGGCATGTTCAAAGTAGTCGCGTTGATAGTTAGAGCAAATTTTCGGTTGAGCAACGGCCATGTCGGGTTGGCTTTCCATAAGCTCTATCACAGGTGTTATCCAGTTTGGCGGCACCTCCACATCCGAGTTCAGCAGTACGAAATAATCGGCTTCCACTGTCTTCAATACTTCATTATATCCGCCGGCGAAGCCAAGGTTGCTTTCGTTCCTAATAATCCGGATGGTCGGATAAACGGCACGCACAAACGCGACCGAGTCGTCGGTTGAACCGTTGTCGCCAACAATAAATTCGATGTTTGGGTAGTCACTATTATAGACCGACGGTAGGAATTTCTCCAAGAAAAACCTTCCGTTCCAGTTCAGTATGACTACGGCTACTTTTGGGTATCGGTTCATGGTGTGGCTTTTCTTTTCCAACGGCGGTGCGACCACAGCCATAATTCTGGCTTGCGGCGAATAATGTTTTCCGTGAAGTGGTTATGGATATCGGTTATGCCATGTTCCGGCACGGCGGACGGTTCTTCCACCAGTGTGGTGAACGTGCAGCAATAGTAGCCTCGTTTTATGCGGTCGATGTGGCAGAACACCACAGGGAACCCGGTCGCTTTCGCGATTTTTTCCACACCCGTATACACCGGGGTTTTTTGGTTGAGGAAATCGATGAAATAATGCGAATCGCTACGCCCCGGCGTTTGGTCGGCAACAAATACACTGATGTGGGGCTTATGCCTGTATGCGATAATTTTCCTCAGTGTCAGTTTCATGGGGACCATGATGGCGCCAAAGCGGCTCCTGATGCCATTGTAGACCGTGTCGAAAGCTTTATTGCGCAGCGGCTTGTAGATAATCAGCGCGGGATGTTCTGTAAATAAGCCTATCCGGTGTATACCCAATTCCCAATTCCCATAATGAGCTGTCACGGCAATGACACCTTTGCCGGCTCGGAAATGGCGTTCCAGTTCCTCGGTCTGAAACATTTTCATCCGCTTCTCCACCTCGTTCGGCGAAATGCTCCGCATCTTGACGGCCTCTACCAGCAAGTCGGGAAGGAAGCGGTAAAATTTACGTGCTATTTCGCGTCGTTCTTCCTCGCTTCTCTCGGGGAACGCATTCCTCAAATTCTCAAAAACGACAGTTTTCCGATAGCTAAT
>CAZTJY010000086.1:0-17903 GCA_964613725.1 uncultured Parapedobacter sp. | reverse complement strand
TGCGCAAGGTGCTCAATTTCGAGAACTACATTACGATGTTCCACATTGAGTCCATGAATAAGATTATTCTGGCTACAGGTTCCATTGTCGGCATCGCGTATTTGACCGAGCTGTTCATCGCGTGGTACTCAGGCTCGGAATATGAAATGTATGCGTTCTCTAACCGGATTGCTGGGCCTTATTGGTGGGCATATTGGACGATGATGACGTGTAACGTGATTTCACCACAACTATTTTGGTTCAAACGCATTCGTACCAGCATTCCCATTTCGTGGGTGCTTTCCATCGTGGTGAATATCGGTATGTGGTTCGAACGTTTCGTCATCATTGTCACCTCCCTCCATCGCGACTACCTGCCGTCCAGCTGGGCCATGTTTTACCCATCATGGGTGGATGTCGGCGTATTCGTCGGTTCGGTTGGGGTATTCTTCACGCTGTTCTTGCTCTTCTTACGTTTCCTGCCCGGCATAGCCATTGCCGAAGTGAAACTATTGCTGAAGAGCTCGAGCTTACAGCATAAATCTAAGTTGATCAAGGAAGGTCATCTAGATAGCGAACAGGTGGAGTTTTTCCGGAATACGCTGACGAAGTATGACTCGGTAAAGGAAGAAGAAATTAACGAATTAGAAACGAAATAGCGCAATGAGTAAGATTAAGTACATCCTTGGCAGCTTTGCCGATCCGGACGAGATGATGGATGGGATCGATAAACTTCAGGCCAATAACATCAGCATCTACGATTGCTTTACCCCGATGCCTATCCATGGCATCGAAGCGAAGCTCGGCGTCAAGCCTTCGCGCTTACCGATTGCCGCATTTTGCTTCGGGATTACGGGTACATGCCTTGGATTCAGCTTGCTGTATTATACGATGACCTACGATTGGCCGATGAATATCGGCGGTAAGCCGTCGCTTCCGCTGCCGGCATTTGTGCCCGTTACATTTGAGGTTACGATTTTGCTTTGTGCGTTGGGGATGGTGGCAACGTTCTTTTTCCGAAGTCACTTGTTTCCGGGGCGTGCCCCGCGGGTGATGGATCTTCGTGCTACCGACGATCGGTTTATTGTCGCCATCGATGCCAGAGATAATGTGGATCACGAGAAAATAGAAGGCCTGTTGAAATCGGCGGGTGCGGTTGAAGTGAAGTACAACGAACGAAAATATGTTAGCTATGAATAAAATGAAGCTTCTTAGCGCTGTAGGTGCGGCCGTCGCGATTGCGGCAGTGGTTACTTCCTGCGGTGACGGAACCACGCGAAGCCGGGGCTGGGAGTTTTCACGGAATATGTATGATCCTTTAGGTTATAACCCCGATCAGCCGAACCCAAATTTCGCCGATGGGAAGACCGCCCAGATGCCACCGGCGGGCACTGTACCAGTGGGTTTCGAGCGATTCCCTTATGCGAACACATTGGAAGATTACGAGCGTGCCGGCGCGGAGTTGGCCAATCCCCTGGAATTTACGGAAGCCAATCTGGCGAAGGGTGAAGCGCTTTATCAAGTGTATTGTGCGGTATGTCACGGACCTGAAGGCCATGGTGACGGTGCGATTACGAAAGACCGGAGCTTGGAAGCCGAGTCGCGCCAATTGGAAAACTTTCCTCCTCCGCCATCTTATGCGCGCTCAGACGGTGCCAATTCTTCCCGTGGAGGCGCAATGGCTGACCTTAGCGCCGGTAAAGTTTACCATACCATCACCTACGGGTTGAACATGATGGGGCCCCATGCGTCGCTTTTATCGCCAGAGGAGCGCTGGCACGTCGTCATGTATGTCGGAGAATTACAAAAGAAATAAAATTATAGCAGCTATATAAATGGGAACGCACAGTCAACATAACGATTATAACTTCAGCGAGCAATTTAAATTCACTGGAAGGGGGAAAGCGGTGAGTTTGGTCGCGTTAGCCATAGGTCTCGTGACTATCGCTATAGGCTTGCTCTCCAGCGACCATGTTACCGTGGAGCGCACGTACGCCAACTTGTTGCTGATGGGATATTATTTTACCGGCGTATGTGCTGCCGGCGGATGTTTTCTTGCAATCCAGTACGTCACCCAAGCGGGTTGGCCTTCGGGTTTGATACGAATTCCTCAAGCGATGGCATATATACTACCTATCGCTTCATTGATTTTATTCGTCATCATTGTTGGGGGATTGTTTTCGCACAATCTTTATCATCATTGGTTTGGTGAAGGTCTTACCGACCCCAATAGCGCTAATTATGACGCGTTGATAGCAGGTAAATCGTCCTTTCTTAATGCCCCCGGTTTTTTGATCAGGCAGGTTGCTTTCATGGGTGCATATAGTATTTGTGCCTGGCTTTTGGCCCGTTATTCATACAGCGAGGATCTTCATGGCGGACTTAATTCCTATAAAAGAAGCTTTAAGCTGTCGGCCATATTTTTGGTTATTTTCGGATTCACTTCACCCATTTGGATGTTCGATACGATCATGTCATTGGAAGCCCACTGGTTTTCTACCATGTTCGGTTGGTATAACTTTGCCGCGATATTCGTTAGCGGCCTCTGCGTAATTACCTTAATTGTCATTCTGTTAAAGAAGGCTGGCTACTTGGCATGGGTCAACGAAAACCATCTGCACGATCTTGGGAAATTGATTTTTGGGTTTTCCATTTTTTGGACGTATGTTTGGTTTGCACAGTTTATGTTGATTTGGTACGCCAATATCCCCGAAGAGACGGTTTACTTCTATAAGCGTTGGGAGCCGGAGTACAAACCTTGGTTCTGGATTAACATATTCATCAATTTCGTGATACCGGTATTGGTGTTGGTGAATCGCGACTTTGTGCGGAACAGTAAGATACTTGCAGCGGTATGTATTGTGCTGCTTCTCGGCCACTGGCTCGATTTTTATATCATGGTCATGCCAGGTACGGTGGAAGCTCATCGCGCGTTTGGTTGGGTAGAAATCGGTGCGGCACTCGGCTTTACGGGATTGTTTGCTTTTCTGGTGCTCAATAAGTTGAGCAAACATGCGCTGGCACCGGCAAAGCACCCCTTCCTCGAAGAGAGTTTGCACCATCAAATTTAAGGTAGCTTAAGCTACTGACATGAGAATAGAGATACGAAACACTAAATAGGGATAATCGTTATATTAGAAATGGGCTTTATAAAGAATAGCAAGTTTAGAGCAGTCGTTGTGCTGGCATTCATTGTGGGAATAGGGCTGACAACTCGGGCGTTTTCACAGGAATCGTCCGTCCCGGCGGCAGATACGGTAGCGCAAGCGGTAGACACAGCAGCCGTTGCGGTGACCGACACGGCGGCAGGTGCTACTGATACGACATCGACAGCAACCGATACCGCTGCAGCAGCTGCGCCGACTACAGCAACGGGTGGTACCGCAGCTACGGCGACTACAGAAGCCGAGAGTGGACCGGATATCGACTCACAGGTGTACATGAATTTCTTTTATGGCTTGTTATTGGTATTCTTGATCTGTGTTTTAGTGGGCGTAATCGGTAAGATCATCCAGGTATATGAGCTCACCCGTCGCATGAATGGAAAAGACACCACGTATTATATACGCAATTTCAATGCTAAATTATTCATATTGGCGTTGGTATTGGGCTTATATGGTGTTTATTGGTCATATGTGCACCACGGTGCACAGTCGTTCCGTGCGGCGGTGACAGAGCATGGCGCACGAATCGATACCATGTTTATTATTACAACGGTGATATGTACGGTGGTATTGGTAATCATGCACATCGCGATGTTCTCGTTCGCCTATATTTACCGAGCTCGACCAAAGCGGAAGGCTTACTTCTATCCACACAACAATACGTTGGAGAAAGTATGGACCATTATACCCGCTGTGACGCTGACCATACTTGTACTTTTTGGCTTCTTCACCTGGCGTTCGATTACCAATGTTTCCGAAGAAGCCCAGAAGGAGGCTATACTCATCGAAGTGGTGGGCGAGCAGTTTAAATGGACAGTTAGGTATCCTGGGCGCGATGGTAAAATAGGTGAGCGGAACTATAAACTCACAACACCGCTCAATGGGTTGGGGATTGATTTCAATGACAAGAACAGTTGGGACGATCAGATGGGGAGCGAAATCGTTATACCGGTGAATAAGCCGGTCCGTTTCCAGATTGGCTCAAAGGATATCTTGCACAGTTTCTATATTCCCGATTTCAGGGTACAGATGAATGCCGTACCGGGCATGAAAACCTACTTCCAATTTACCGCAACGATGACAACTGAGGAGATGCGCGACAAAATGGGAGACTATAACTATGATTTCGTCATGCTTTGTAATAAAATCTGCGGTGGCGGTCATTACAACATGCAGCAAAAAGTACGGGTGGTTACCGAAGAAGAGTACCAAGCGTGGCTTAACGAGCAGCCGTATTTCTTCACGGAAGATTTGCGGAAGGAGTTCCAACTGTCTCAGAACGCCAACAATGATGATGAAGACGCCAACTTATTGGCGCAAGCTAATTAAGGATCGAGGAAATAACGTATTTAATACAGAGATATGTCAAGTATAGCAAGCGCAGATACACATGGTTTAGAACACCACGCTGAACATGGGCATCACCATGAATCGTTTTGGACTAAATATGTATTTAGTCAGGACCACAAAATGATTGCGAAGCAATTTCTGATTACTGGTATCATCATGGCGGTTTTTGCCATGTTACTATCCATATTGTTTAGGCTGCAATTAGCCTGGCCCGACAAAGAATTTCCAATTTTGGAAGTGTTTTTGGGTAGTAAATGGGCAGAAGGTGGACGTATCCACCCCGATTTCTTTTTGGCGCTGGTAACCATACACGGCACCATTATGGTATTCTTCGTACTTACTGCCGGGCTTAGCGGCACGTTCAGTAACCTTTTGATTCCCTACCAATTGGGCGCGAGGGATATGGCGTCCCCCTTTATGAATATGCTTTCATACTGGTTTTTCTTCGGTGCCTGTGTTGTTATGGTGTCGTCGTTCTTTGTCGAGAGCGGACCAGCGAGCGCTGGATGGACAGTCTATCCGCCGCTTTCAGCGGTACCGAAAGCCATCAGCGGCTCAGGATTGGGGATGACGTTGTGGCTGGTTAGTATGGTGATGTTCATCATCTCGCAAGTGCTTGGTGGTACCAACTACATCAGCACGATATTGAATTTGCGTACAAAAGGGATGGACCTGTGGAAGATGCCGTTGACTATCTGGGCCTTTTTCCTCACCGCAATCGTTGGATTGCTTTCCTTCCCTGTGTTGGTGTCGGCGGTTGTGCTACTATTCTTCGATCGCAGTGTCGGCACGAGCTTTTACTTGTCGGACCTGGTTGTTCAAGGGCAAATTCTTCCCAATGAAGGGGGAAGCCCCATTTTGTTCCAGCACTTATTCTGGTTCTTGGGACACCCCGAAGTATACATCGTGTTGATGCCCGCACTCGGGCTAACATCGGAAGTGATTTCCACAAACTCGCGTAAGCCGATTTTTGGTTACCATGCGATGGTCTACTCATTGGTCGGTATCACGGTATTATCGTTTATCGTTTGGGGGCACCACATGTTTGTTACGGGGATGAATCCATTCCTCGGAGGTGTGTTTATGATTACAACGTTGATTATCGCAGTACCTTCTGCCGTTAAGTCGTTCAACTACTTGGCTACGTTATGGCGGGGGAATATCCGATTTACGCCGGCTATGCTTTTCGCCATCGGGATGGTATCGTTCTTTATTTCGGGTGGCTTAACCGGGTTATATGTGGGTAACTCCGCATTGGATATCAACTTGCACGACACGTATTTCGTTGTAGCCCACTTCCACTTGGTTATGGGTTCTGCGTCGATATTCGGTATGCTATGCGGTGTTTACCATTGGTATCCCAAGATGTTTGGGCGGATGATGGATGAAAAGTTAGGATACCTCCATTTTTGGCTCACGTTTGTGGGTGCCTATTTCGTGTTTTTCCCGATGCACTTCATGGGGATTGACGGTGTACCCCGTAGGTATTACGCCTTTACCGAATTCCCATTCATGGAGAAATGGATTTCGGTGAACGTATTCATTACATGGTCAGCCATCATTGCCGGGTTAGGGCAAATTGCCTTCCTTTGGAATTTCTTTACCTCCATGCGGTTCGGCAAGGTAGCCCCCCAAAACCCGTGGGGCTCCAACACATTGGAGTGGACCACACCAGTGAAGCATATCCATGGCAATTGGCCGGGGGAGATACCCACGGTTTATCGGTGGCCATATGATTACAGCAAGCCGGGGCACCACGAGGATTTCATTCCGCAGACCGTGCCTTTCTCTGAAACGATGAGCTCGAATTTGCCACACGATTTTGAGGGCAATCCCGAAGCCGAACGTATTCAGCGGGAATGGGAGTTGGCTAACAACCCACAACCGGAAAAGGAAACGGAATAAACGGACATGCTGCCACCCGCTGAACGACGGTTTTTAAGGGTTAACAAGATAACGATTATTTCGATTTTCCTGGTAATCCTCGCAGGCGGCGTGGTACGTAGCACGGGTTCGGGAATGGGGTGTCCGGATTGGCCTAAATGTTTTGATCGGCTGGTGCCGCCTACGCATGCATCACAGTTGCCACAGGGGTATGAAGAAGAATACATAGCCGGGCGGCAAGCAAAGAATGAGCGGTTTGCCGGGATGTTGGAGCGGTTCGGTTATAACAAGTTGGCTAACCGTATCCGACACGATGAGAGCATCCTCCAACACGAGGAGTTCAATGCCGCGAAGACATGGACAGAATACGTCAACAGATTGGTTGGCGCAATAACCGGAGTATTGGTGTTGATTACTGCCATATGCTCCATTACGTTCTTTAAAACAAAGCGATCCGTTTTTATTTGGAGCGTGATCAATGTGTTTGCGCTGGGGTACCAGGCATGGTTGGGGTCGATTGTGGTGTCTACCAATCTTATGCCCTGGATTATCACCGTGCACATGCTATTGGCATTGGTTATTTTGGGCATTAGCATCTATACCTATTTCAAGGTGAGGTCGATGCGCGACAAGGACCTGCTGATCAATCACACATCACGCTGGATAAAGCCATTGGCTTTTTTTTCCCTGCTGTTTATTGTATTGCAGGTGGCCATCGGCACTGGCGTTCGGGAAGAGATTGATATGATAGCGTCATCGGGTAGCTGGCCCGATCGGAGTGATTGGTTGGACCAGGTAAGCGGCGTGTTTGAACTTCATCGTAGCTTGGCTTGGGTGTCGAGCATCGCCGTTGTGGCACTTTTTTTCGTGGTGCGCTCGCGATTTGCCGCCAACACCCACCAAAGCCGGTTTACTAACCTGCTGTTCATTCTGCTCATATTGCAGTTGGTGAGCGCATTGGTATTGGCTTATTTGAATATGCCCGCTTACGCACAAACCTTCCATCTCATGGTGGCGTGTTTGTTATTCGGAACGCAGTATTATCAGATGTTGCTGCTGAGTAGCGTGTCGCGGAAGAACATTTGACATTTTGAAAGTGAGCTTGAATGGAACCTGCTATGTCCGTGCTTTGCGCACAGGTGATGAGGTGCAAGTTCCATGAGGCCATTATGAATAGATATTTTCGAATGAATATAAGGGATAATGACATGCAATCCAAGAAGCACGGGGGAGATGTCGTTGTACATAAACATCACCGGAGTACCGTATCCACAGAAGTGATGCAGTTTGTAGACGACCTGAAGAAGTTGGTCAAAATACGCCTGACCATGACGGTAGTGTTTTCTGCATCTATCGCATTCTTGATTGGCAGTAAACAGCAAGGCGATATTAATTGGCTGAATTGGGTAATTCTCACGCTTGGCGGTTTTTTGGTGACAGGTTCGGCTAACGGGTTCAATGAGATTATTGAGCGCGATTTGGATAAGCTCATGAAGCGTACGGCCGATCGGCCCATCCCCGCCGGCCGGATGACTACCGGGCAGGCACTGGTATTGAGCTTACTGATGGGGATTGCCGGTACATATACGCTCGTTACGCTTAATTTCCTGGCGGGTGTGTTGTCTGTCTTTTCCATTATCCTCTATGCTTTTATATATACACCGCTGAAGCGGAAATCGCCAATTGCCGTATTCGTCGGCGCATTTCCAGGCGCACTTCCACCGTTGATTGGTTATTACGCTGCTTTCACCCAGAATGACCTGGCTGTGTATAGCCAAACAAACGCCGCTGCGATTGTCATCATCCCGCTAGTGTTGTTTGCCATTCAATTTGTATGGCAGTTCCCCCATTTCTGGGGCATTGCTTGGGTGTTGGATGAAGACTATAAGCGTGCCGGGTTCCGGTTGTTGCCAACTACGCGGCGTGACAAGGTGTCTGCATTCATGGTATTGTTTTCAACGTTATTGATGGTTCCGGTGAGTTTGCTTCCGTATTATTTCGGATTTGGTGGTATTGCCGTATCGGTAGTGTCGCTCGCAGGGGCGTTACTGTTCAGTTGGTACGGGCTCCAGTTATTTCTGAAATGCGATCTGGCATCCGCGAAGAAGGTGATGTTTACATCCTTTTTCTACTTGCCGCTTATCCAATTGGTATTACTGTTTGACTTTGTAGCGTTATGATAGCCATGGCACAATACACCCAAAATAAGGAAGATTTAGCGCAACAAAAAGCCAAAAAATTCAATCTTTGGCTTGGTATGATCGGCATGTTCATGATGTTTGCCGCACTTTCCAGTGGATTCATCGTATATACGGCTGGCGGTGTAGACCGCGGTATCAAAACCATATTGCCGTCGGCGTTCATCTATAGCACATTGTTGATTATAGTCAGTAGCGTAACCATGCAACTGGCCTATGTGGCGGCGAAGAAAACACGGTTCGCACAGCAGAAATTATTGCTTATAGCTACGCTCTTGCTAGGCATCGGATTTTTTATCATCCAAGTATATGCTTGGGGTATTTTGACGAATCGGGGAGTTGTTTTTGTGAATAACAATGCATCCCAATCGTTTATTTACATTTTTACCGGCATGCACCTTGCCCATATTCTGGCGGGGGTTATCGTGCTGGCACGTGCATGGGTCGGGCGTGTCCGGGGGATTAATCAAGTGAATAATGTATTCCGGATGGATCTTGCTACCTTGTTCTGGCATTTTCTAGGCTTTTTGTGGATTTATATTTATGTTTTTTTACTTTTGAATCAATAATACTGAACAATGAGTACAACTGTAACGGAATTAGATAAGGTAAAAACCGGACGATGGAACGGTGGTAGGTCGCCTTTCAATGTGGAGTACGGCAAAATCATGATGTGGTTTTTCCTCACTTCCGATGCGTTCACGTTTTCCGCGTTTTTGATTTACTATGGGTCTCAACGGTTTGCCCACATGACGTGGGTGGACCCAGACAAGGTGTTCCAGTCGATCCCCTTTGTAGCGGACTATGGCTACCCATTGGTTTTTGTCGGTATCATGACCTTTATCCTCATCATGAGTTCGGTAACGATGGTATTGGCTGTAGAGGCCGGTCACCGAAATTCCAAAAAGGAAGTGGTCGGTTGGATGATTGCTACCATTATTGGCGGTTTGATGTTTATTGGCTGTCAAGCCCTTGAATGGACGCACCTCCACCATGCTGGTTTTTGGTGGGGCAGTATCCCTTCTCAAGAAGGGGTGTCTCCGGAGGTTACGCTGGCGCCGTATTTTTCGAAAGACATCTCGGAAGTCTCTGCATTACAATTTGCTAATCTCTTCTTCACCATCACTGGTTTCCACGGATTCCACGTATCCGTCGGTATCTTGCTGAATATCATTATTCTGGGAATGACACTAGCCGGTACCTTCCAGCGTAGAGGTAGCTACCTTATGGTTGAAAAGGTGGGACTCTACTGGCACTTTGTAGATTTGGTGTGGGTATTTGTATTTACGTTCTTTTATTTGGTATAAACAGTTAAAGCAGTTATTGAAATTATGGCTACTCAAAATCATACAGTAGGACACGCGGAAGGACAACACCACGAGGGTATGACCAAGCGGAAGATCTGGCAGGTTTTTTTTTACCTACTGGCGCTTACGGCGTTGGAGTTTTTCATTGCGTTGGTGTTAGTGCACGGTGGCGTGATTGAAAAAGGCATGGCAGTAAATGTCGTCTATATCGCGCTAACCCTGCTTAAGGCTTATTACATCGTTGCCTACTTCATGCACCTCAAGTTCGAGACTTTCGGCTTTATCATGTCTGTGGCTATCGTGTTTTTATTTATCATTTACTTCATCGCGCTGATGCTTACGGAGGGCGGGTACCTCAATACCCATTATCACGCGTTCCCGCATTGGGCCAATCCGCAATGACGAGCACTGCGAATACCAGCGGCATAAAGAAAATCATAATCCTGGCAGTTATCTTAATCCTGCCAGGATTTTTATATTTCTTGCTTGAAAGAAAAGGCGAAAATCGTTACCAGAATCTGCCAATTTACGGTGAAAAAGTATTGACCGGCACATTTACCAGTAGGATGGGTAAGCAAGTGCCAGACACTTTGTTTCATCAGATTGAACCCTTCATCCTGACCAACCAGCAAGGAGAATTTATCTCGGTGTTGGGAAACGATACGACCATAGGGGTGGTCAATTTTTTCTATACCCGTTGCGCGACCTTCTGCAAACACATGAACGATGAAATGAACCGCGTCGCTGAACGTTTTGCCACCAATGGGATGGTAAACTTTTATACCATCACGGTAGATACGGCTTATGATACGCCCGAGGTCCTGCGGGAGTATTCGGAGGCTTATCGGCCTTCGACGAAGAAATGGCATTTCCTTACGGCCGGTGCAGACGATGTGTATGCCATTGCCCGAAACGGATTCTTGGTCGATGCCGTCCGGGATACGACGCGCGACGCACATTTCATCCACAGCTCGTCGCTTATATTAGTAGATTCCAAGCGCCGCATACGCGGGTATTACGATGTCAACAGGAATAAGGAAGTAGACCGTTTGATTGACGAGCTTAAATTGCTGTTGGTACAAGAGATTAGGGAGACAAGTCCATATTGAATTTGAGACTTGAGATTTTGAGACGCGAGATTTGAGATATGAGCAAAGAACAAGGCAAAAGGAACAGCGAGCGGACGTATAACCGGTGGATTATCGTCCTCTCCATCGCTATTCCGTTGATGGTGGCTATTCTTTTCGGAGTGAACTTGAGAGATTTAGGTTACGATGTGAAGCCGCTGACTTTCCTGCCGCCTATTTACGCGACAATTAATGGGTTGACGGCCATCTTGCTGGTCGCCGCGGTGTTAGCTATCAAGAACGGCGAACGCCGGCTGCACGAAACGCTGGTGAAAATATGTATTGGTTGCTCTGCAGCTTTCCTGATGATGTATGTTGCATACCACATGACGGCCGAGTCTACGCCATATGGCGGCGAAGGTGCCATCCGTTATGTGTATTTCTTCATTTTGATTACCCATATCCTGTTGTCCATCGTAGTTATCCCCTTTGTGCTCATCACGTTCGTCCGTGGCCTATCTGGCGACTTCTTACGGCACCGGAAATTGGCCAAGTATACATTCCCCCTTTGGCTTTACGTAGCGGTTTCTGGCGTGGTGGTGTACCTGATGATTTCTCCATATTACGCCTAAAATTCCTACCTTTGTTCCTATGGAACGCATTTGGATATATCAAGCCGATCGGGAGCTTACCAGCGCCGACAAAGCGAAGATACTGGACAAGTTGGAACTTTTTACCGCTGATTGGAAAGCCCACGGACGGCCCTTAGCCGCCAAGGCAGAAGTCCGCCACAATCGCTTCATTATCCTGATGGTGGATGACGCCGTCGCGCCACCGACGGGATGTTCCATTGATAAATCTGTGTACTTGCTCAAAGAAATCGAAAAGGAAACCGGCCTGAACCTCTTCGATCGCCTGCAGATGGCTTACCGGAAGGATGGACAAATCGTAGTCGCCCCACGCCATGAATTCGAGCAGTTAATTGCCGCCGGCGAAGTAACCGGGGATACCATCGTGTTCAACAACCTCATCACCACGTACCCGGAATTGGAAACGCACTGGGAAGTGCCACTGAAAGAAAGTTGGCACGCTAACGTTTTTTAGTTGATAATTGATAGTCAACTATCAACTGCTAACGATCAACTTTTCAATTAACTTAAGGAATTTGACTGTGCCCCATATACCGCACAATGGTGTTGGCTTTGCGGTTGATGAAATCAGTCGGTTTCGCGGGCGACCAGCGCCGCGGGTTGGGTAGTACCGCTACGATTAATGCAGCCTGGCGCTTGGTGAGGCTTTTGGCCGATTTACCAAAGTAATGCTGGGTGGCGGCTTCCGCGCCGTATAATCCATCTCCCGTTTCAATCACGTTGAGGTACACTTCAAGAATTCGTTTCTTACTCCAAAACAATTCAATCAACAAGGTGAAATAAGTTTCGAAGCCTTTCCTTATCCATGACCGGCGGGGCCAAAGGAACACGTTTTTGGCGGTCTGCTGGCTGATGGTGCTTCCACCGCGCAGCCGGCCACCTTCCTTGTTGCGCTGGTATGCATCGGCAATGGCTTCGCGGTCGAGACCCCAGTGCACCATGAATCGCGCATCTTCGCCAGCGATGGCGGCACGCTTCAGGTTATCTGACAAGTCTTCATACCGTATCCATTTCTTCGATATCTTCCATTCTTTGCCTTCGGCCTTCCGCTCCATCCCACGTTGCACCATCAGCCAAGTTATGGGCGGATTGATAAACCCGAGCAGAATAACCCACATAATGGTAATGACAAAAAAATAAGCAACTACCCGCAGGGACCACTGGAGGTACTTATTTTTGACCTTCGGTATGTACCGCGACAGTCCTTTTCGTTTGTGCTTACATTTTCGTTTGGTTGCCATGGCCTTCCTGCAGCGAATATACGAATACCGTTTGCCAAATCACCCCAATAATCCTATTTTTACGCCCTTGACATGGCAAAGACAGCAAGTAAAGCGGTGAAAACGAAGGCAAAGAAGGAGACCCCATTGATGCAGCAGTACAATGGCATCAAGGTGAAATACCCCGGAGCATTGTTGCTTTTCCGTGTGGGCGATTTCTACGAGACATTCGGCGAGGATGCCATCAAGGCCGCGGGTATTCTCGGCATCGTACTTACGAAGCGGGGCAATGGCAGTGAATCCGAGACCGCTTTGGCAGGGTTTCCGCACCATTCGCTCGAAACCTATCTCCCTAAACTGGTACGTGCCGGCCAGCGTGTGGCGATATGCGACCAGTTGGAAGACCCGAAAACCACCAAGTCCATCGTAAAACGGGGTGTAACCGAGCTGGTAACGCCCGGCGTGTCGTACAGCGACAACATCGTGCAGCAAAAATCCAATAACTATTTGGCGTCCATTTTCTTCGACAAGCAGACCGTGGGCATATCTTTCCTCGACATTTCCACGGGCGAGTTCCTCGTAGCGCAGGGTACCGTCGCCTACGTTGACAAGTTGCTCCAAGGATTTAAGCCGACGGAAGTCATCATGGGTAAACGCCAATATAAGCAGTTTGTAGACCAGTTCGGAAGCCAGTTCTACACGTATACGCTCGACGAATGGGCATACACAGGCGATTACGCCACAGAGACCTTACTGAAGCACTTCGAAGTCAAATCGCTGAAGGGATTTGGTGTAGATAGGTTGCCGTTGGGTCTCGTGGCAGCAGGGGTAGCACTACACTACCTCAATGAAACAGAACACCGCAACCTGCAGCATATTTCAACGATTTCACGCATTGAAGAAGACTGCTACATGTGGCTCGACCGGTTCACCATCCGCAACCTAGAGTTGGTGGCGTCAGCAAATGAGCAGGCGGTAACACTGGCCGATGTGATGGACCAGACTGCCTCACCCATGGGTGCGCGATTGCTGAAGCGTTGGATGGTAATGCCCCTGAAAGATGAAAAGGTGATCACCGAGCGCCTCGATGTGGTCGAGTACCTGTACCAGCAAGTCGACCTCCGGGGGGAGTTGATAGGCGAAATCAAACGGATTGGCGATTTGGAACGGCTAATCAGTAAGATCGGCCTCCAAAAGGCAAACCCTCGGGAAGTAGTTCAACTGAAGCGGGCTTTGCACGCGGTAGAACAACTCAAAGAGCGCCTTGGCAACGTGCCTGTACAAGCACTTAGCACCCTCGCTGAACAGTTGGATAGTTGTACGCGAATCCGCGAACGCATCGAAACCCAGTTGCAGGCCGAGCCGCCGGTTGCGGTGAATAAAGGGAATGTCATTGCTAGTGGCGTCAATGCCGAACTGGATAAGCTGCGCGAAATCGCCTATGGCGGAAAGGACTATCTGCTGGCTATCCAGAAGCGCGAAGCGGAAGCAACTGGCATCCCATCGCTCAAAATAGCCTTCAACAACGTTTTCGGCTACTACTTGGAGGTGACCAATGCCCACAAGGATAAGGTGCCCGAAGAATGGGTGCGCAAGCAGACACTGGTCAATGCCGAGCGGTACATTACTGAGGAACTGAAAACCTATGAGGAGCAGATATTGGGAGCAGAAGAAAAGATACATGCTCTGGAAACTCAGTTATACGGTGAATTGGTTGCCGCTATCGCCAAATACATCAAGCCCATACAGCGCAATGCGCAACTCGTGGCCCAGCTCGATGTGCTGCTCAATTTTGCCGTGATAGCTGGGCGGAACCACTATGTGCGGCCTACTGTCGATCTGAGCAATGCCATAGACATCAAAGGCGGCCGCCACCCGGTTATTGAACAGCATTTGCCGGTAGACGAAGATTATATCACGAACGATGTCTTCCTCGATAACGACACCCAGCAGATTATCATCATCACAGGACCGAACATGGCGGGTAAATCAGCCTTGCTGCGTCAAACCGGCTTGATCGTGCTCATGGCGCAGATGGGAAGTTTCGTACCAGCCAAAGAAGCCCGGATCGGGTTGGTCGACAAGATATTTACCCGCGTGGGTGCGTCAGACAACCTCACCTCCGGCGAATCGACATTCATGGTCGAAATGAACGAGACGGCGAGTATCATGAACAACCTCTCTGAGCGTAGTCTTATCCTGCTGGACGAAATCGGACGCGGTACCAGCACATACGACGGGATATCCATCGCGTGGGCCATTGCGGAATTCCTTCATAGTCATCCTGCAGCACGGGCAAAGACACTCTTTGCCACCCATTACCACGAGTTGAATGAACTCGCTGCCTCTTTCCCACGGATAAAAAACTTCAATGTTTCGGTGAAGGAAGTGGCAAACAAGGTCATTTTCCTCCGCAAACTCGTGCCGGGTGGCAGCGAGCATAGTTTCGGTATCCATGTGGCCAAATTGGCCGGGATGCCGCCCAAATTGCTCCAACGCGCGAATGAGATCCTGAAGCGGCTGGAGCAGGAACGTACGGGTGGCGAGCACATCAAGGACAGCATGAAGAAAATCCAGAAGCAGGCTTATCAGCTTCAGATGTTTTCAATAGACGACCCCATCCTTGTTAAAATCCGGGATATGCTCAATAACCTCGATGTGAATACCCTTACTCCAGTGGAGGCGCTGATGAAATTGGATGAGATCCAGCGGCTGTTGAAAAATTGAATTGGCTATTCCGCCCCCTCATTTTGTCTCCTTATACCCATCCCGTTGACTCGTAGCTGTAGTATCTTTGATAAAAGATTAAGATAATACGACATGGGAAAGTTAATAGCGGGAATCAATATGACGCTTGACGGATTTTGCGACCACACGTACGGGATTGCAGATGATGAATTGCATTGGCATTACAGTGAACTATTGCGCAATGCCGGCACGGTTCTATATGGAAGGATAACTTACCAACTGATGGAATATTGGCGGCCAATCGTAAAAACTCCTACCGGTAACCGAACAATAGATGAGTTCGCCGAGCTCATGGACGGCGTTCCCAAAATTGTTTTTTCTCGGATGTTAAAAAAAGTCGATTGGGAAAGTGCGCGGGTTGCTACGCGAAGTTTCGAAGACGAGGCTTTAGCACTCAAGCAACGGTCGGACAAAGACATTTTGGTGGGCAGCCCGAGTTTGATTGCAGCCGCTAGGGAACTTAACCTGGTTGACGAGTACCAACTTTGTGTACACCCCATTATCGCAGGGAAAGGCATACGGCTATTCAACAACATTGGCGATACGACTTCACTGAAGCTTGTAAAGACCAAAACGTTCGGTTCCGGTGTACTACGAGACGGCAAAAGGCATGGCCGAACAGGCATCCTAACCGCCGCTAAGTTAGCTGGGATTTCGTAACTTTGGATGATGGTTAGGCGGTATCGTAAGTTAATTATCGGGGCGGTGGTTGTTCTGTTCGGGGCATTACTGCTTCAAGATTTCATGCAACGCCGGGGACCCGCAGATTTAAAAGGCGGGTTCGAAGAAATTGCATTTGCCCGCAACGAACAGAACAAGGGCGGCATTGTGCGGATATACGCTTTCAGTGTGGCCGACACTAGTGATGCTGACTACCTGGGATGCGGTGAGCTATTACCCTACAACGCATACGGGAGCATGACGAAAGTCTATTTCTTCCAGGCCGGCAAAGCCGTTCCTAAGTCCATTCAGCTCGAATCACCCCACTTTGATACCGCGCACTTCCATCCAGTGGCCGTCTATCTTAAAAGTACGGATGGTGTTGGAAAAGTAAGTACATATCCGCAGTCGGCTGAATGAGCGTGCTGAAGGTCGCCTGTTTCCTGCCCTTGATCGACAGGAACAGGGTTATGGCCTCGACCATGAACGGCTCCGCATATATTGACAATTCACGATTAATGATGCTGACCATCAGCGACCGGTATAGACTAACCTTTTGCGATCGTATCCCGTAGAATCCGAAGAGATTTGTTGCTCAACGATATCTTGGCGAGTATCACAAAACCGTTCTAAAGATAATACTTGTGGTTTTCGGGATAGCGGCTCTTTTTAAAACTTGGACTGTCAACGTCCGCGTGAGGCATATTACTTGATGCGACCGGGATTGGATGGCACTCAAATCAATTGCATTCCGTGCTAGAAAGAATCGATGGTACGCAATGAATTAATGTTAAAGTCCTTAGGAATACGAAATAGTAATATCTTTGGCGGAAATTAGTCGATTTCAATACGTTATTAAATTGACGCAATAAGAAACATAGCAGTGACAGTGAATTGCGTAAACCCTTCGTCAATACGACGAGTTCTTAACCTGGCGATTGCTTTGCATGCAATGGGATTGATGATTGTCTTTTTCAGGGCGCACCATACCAATTTTGGGAATTATATGTTTATGGTTATGGAAATTGCCCATGCACGGGCATTCGCAATCGAAAGGATCACGATTTCGATTTTTGGTCTGTTGACCCTTGTCAATCTTTTTATTCCCCGCATCGGACTGTTGGTTCCGATTCTCCTGTACGTTTTATTTGAAGCCTGGGCAGGCTACTACCAAGGCGGTTATCGTTTCAGTGAATGGACCTTTGGTGCACAAGCACTCCGTTACATGGTGCCTTTTTCCGCCATCATTCTCCTTCCTTGGCCTTTTTCGCGGGTGCTTACTTTCAGCGGCCAGGCACACATAGCATCCTGGTTATTAAGGATCGGACTGGCAGTGGTATTCATGACGCACGGTTTGGAATGCTTGAAGGGTAATCCGCAATTCGTTGATTACATAATCGGCTCGGCAAACAATATCCTGGGCGTGCGATGTGCTGAAGCGACTGCCTTACAGGTCATGCGGGTTATCGGCTGGGTGGATATTATCGTGGCCATTGCCGTGCTTATTAATCCCCATAGATATCTGTTGGCTTGGCTTTTGTTCTGGTCTACCATTACAGCCGTTTCAAGAATGACTTCTCTGGGAATGGGCGCTTATACAGAGGTGCTGATGAGGGCTTCCCATATACTGGCTCCGTTAGCCGTATACATGTTAAGTTTTCACTTGGTTAAGAAGC
>CAZTJY010000085.1:462-18279 GCA_964613725.1 uncultured Parapedobacter sp. | reverse complement strand
TTTGGAAATAAGTGGAATGTATCGATGTTAAGGCCTATTTACGGTGTTTTTAGTGTGTGTGTTTGCCTGATGGTGGGCGGCGTGGGATATGCCGCTACCATTCAGGTTGGCCCGTCACACCCCATAACTTCCATTAAGCAAGCAATAGCAAAGGCAGCAGCAGGCGACACCATCCGGGTACACAGCGGAGTATACCGGGAGGGCAATATCGAAATTCGAAAAGGTATTGCGTTGGTCGGCGTGGGTAACCCCATCATCGACGGCGAAAAGGAACATGAACCCTTTTCCATTTTTGCACCCTATGTAACGATAAGTGGGTTCACCATCAAAGCGTCCGGCCAATCGTCAATAAGGGATATTGCCGCCATCAAGGTTTACGATACGCACCACATCACAATTTCGGATAATACGCTGGACGATAATTTTTTCGGTATTTATCTACAAGCCTCCCGGCAATGTACGGTTCGCAACAATCAGCTTACGGCGTATGGCGCGACCGAGCAGCTCACCGGAAACGGGATACACAGTTGGAAAAGTGACAGCCTTTATATTATCGGCAACAGCATTACTGGTCACCGCGACGGCATATATCTTGAGTTTGTAACCCACACGGACGTGCGTGATAATGTCGCATCGGATAACCGGCGGTATGGACTCCACTTTATGTTTTCGCACGAAAACGGTTACTACGGGAATACCTTTTCCCGCAACGGCGCGGGCGTGGCCGTGATGTATACCAAACGGGTGCGCATGGAAAACAATGTATTTAGCGAGAACTGGGGAGATGCTGCCTACGGACTGTTGCTCAAGGATATCACCGATAGCCACATCGAGCATAACGTGTTTTCCCGGAATACCACGGGAATACTGATGGAAGGAAGCAACCGGGTGCAGATACAGCGTAACCAATTTGAAGGAAACGGCTGGGCCATGAAAATGCAATCGAGCTGCATGGACAATATGCTTACACAAAATAATTTTGTGCAAAATACATTCGACTTAGCGACCAATGGTTCATTGAAGCTCAATACCTTTGTGCGCAATTACTGGGATAAATACGAAGGGTACGACCTGGATAGGGACAAGGAGGGGGATGTTCCGTACCGGCCGGTGAGCCTGTTTTCGATGGTGGTGGAGAAGTACCCCACGGCCATGCTGCTGTTCCGCAGCTTTATGGTAACGCTGCTCGACCGTACCGAACGGGTGATGCCCAGCCTTATCCCCGAAGATTTAAAAGATGATTTTCCGATGATGAACCCCGTCGACCTATGATTACGATCCAGCAATTATCTAAACGGTTTGGTAAACTGCAAGTGCTCGATGGGGTCTCACTCACCTTAATGGGTGGCGAATGCGTCGCCTTGATCGGCCCCAATGGGAGCGGCAAAACGACGCTGATCAAAGCGATACTGGGCATGGTGGTGCCGCAGTCGGGGACGATTCTTTTCAAAGGGAACCCGATTGGCACGCAATGGGCGTACCGGCGCGACATTGGTTACATGCCACAGATAGGCCGGTATCCGGAGAATATGACCATCGGGCAGGTGCTGGACATGATGCGCGATATCCGCAAAATGCCGGAATCGGCGCTTGACCAGGAGCTTTTCGATGTATTCGAACTCCACAGCATGCTCGACAAACGCATGGGTACGCTGTCGGGCGGCACAAGGCAGAAGGTGAGCGCTTGCCTGGCATTTATGTTCAAGCCCGAAGTGCTTATCCTCGATGAGCCCACCGCTGGCCTCGATCCGGTAGCCACGGAGTTTTTGAAAGATAAAATACAAGCCGAGCGGAGCAAAGATAAGCTGATTGTCATCACCTCGCATGTGTTGAGCGATCTGGATAACCTGGTCACCCAGGTCATCTACATGCAGGATGGACAGCCACTATTCCACAAACCATTGGAAGTCTTGAAAGAAGAAACCGGAACCGATAAGCTGGGCAAGGCCATTGCCAAGATCATGGCCAAAGACACGGCAAGGAAGGGGGTAGCGGTATGAACAAAATTGTAAAATACGTCATCGCAGACCTGTTGCGCAGCCGCACGGTCATGGTATATGCCGCGGCACTGCTGGTGTTATCGTTCAGTGTGTTCAGTATCGAAGACAACGCCGACAAAGGAGTGGTCAGCCTGTTGAATGTCATCTTGTTCGTCGTCCCGTTGGTTAGTATCATTTTTTCGACGGTGTACTTGTATAACAGCGCAGAATTTATCGAGCTGCTCGTTAGCCAACCATTGAGACGGCGGACGATTTGGTTAAGCATATTCGCCGGACTGGCCGGTGCCGTGGCACTCGCTTTCCTCGTTGGTGTAGGCATACCGATCCTACTCTATGCGTTTACCCCGTCGGGAATCGTGCTGCTACTTTGCGGCACATTGCTGTCCGTGGTGTTCGTGGCGGTGGCTATGTGGGCCGCGGTACGTATCCGTGATAAAGCAAAAGGCATTGGCCTGTCGATTTTGTTATGGCTATATTTCGCCCTGCTTTTCGATGCGCTGGTGCTGTTTATCCTCTTCCAGTTTGCCGATTACCCGATCGAAAAGGGCATGGTTGCCGTGTCGATGCTCAATCCGATCGACATCAGCCGGATACTCATCCTGTTACAGGTCGACCTGTCGGCCATGATGGGCTATACGGGCGCCATCTTCCGCAATTTCTTCGGAACAGGGTGGGGTATGACGATAACCACGCTCGTGTTGTTGCTATGGATCGTCGTACCCGTGTGGTTCTCTACGCGTTTTTTCGAACGGCGCGACCTTTAATCTCCACAGGAAATAACAAGGTAATGTCAAAAAGTAACGTAGTAAATAAATAAAGGATAAAAATGTCCGATATTAGCAAGTGTATAACAAATTAACAAGTAAGTCATGATCAAAACAGCAGTATTGGATGTTACGCAGATCGAACCGCGGTTGAAACATCCCACCATTTTCGAGCATTTTGATGCATTGGAGCAAGGCGAAAGCTTCATCATTCACAACGACCACGACCCGCGGCCGCTTTATTACCAATTGCTAGGCGAACGCGGTAATATTTTTACTTGGGATTACCTGGAATCGGGCCCTGAAACGTGGCGAGTACAGCTAACCAAGCCGGCTGCGGAAGCCGAGGAAACCGTTGGCGAGATAGCCGCTAAGGATATGCGCAAGGCAGAGGCGTTCAAGAAGTTGGGTATCGACTTCTGCTGTGGTGGCAAGAAGACGCTGAAAGAAGCTGTCGCGGAGCTGGGGCTAACGGAAGCGCAGGTGAAAGAGGAATTGGCGAAGGCCGAGGCCGTTGGCGGCGGACAGGCTGCACACGATTTCGATTCGTGGGACCTGGGCTTTTTGGCCGACTACATTTATAATGTACACCACAAGTATATCCGCGAGAGCGGTCCGGTTATCGAACAACTGGCGGAAAAAGTGGCATCGCGCCATGGTGCGGTGCATCCCGAACTTTTCGGACTGGCCAAGGGCGTAAAGGAGCTGATGGCCGAACTGTACAGCCACGTACAGAAGGAAGAACGCGTACTGTTCCCTGCCATCAAAACGCTGGAAGGCAATGGTGAGTCGGGGCAGATGGCCATCGGAATTGAGGGGCCCGTACACATGATGGAGGCAGAGCACGACTCCGCAGGAGACGAGCTTAAGGCGTTACGGAAATTGACGAAAGATTATGAGCTACCGGCAGACGCCTGTAACTCTTATACCTACCTCTTCGACAAAATCAAGGAGTTTGAGAACGACCTCTTCCAACATATCCATTTGGAAAACAACATCCTGTTTCCGAAAGCATTGAAGTTGGAGAATGAGCGCTTACGTGGCGCGGGGGCATTGTAGGGAGGAGACATCATGGTCATTAACGAACATACCCGGGTATCTGAGGTGATCAAGGCCAATGCCGACAGCATAGCCGCGATAGCGGCATTGGCCAAACCGCTGCGCAAATTGAACAATCCACTGCTGCGGCGGGTGATGGCGCCGCGGGTAACATTGGCCGAGGCAGCCGCCATCGGCGGCTGCTCTCTGGCGGATATCCGGGCCGCATTGGAACCGCTGGGCTTCCAGTTCGTTGATGGTTCGCCTCCCGACCGCGGGGTGGAATCGCCTGCGGCGCAGCGGCCGGGATGGCTGATTGATGGAGCTAAAGACAGGCAGGACCTGTTCGACGTACGGGAGCTCATCGAATCAGGCGATGACCCGCTGAAGGCGATTGTGCAGCGGTACCGCGCGCTTCCATCCGGTAACCTGCTGTGTATCATCAATTCGTTTATTCCTTACCCACTCATCAGCTTACTGGAGAAAAAAGGCGCCAAAAGTTTCGTGGAGACAGTGGCAAGCCACGCGTACTACACCTGGTTTTTGAAACCCGACGCGCCAAGGGAGTCTCCCGCAACGGCATCGACAACAGACCGCGTAGTGATGCACGACGGTCCATCGTTCGCGCGTGTATTGGAGGCCTATCCGGAAGCGCAGCGTATCCGACTGGATGTGCGCCAGCTACCCATGCCGCAGCCCATGGAAATCATCCTTGAGACGTTGCCCACGTTGGCACCCGGCAAGGCGCTGTACGTACAACATAAACGGGTACCCCTGCACCTGTTGGAAGAACTCGCCGACCAAGCGTATACCGCGCACATCCATGAGGTGGGCGAGGGGGACGTGAAATTGTTAATTGTTAGTATTTAGTGCAGCGTACGCAGTTTTTGGATTAAGGATGAAGGATGAAGGATTAAGGATGAAGGATTAAGGATTAAGGAGCAAGGATTAAAAGACAAAGGAACGAAGCGCAAAAAGCAAACAGCAAAAGCAAACAGTCATGGCAGGCATCAGTATCGGAAAGGCTCCTCATCCTATAGCGGTGTTGCCGTTTTACGGTACCGGAGCTTTATGTTTCGCGGTACTTGCCATACTGCTCTTTTTAGCCGCCGGCGAGCTGACGGGGCATCATTTCAGTCCGCATCTGCTGGCCATCGTGCATACGGCAGCATTGGGCTGGGGTACGATGGTCATTTTCGGCGCAGCCTATCAGCTCCTGCCGGTTATCTGTGAGCGCGACCTCTACAGTGTGCCCTTGGCCGTGGCGTCATACCTCACGCTCACTTTGGGTGCGTTACTATTGGTATGGTCATTTTGGATATTCGATGTGGGCGCCGTGATGATTACCGGTGGCGCGTTCGTGGTAATTGCTGCCCTACTCTATACCATCAATACCTGCGTTACGGCGGCCCAAAACCAGCGGATAACGCCCCAACAGACTTTTATTGTCAGCTCGGCATTGTGGCTGCTTATTACCGTCGCTATAGGGTTGTTATTGGCTATCAACCTACGCTATACGTTCATCCCACGTAACCACCTCGACCTATTGAAACTCCACGCCCATGCGGGGCTCGCGGGTTGGTTCCTACAACTGATCACCGGGGTAAGCACCAAATTGGTGCCGATGTTCCTGCTGGGCAAATCAAAGCGCGACGGGTTGCTTTACACAGCGTTGGTGCTGCAGAACATCGGACTGGTGCTGTTTCTTGTCGACGGGTATTTTAATCCCGTATCGGAAAGGATGCTGATTTATGGCGGTATTGTCGCATTAGGTACACTCGCATGGCTGCTTTACCTCGCAGATGCGTACCGCAACCGCTTGCGTCGTAAAGTGGAGTTGCTGATGACGCATGCGGCCATTTCATTCGCTTGCCTAATAACGGGTATTGCCTTGATTCCGATAGCCTATTACTTCTCGGATACACGTTGGGTATCGCTTTACGGTACGTTCCTTTTCCTCGGATGGATTACTGCCATTATCTTGGGCAAAACATTCAAAACCCTCCCATTCATTGTTTGGAGCAGCCATTACCGGCATCTAAACGGTAAGGTGAAGGTGCCCCTCCCCAAGCAATTATATAGTGAACGGCTTACTGTTTACCAGTTTTACCTGTATGCCGCGGCCTTCGTGTCGCTTGTTGCAGGAATGGTGATTGATTACACGCCGGTTATACGCATGGCGCTGCTGCTTTGGATCATGCTCGCTGCCGTATATGTGGTAAACGTGGCCAAGACGATTTTTCATAAACCGATGATTACAGATGGAGATAAAACTCAATGATCCGTTTGCCGCTGAACTAATGAAGGCGCAGACGGCACTGATGCAGGTAATCGACCCAGAGCTATACGTCAATATCGTTGATCTCGGTCTGGTCTACGGTGTCGATTTTACCGATGCGAAGAAAGTGAAAGTTACCATGACCCTCTCCACGCCCGGTTGCCCCATGGGCGATGCCATTACTGGGGGCGTGAAGAATGTGTTGGGCCTCGTTTTTCCCGATCGGGAAATCGAAGTTGACATCGTATGGGAACCCCAATGGAACTACCACATGATTACCGATGCCGGCAAAGCGCAGATGGGCCTGGAATAACGACGATGTGACGAGGATGATCCTTGTCATTTATCGTGGTGACCACCGTCACATGATGGGGCGTCGGAATCCCTAATTTTGCCATAAACGGACATATACGCGATGAACGATACCAATCAGCACACGTTCCACATACCCGTCATGGGGTTAGGCTTCACCATCGATACGCCACTAAAAGTAGCCCGGTTTGGCATTTCATCGGCATTATCCCTTGCCGACGACCTCCTGTTGGAACAGATGCGCGAGTTTTATGCCACACAATTCGGGCAACCCTTTATCCCTATTTCGCAAAAAGATGAAGACGCCCGGGCCAAGCGGATAACGGCGTACCTCAACCTCTTACAAGATATCATAGATGCGCAGATGAAACAATTGCGTGCGGACCCTTTCGAAACAGGGAGTGCACTCACCCGTTATTTTGAGCTGCTGCCGGAAGGATCGCCGATAAAACGCGATTACCTTGCTATGTGTGCCAGCCGGGGCGATAAACGTGAGAAAATGGCCCAGGATCTCCGGGACGCCGTCACCGCGGGAGCAGTCGACGTAAATATCATGACCAAAGTGGATAAGACCAATTATGCACCCGATGGCACCGCTTTGCCGCCGGAATATTCAGACGCGTTGGCGGCACTACGGGGTTTTGCGCGGAGTAAACTGCAGTCGTCCGTTATTTTGTCGGCCGGGCTTAATCCTCGGCTTTATAGTTACTTTGAGCAATTCGACGATTTCTTTCCCGGCAGCGACGGAGCACTTGGCAAGCGCATCACGCTTAAAGTGAGTGATTATCGATCGGCGTTGATCCAGGGTAAGCTGCTCGCAAAGAAAGGACTGTGGGTATCGGAATTCCGGATTGAATCCGGCCTGAACTGTGGTGGCCATGCGTTTGTGAGCGATGGTATGCTACTGGGTCCGATCATGGAGACTTTTAAAATGCAACGTGAGGCGCTTTATGGAGAACTGAAAAACCTCTGCGACGCTGCGCTCGGACAGAAGCAACGGTGGCGGTTCCAAACCGCCCCCCCGCAACGCATCACCGTGCAGGGCGGCATCGGTACGGCCGGCGAAGACCGCTTTTTATTGGATTACTACCAGTTGGATGGCACGGGGTGGGGAAGCCCGTTCCTGTTGGTGCCCGAAGCGACCAATGTGGACGACGACACGTTGTCGAAACTAACGAACGCGGTGCCCGACGATTTCTACCTGAGCGATGCATCGCCGTTGGGGGTACCATTCCATAATTTCAAGCCGAGCAGTTCGGAAGTACAACGGAAACAACGGGTTGCCAGAAATCGGCCCGGCAGCCCATGCCACAAGAAATTCCTTTCGTTCAATACGGAGTTTACCGATAAGCCCATCTGTACGGCATCCCGCCAATACCAGCACCTGAAACTCCAGGAAGCGCGGAAAATATTTACTGAAGAGCAGGCCTACCAAGAAGCGGCAGCGGCGATTGTAGAAAAGGACTGCCTATGCGAAGGGCTTGCCGCGCCGGCGGTGCTCACCAATGGTATCCCACCTAAGCACAACCTCAAAGCGGTGACGATATGCCCGGGGCCGAATTTGGCCTACTTCTCTAAAATCGCTTCGCTTAAGGAGATGGTCGGCCATATTTACGGCACGGCGAACCTGCTGAACAGTCGCTTCCGGTCGAACCTGTTCGTCAACGAGTTGCGCCTATATATCGATTACCTGAAAAAGGAAATCGAGAAACACCAGCACGATTTTAACGAAAAGCGAAGCGCACATTATCAGGCATTCCGGGATAATTTGTTGGGTGGCATCGCCTATTATCGTTCTATCATGCCGGCCATGCAACCCTATGCGCAGACCAATATCGATGACATGAAAACCGCCATGGCCGATGCGGAGCAAGCGCTGCTTCAGCTGGTTTTTAAGATGAAAAAGCCAGTGTTCCGGTCGGTTTGACCTAGGCGGCTGTGCGATGCTACGGGTTGCCTACAAAGATGGGGTCGCTGAGCGTGTTGATAAAGGCGATGATATCTATTTTTTCCTGCTCACCTAGCGGTATCCGATTGCCGTTTTCTTTTAAGATCGGATCGAGGTTATCGGCCTCTAAAACACCGTTGTCAAAATAATCCAACACCGCTTTCAGCGTGGGGAACTGGCCGAAGCTGCCGTAAGGTGCGGTGTAGGCCGCGTTTCTTAACGAGGGTACCCTGAAGCTCATGTAATCTTCTGGCTTGCCGGTGACCCGCGCACGGCCGGCCTCCTCCGTGCTCGGATTCATGGGAAAGCCGACGTTCCGGAAACTTTGGTCGGTAAAGAGCGCCGTGCTGTGGCAACCTTCGCATTTCTGTTGGAATATTCGGTAGCCCCGGGCTTCCGTTTCCGTAAATACCTCGCCCTCATTCCGTATTACTTTATCGTACTTGCTGTTGGCAGAGATCAGCGTATACTCGTATTGCGCCAAGCTCCGGTATATCCGGTCGGGTGTGATCCCGTCATCGCCGAATGCTTTTTTAAACAGATCCCGGTATGCGGGGATTGCCTCCAGCTTCGTGATGACCTCCATGATGGATGACTGCATTTCCTCATGCGTAATGATGGGCACCAGGGGTTGGCTTTCCAGTTGGAGCTTGCTGCCATCCCAATTATAGGATCGCATGAACGCTAAGTTCTGGATAGGCGGCGTGTTGCGCAGGCCCACGCGGTCGTAGATGCCGATGGCTTGGGCATGGCTATCGGCAAATGCTGTTGACCGGTTGTGGCAGCTGGCACAGGAGATCGTGTTATTTCCGCTGAATTTCTTCTCGTGGAACAATTTTTCACCCAATTCCACACCGTATTTGGTGGGCCTGTTCCTGTCCACCGATGGGTTCAATGCCGGAAACCCCTGGGGAATATCCAATGGGATTTCAGGGTTGTCATGAGGCATCGGCCCAACGCTATCCTCCCTGTTGCAGGATAGCAACGGTAAAATGACGGATAAAACAGCGAATACTTTTTTCATGGGCCTGAAAGCCATATTGGAAAGGAGCCACCATTATCCGTGGATTTCAGGTGGCTCGTGGTCCAATCTTAATTTTCTACGCCACCGATGGAAAACATGCCCGCCATGTCGCTCGTTCCGTCACCGCCTAGGTTGTCGACAAACAACACCATGTTGGCAGCTGTATGGACACTGGGTGTCGCGTTTCCGTCCCCTAGCGTAATCGTATTGGCTTTTCCGCTCAACAGCTTGTCAAAATCGGCGTTGATGGTAATCCGCGGTGCATTCCTGCCGACAACTGCGTTGTTGGGAAGCGTGAGGGTGATATCCCTGTACGCATCGACCCCCTGCGTATAGGTGTCGGGGTCATTTTCTTCGCCTTCAACGGTGCTTCCGGTATGAATGGAAAGCGTTTTGTTATCGGTGTCATAGAACCCCTCAATTTTGGTAAAGCGGTACCCCGTTCCCCATTCCCACATCATTTTGGTGTCGTTGGCACCGGCCGCCGTATAGAAACCGGGGAACCGAACTTCGTCCAATGTGTTCAGTTCCGGTTTGACACCCAGTCCGAATTTGAGCTGTTTGTATTCGCCGGCGGGGATATTGCTCAGCACATAGTCCCGTGTCTGCGGTTTGGCGTGGTTCACCACAATCGCTCCTTTATCCAAATCGTTGATGTGGAAAGGGATTTCGTTGCCATCTGCTTTCACCAAACGGATGTTGCTGATCACGTACTTCAGCTCCGAAAAGTGATGCACCTGTCCTTTGGCAGAGGTATTTACCGTAGCGCTGGACGATGCCGCATCGCCCAGCACGATGGTGGTATTCTTGAACGTGTTATTGAAATGTAAGGTAATGTTATTGGCGACAGGGTTGTTGTCATCTTTGCTGCAAGCTGTCAGCGCCGCTAGCGCGACGAATACCAGGGGATAATTTTTACGTATGTTCATTTTGAATAATTTTTAGTTTTTTCCTCGATCTATATTTTTCTTCAATGGCGATGTAGCCGTCATGGTTGAATCATTCTCCTGTGTACGTGAAGGCCATGATGGTGTCCTAAAATTTAAAGGTCAACGAGCTGAACACATTGCGTCCCATCCGCGGGATGTTGCCCCAATCGGCGTAGGTGCTGTAATAAGCATTGAACAAGTTTTCGGCGCCTACCTGCAACGTGGTTTTGAAGTTTTTGAAGCTGAAGGTGTAGTCGGCAGATATATTCCAAATCCGATACGACGGTGTGCGGTCCTCGCCATATTCGGCACTGAAATTTTCCTGCGCCAAATCGCCATGCAGCGAAGTCTGAATACCAAAACCTTTGTGCATGAAATGAAGGGATGCCTGATAACTCAGGGGGCGGATGAACGGCAGATTCCCATCAAGGTTGTCCGTGGCCCGTGCGTAGGTGAGCATTCCTTTCCAGTGGAGGTGCGGCAGGATATCGTAATGCGTATTCAACGATAGGTTGAACAGTTTCGCGTGGTCTAGCGACGTATATCCTTTTACGCCTACCGATTGATAGTTCATCGGGCTGCCCATGCTCAGGATCCGACCCACGATGTAATTCCTGATGTGGAAATAGTTTGCCTTAACTGCGATGCCCATCCGTTCGTTTTTAAACCCGGCGCTTGCGTTAACTTCATACGAAACCTCGTTTTTCAGATCCGGGTTCCCGATATAATCGTAACGGTCAAAGCTGTTGTAGATGTAATATCCGTACGCTTCCGAAACGGAAGGTGCCCGGTGGCCATAACCTGTTCCGACCGAAAAATCAAATCGGTCGATGTGGAGTTGGTAGCTCGCATGGAGGCCTGGCAATAGCCTATCTTTCTCTTGGGGTGCGCCGGGGTGGAAAATCCAGTTGAACTCCGGGTATTTGGAACGGTTATCGTTCCATCCCAAGGAGCCGCCAAAATTCACGGTACTTCTTTCCGAGATATCCCAGGCATTATTCATCGAAAGGCCGGCAAAACGTGTGGTCACCCAGGGCCAGCTGTAGGCAAACATCGTTTTCTTTCTCCGGTCGTGCGGATACATTGTCATCTCGGCGATCGACAGGTTGTTGTATACATTCAGCTGGATGTCGCCCCGGTAATCCCCGCGCTTCAAATTGGCCTGCGAAACTAATCCATAAGTGGTACTCCAGCCTGGCATGTCCATGTGCACCAGGTTTTCGGGGCGCTTGGTATCATCCATATAATGTTCTACCGCATTGAAGTAAAGCTTGGTATCCCAGGCGCGCATCCACCCGTCTTCGAATAGCTGCTTGTAAGCGGCGGAGGTGATGATTGCCCGCGAACGCCACAAATCCATCGGCAGTGCTGGGAAACCGACATCGTCGGCCCGGTCGAAAATCGCGTCGACCCGCACGGACGACAGGGGACTTGTTTTATAGGCTAGCCCCAACGACGTGTTGAACTTCTGGTACTGTGAGTGGTTTACCTCGGCATCGATTCCATCGTAATAATTACCTGCCTTCCGGAGGGCGATGCTGCCATCGACCACGAGTTTTTCGCTTGCATACGACAGGTTTCCCAGGTTGAAGAACTGGTTATTATTGAACTCAAAGCCGGTTTGGTAAGCTCCACTCCATGTCCTGTCAACGGCCGTGCCGAATGGCGTGCTTTTCCTTTTGAGGTCGATGCTGCCTGCTACCGTGGCTCCGTGCAGGTTGCCCGCCTGACCGGGTGTCACATTGACGGTGGCGAGGTTGTTGCTTTCCACATATGACGTGATGGGGTCCATTTTGTCGGTACATGCGCCGAAAATATGCATGCCGTCGATGGTCACCGTAGAACGCTCCGTACTCATGTTATTGAGTAGGGGCTCCCAGGCAAAGGCACCCCGTTTGATGAAACTGATGTGTTCGGTAGACGCCAGGAATTCATCCACCGATACGGCCATTTTCAGGTCGGTCTCGATTTTCCGCTTAGCGATGGCGGTGACACTGACCTCTTCCAGGGTTTTTACGGTGTCGCTTTCCGAATGCAGTTGTTGCGCGCGGGTATTCATTCCAAGGAAAAGAACCAGAAAAATAATAACGAGCTGCTTCATATCCTTAGAATAAAACATCGATGTACAATTCGCTCTTTACGCCCTCAATACCCGGCGTGAAGTCCGTCGGCACTTCGGTCCCTTTGATGATTCTGCCGTCCTCGTTCAGCAGGATGAAGTTCAGCGTCCAGTTGCCCGTCATCGTGTAATTGACCACGCCGTGGTATAATCCATCGCTTTGTTGCGTCAGGTCCACGTTGTTGGGCGACGAGTGGTTTCCCATGGAAGGCTCAGGCATGCGCGGATCCAATAGTAGCGTATAGCCGTTTGCCTCGGTGTATGACACCGTCGAAAGACCCCCAGTGTTTCGCCTATAAATGCCTGCCACCAATTCGTTTTCGGCAACTTTCGGCCGCAGGGGTGCTACCAATGCGATGATATATTGTTCGTCGTCTTTCCCTGTAAATGCTGTCATGTTCCGGTTTTGGTTGGGCTGTGCCTGAACCGTGATGGGGAGTGTGGCGGTCCGTGTTTGGTTGGCAACGGTAAAGTCGATGGTTAGCGCCCAGGTTCTGTCCGCGTGGCTTTCACTTGTAAAGACCGAATAACCCGAATAATAATTGCTGTCCGGTCTGTGCGTCAACTTGTATCGATGCGGACAAGAGCCGGTCCTGCCATCGGCACCGATCGTGATAGGCAACAAGGTGACACCGGCAACATCGGGCTCCCCGTTTGCGCTATCCATGATTTTCACACGGATTTCATTGTAACCCTTATAGAAAGCACCGTGCAGCGCCTCCACGCTGATATGATAGCCTCCGACACGGATGTTGGCGGCCTCTTTAAACACGTTATCGTCGGGAGTAACCGGATCGGTAACCCCTTCGTAAACCGTTTTTTCTTTAGTACACGATAATGCCGCGAAGCACACCGCACCAAGAAAAAATAATAATTTCTTCATTTCGTTGTTGACGGATGTCTGGTGAACAATGGTTGAAACAACCTTAAGCTAAGCCTTATGGGTAAGGTTAGCTAATGGGAGGGCGGAATATGGCAGCGTGGTAGTTAAACCTGTAGTCAATGAGGTAAGGTGAAAAATGGTTTTGGTCGGTTACTTCCTGCGGTTGGGGCAATGCGAGTGCGATACGTCCGTTGTGCACATACAGCGAACTGTATTCGTACACCACTACATTCTTCTTTGCCTCCTTATCCTCTTTTTCTTCTATTTTCTTCATCAACACACACTGGCCGTTGCAATGGAGTTGAGGTTTATCTTTATTGATACATTTTGCGATATAGTCGGGTAAGTGTATCTGATACTCCACAGCCATGATACTGCGATAGAAAGATTGCAGTGTCAGTGCGACGAAGAGTAAATATGCACAAAAACGTATCAAAACCCGTTTACTTTATTTGCTAGCGCGTCCGCAACAAAGATAACGAAAGAATCTATCCCAGAAAAGACGTCCATCATTTTTATCGACATTTTTGTGAGCTAGCCGTCGATTAGCTGCGGCTTGGCGACCTTCGTTCCCGTGACCAATAAGCCGACGGTGGCAGCGGCGAGCAAGAAAAAGGGCGTCTCCCAATTACCCACCCAGTCGTAGAGCGCTCCAAACAGCGGCGGACCCGCCGCCGCAAGGGCATATCCGAAAGATTGCGCCATGCCCGAAATACGGGCGGCTTCCCGGGTGGTCCGCGTGCGGAGAACAAACCACATCATCACCACGCTGAATGCCAATCCGGTGCCTAAGCCAAAAAGAATCACCGCGGGGATGATGAACTGTGTGCGCCAGCCAATGACCAGCAGTATACTCAGCGCCAATGTACCACCGATAAACCATACCAGCGGCGTATGGTCCTTCATCCGTCCGGCAATGATGGGGCCGACAAAGACGATGGGCAGTTGGGTAAATTGAATAAACGACAGCACCCATCCCGATTTTTCGGACGCCATTCCCCAGTCCTGCAGCACCACGGGCAGCCAAGCAATGGAACAGTAGAAAAGCAACGATTGAAGTCCCATGAATATGGTGATATACCAGGCAAGCCGCGACTTTAGCATCGATGCTCCTGAATGTTGGCGACTCGCAGAACGATTGGCCAATGCCTCGTTCGGACTTCGCTTCAGTTGCGGAGCCCAAAAAGCAATTGCGATAACGGCGAAAACCAACCAGACGCCGATAGACCCTTTCCACCCTAAGCCCGTCCAATGGCCAATAGCAATACTAAATCCGGATGCCAGCGACGCTGTGACATTCATCGCCACACTATAAATGCCTGTTACCAGACCGATTTTTTGCGGAAACCGCTGTTTGATGAACGGGGGCACGAGGACGTTGCCGAATGCGATGCCGCACCCTACGAGTGCTGCGCCCGCGAACAGTAATGCCATGTTTGACGAAGCCCGGATGAATAGCCCTAAACCGATGGTCCATATCGCAGCCCAAAGCAATGTTTCGATGCGCCACCTGTCGGCCAATTTGGAGGCCACTGGCGACAACACGGCAAACGCCAATAACGGGATGGTGGTGATGAGGCCGGCGAGTGTGTTGGACAGTGAAAGCGACTCTTGGATCTGCGGAACCACTGGGCCCACGCTGGTAATCGGTGCCCGCAGGTTGGTAGCCACCAGAATAATGCCCGTAAGCAAAATAAACGTATTCCACCGTGCCGTCTCGAAAGTTTTCTCTTTTGCCATATTACGAAAGGAAGCCCCTCAATATGCGGCGAAAGTAGGGTTTATTTAGGGGATTGCACGAGGTGTTCGGCTTTTTGACAATGGGATTATCATACACTACACACTTGGCGGGATATTGCCGGACTTTCCACCGTATTCTTTTTGCTTTGCTTTTCCCATTGTTGCACCATCCACCGTGGCGTATGTACCCCGTATGCTTGCAGTATGTAGGGATTTCCCATATACGGCATACATCCAGCACGCATACCGCACGCATAACGGGCGAACAAAGGGTGAAGAAAGTCCGCAGTGTGTATATCTTTTTTAGGCGATTGTGCGTATAATCATAAAGCCGGCCGTAAACGCAAAGTAATTTTGTACCACGCCGCCGTTACCGGCGATGCGAAACACATCATTGTCATATTCAGTAGCATGGAAAAATACGTCATCAAACGCAGCGGGGCCTACGAGCCATTCCAACCCTATAAAATCAAAGACGCCATCATAAAAGGCTTCGAGAGTGTGTCCCACTCGGCAGATGGGACGGTCTACAAAACGGTCATGGCGTCGCTCGAAGGTAAAGACACGTGGGCAGTGGAAGAAATCCAGGACCGCATAGAAAAGGCGTTCTATGAAAGGCAGCACTTCGAAGCCATGCGTTCATTTATGTTGTACCGGCATACCCGGAAACTGCAACGCGAACACATCCATGGATTGAATGAAGATACAACCTATGTGGACAGCACGCAGACCATCGCAGAGTACATTACCCAGACCGACTGGCGCATCAACGCCAACGCCAATGTGTCGTATTCGAGCGCCGGGCTGATCAATAATACCGCCGGCAAGGTAATCGCCAACTATTGGCTGGATAGGGTTTACAGCAAGGAAGAGGGGTATGCCCACCGGAACGGCGACATCCACATCCACGACCTGGATTGCCTCACGGGCTACTGTGCTGGGTGGAGCCTGCGCGTGTTGCTCAACGAAGGGTTCAACGGCGTTCGGGGCCGGGTGGAGAGCCGGCCACCCTCCCATTTCCGGGAGGCCCTGGGGCAGATGGCCAACTTCTTGGGTATCTTGCAGAGCGAATGGGCCGGCGCCCAGGCGTTCAGCTCGTTCGATACCTATTTGGCGCCTTACGTTTTCAAAGACCAGCTGGCCTATATCGATGTGCTGAAAGCCGTACGTAGCTTCGTGTATAACCTCAACGTACCGGCACGGTGGGGCCAATCGCCCTTTACCAACATCACGCTCGATTGGAACGTGCCGGACGACCTCAAGGACCAAATTCCTACCAAGAAGGAATCACACCTGTTTGCAGGATTGCAGGACCGCGCGCTGCGCCGGTTGGCGCGCGAGCGTGGAGCCGCGTCGTTGGAAGACCTTTGCTACAAGCATTTCCAGCCCGAAATGGATATGATCAACAAAGCCTATTACACCGTGATGACCGAAGGGGATGCCAATGGGCAGCCATTTACCTTCCCCATCCCCACGGTCAACATCACGGAAGATTTTGATTGGGAAAGCGAGAATGCCACGCTCTTGTTCGAGAATACGGCGAAAATCGGGTCGTCCTACTTCCAGAATTTCGTGGGCAGCCAGTATATGCTGGATGAAGCAGGCAACCGCGTGGAAAACCCCGAAGCCTACAAACCCAATGCGGTGCGGAGCATGTGCTGCCGCTTGCAGCTGGATCTCCGGGAGCTGCTCAAACGGGGGAACGGTCTGTTCGGGAGTGCGGAGATGACGGGTAGCATCGGTGTGGTCACGATCAATATGGCACGGCTGGGCTACCTGTACAAAGGAGACAAGGCCGGTCTGTATCGGCGGCTCGACCACTGGCTCCAACTGGCAAAATCTACCTTGGAGAAAAAGCGGGTGTTTATCCAGGAGCTCTATGATAGGGGGCTTTATCCTTATACGAAGCGCTACTTGCCGCATTTCCGTAACCATTTCTCCACCATCGGCGTCAACGGCATGAATGAGATGATTCGGAATTTTTCCAACGATCGGCTCGATATTGTTTCGGACGAAGGGATGGCGCTCTCCACCGCCATCCTCGAACATATCCGCATGCGCATGCGCGAGTTTCAGGAAATCACGGGTAACCTGTACAACCTGGAAGCCACACCGGCCGAAGGGACCACCTATCGCTTCGCTAAAGAAGATAAAAAGCGGTTCCCCGATATCCTGCAAGCCGGACAGGGCGAAAACATCTACTATACCAACAGCTCGCAACTGCCGGTCGATTTTACCGACGACCCGTTTGAGGCGCTACTGCTGCAAGACAACCTGCAGTGCAAGTATACCGGCGGTACGGTATTGCACCTGTACATGAATGAGCGGCTCAGCTCGCCCGATGCCTGCCGGAATTTCGTGCGCACGGTTATCAGCCATTTCAAACTTCCCTATATCACCGTTACACCGGTATTCAGCATCTGCCCCGTACACGGATACCTCAACGGCGAGCATGAATACTGCCCCAAATGCGATGATTTAATTTTAGCTACTCACCAACATACAATAGAAGATGAATACACAACAGCAACATGACCTGGTTTTGCAGCAAAACCAGGAGAAACGAAGCAAGTGCTTGGTCTACACACGGGTAATGGGTTACCACCGTCCGGTGGAGAGTTTCAATATCGGCAAGAAAGGGGAACACCGGCAACGTACGCACTTCACCGAACGCCGTGCCGACACCGATCTATAGCATCACGCCCTTCACGCTACTGGATTATCCCGGTAAGGCAGCCTGCATCCTTTGGTTTGCAGGCTGTAACATGCGCTGCGTGTATTG
>CAZTJY010000085.1:0-452 GCA_964613725.1 uncultured Parapedobacter sp. | reverse complement strand
TACAACCCCGACATCGTACTGGGGAAAGGCCATATGTCCATTGCCAAAACGCTCGAGTTTCTCCGATCGCGACGGGGCCTATTGCAGGGCGTGGTGCTGAGCGGGGGCGAATGTACGTTGCATCCCACTATTTTCCCGTTGCTGGAAGCAGTGAAAGGGTACGGTTTTAAGGTGAAAGTCGACACCAACGGCTCACGGCCGGAGGTGCTGAGGGCACTAATAGCGCACGGATTGGTCGATTATATCGCCCTCGATTTTAAAGCGCTGGGAGATCGCTACCAAGCGATTACCAAATCGGACCTGTTTCCTCCATTCGTCGAGAGTTTGGCTTTGCTCAACCGTTCCAATGTGCCGTTTGAGGTACGCACCACGGTGCATAGCGAACTGATAACACCTAACGATCTTCGGGCGATGGTAGGCTTCCTACAGCACCATGCGTACAAAGGGACCTA
>CAZTJY010000084.1:0-18801 GCA_964613725.1 uncultured Parapedobacter sp. | reverse complement strand
CCCAGGCATAGCATGTGGAGTGCGACTTGTTGAATGCATAACTGGCGAACGCTTCCCAGTCTTTCCATATCTTTTCGAGCACCTTAGCCGAGTGCCCATTTGCTGCTGCCTGCTCGATGAACTTCGGCTTCATTTTATCCAATACGTCCCGTTGCTTTTTACCCATCGCTTTACGGAGTACGTCAGCTTCGCCCTTTGTAAATCCGGCGAGTTTCTGAGAAAGGAGCATGACCTGCTCCTGGTATACCGTAATGCCATAGGTTTCCTTGAGATACTCCTCACATGCGTCCAGGTCATACGTAATCGGTTCGAGACCATGCTTACGCTTGATGAAGCTGGGGATATATTCCATCGGTCCGGGACGGTAAAGGGCGTTCATCGCTATCAAGTCGCCAAAAACGGTAGGTTTCAGCTCCTTCATGTATTTCTGCATGCCGGGCGATTCGTATTGAAAGATGCCCACGGTTTCACCACGCTGGAATAACTCGTAGGTCTGCAGATCGTCTATCGGGAATTCATCGGGATGGAGTTCGATACCGTGCCGATGTTTGACGATTTTCACGGTATCTTTGATCAGCGTAAGGGTTTTTAACCCCAAGAAGTCCATTTTAAGCAACCCCGCACTTTCCACTACGGCGTTGTCAAACTGTGTCACGTATAGGTCTGAATCCTTGGCCGTGGCTACGGGCACGAAATTGGTGATGTCGTCTGGTGTGATGATAACCCCACAGGCGTGGATGCCTGTATTCCGAAGGGAGCCCTCTAAGACTTGTGCCTGGCGGATGGTTTCGGCCTCGAGTCCTGTCCCTTCGGCCATGGATACCAGCTGCTGTACGTTTTCCATTTCATCCCCACGGAGCACACCTTTGAGTGCTTTAGCATCCATGTTGAAGATCTTATTGAGCTTCAGGTTGGGAATGAGTTTCGCAATTTTGTCGGCTTCAAACAACGGGAGATCCAGCACCCGGGCGGTATCGCGGATAGACGATTTTGCCGCCATGGTGCCGTAGGTAATGATTTGGGCGACTTGGTTGGCGCCATACTTGCCGATTACGTAATCCATTACGCGACCGCGGCCCTCATCGTCAAAATCGATATCGATATCGGGCATCGAAATACGGTCAGGGTTGAGGAACCGTTCGAAAAGCAGGTCATATGCAACGGGGTCTATGTTGGTAATGCCGAGGCAGTAAGCTACCGCCGAACCGGCTGCCGATCCCCGGCCCGGACCCACTGATACGCCCATCTCGCGGGCAGCGGCAATGAAGTCCTGTACAATCAAGAAGTATCCCGGATACCCCGTACGTTCAATCGTTGCCAATTCAAAATCCAACCGCTCACGGATTTCGGGTGTTAAGCTGGGGTAACGCTTTTCGGCGCCCACGTAGGTTAGATGCCGCAAGTACTTGTTTTCACCCCGTTTGCCGCCGTCTTCCCGGTCTTCAGGAACCTGAAATTCCTCCGGTATTTCAAACTTGGGGAGCAATACATCACGATACAAGGAGTACGGCTCGATTTTATCGGTTATTTCTTGGATGTTGACAATGGCTTCCGGGAGGTCCGCAAATACTTTCTTCATTTCTTCGCCCGATTTGAAGTAGTATTCCTCGTTGGGGAGGCCATAGCGGAAGCCACGCCCACGCCCTTTGGGCGTAGCGAGCTTTTCACCATCTTTTACACACAGCAGAATGTCGTGTGCATGGGCGTCCGCTTTGTTGATGTAATAGGTATTGTTCGTTGCCACGATTTTTACGTCGTGCTTGGCGGCCAAATTAACTAGGCTTTCATTTATCCGGTCTTCGTCCTCCTGACCATGCCGCATCACTTCGATATAGAAATCGGCACCGAAGGTATTTTTCCACCAAACCAATGCCTCTTCGGCTTGGTTCTCACCCATGTTGAGCAATTTGTTGGGGATTTCGCCATACAGGTTACCCGACAAGACGATCACATCTTCTTTGTACGCTTCCACGATGGCACGGTCGATACGGGGTACGTAATAAAATCCCTTGGTATAGGCAATGGAGGCCATCTTCGCCAGGTTGTGGTAGCCTGCCTTGTTTTTGGCAAGGAAAACCATTTGGTAACCGTTGTCTTTTCGCGATTTGTCGGCGTGGTCCTCGCAGACAAAAAACTCACACCCCACAATCGGCTTGATGATGGTTTCGGTAGGCGTGCCACCTGCTTCTTTTGTTTCTTTGTTTTTAGCCTCAGCAGCCTTGTTATGGTTGAGAACGGCACTGACAAATTGGAACGCACCCATCATGTTCCCGTGGTCGGTAATTGCCACGGCCGGCATCTTGTGGGCGGCCGCCGCCTTGACCAGGTTGCTTACGGAAATGGTCGATTGCAAAACGGAAAACTGGGTATGGTTGTGCAGGTGTACAAAATCCACCGCAGCCATATCCCGTTTGTTGGCTTCCAGGTCTTGCGTGGGAATGGCTGTTCGCTGCTCCCGCTGCTCCCGCTTGCGTATCTCATCGGAAGCGGCCTTGAGGTTGACATGCGTGAGACCAACGGGCGCTATAGGCTGTGGATTGCGATTGCGAAACTCGATGAAATAGCCAGCGTCTACCTGCAATTCGGCAGGAGTGAATACCTCCCGTTTTACCAATTCGAGAAAACAACGGGCGGTAGCCTCCACATCGGCTGTTGCGTTATGCGCTTCGGCAAAAGGTGTCCCGAAAAGATACTGGTGTAACTCCGTGAGGTTGGGTAACTTGAATCTACCGCCACGCCCACCAGGTATCCGCAGCAATTCGGCGGTCACCTCGGTACATGTGTCAAGCACGGGTAACTGGCCCATTGGAGAATCAATGCCCGATCGGTGGAATTCGCACCCCATGATGTTGATGTCGAAGCCGATATTTTGGCCAACGACGAATTTGGCTTTGGCCAGTGCGGCATTGAACTTGTGGAGCACATCGACCAAAGGTTGTCCTTGTTCTTCCGCAAGTTCTGTGCTGATACCGTGTATACGCTCGGCATCGAACGGAATGTTGAATCCGTCAGGTTTAATCAGGTAGCTCTGATGCTCAACCAGTCCACCCATGGCATCGTGCAACTGCCAGGCGATCTGTATGCAACGGGGCCAATTATCTGTGTCGGTAATCGGTGCATCCCAGCGTTTGGGGAGACCGGTCGTTTCGGTGTCAAAAATCAAATACATCGCTTGCCTCAAAAAACCCAAACAAACTTAAGTTTTTTTGATGGGAAAGCCTAGTGCCGTGCCAGCATGTTCCGGCACTAGGATGGCAAGTGGCTGTAGATGATGCGGGTTAGGTTTTCCACATCGGCCCATTGCGGCATGTTACCCTATTTCGGGAAAGCTTCGTTTGATGCAACCTCTGCAATTTGGAGGGTATGCCGGGCGGTATGGCCAGCAATGAACAGCATGGAGTGGTAGCTATCTACCGGTCCGAAAGGTGAGTCGGCGATGTGGTTGCGTAGATCATCTACCGACACATCCCTGAGGTACGAAAGGATCACTTTCCGTTGCGCGCGGAAGTCGGCCATCGCCGTCTTTACATCGTTATACGTTCCCTCACCGTGCAACGCTTCCGGCGCCTCGGCCTTATGGCTTCTGTCGGTGATGCCTTCAATGAGCTGTTGGTCCGTTACCTTCACCTCCGCTTTCCGGTCGGGGTTTGCTGGTTTAGCCAGTGCCTCCTTAGCCATGTCGAAAAGCATTTTCTCCGTCTTGATGATGTGCTCCACACACTGACTGATTGACCACTCGTCAGCCGAAGGTTTAAATTGCAATTGTTCGCTGTTCAGTCCATTCAGTTGTTCTTTCAGGCGATCTTCCGTCTGCTGGTAATAATCCAATAAGAACGCTTTGTCGTTTTGTACGGTCACACCCCGGTTGGGTTTCGCGGTGTGGGAAATTATCGCCGGGTTTGTAAACGAAAGCGCCATGAAGGCGACAGCCAAAAGCAGTAATTTTTTCATATCGTTATGTTTTGTTTGGTTCAAAAATAACGAAAGCGGACCATAGCACAAGGTGGTCGTTGCGACATTATTGGGGTACGTTTACGACAAAAAAAGACCATTTCGGCAGTTCGCGTTATGTCGGATAAAAACATTACTTTCGAACCCTGCATTTAGCGTAGGAGATTTAACCTGCTGTTTCGGCGTATAAAAGCAAATGGCAGTGAGCGGGCAGGCAAGGCCATCAATAATAAAATATTCTCGAATGAAAATCACTCACACCGAAATCTATCGCCTCAGCATTCCGATGGAACCTTTTGTTATCGCCACCGGCACGATGTCATATGCGCAGAATACCTTTGTCAGAATCCATACAAACCAAGGCATTTATGGCGTTGGCGAATGCTCAGCCTTCCCGATGATCGTTGGCGAAACGCAGGATACCTGCCTGGTCCTCGCGCGTGACTTTGCACAGCTGTGGAAAGGCAGGGACCCCTTGGCTATTCCCGAACGGCTCGCAGAGCTCGATGCGTTCGTGGCCCGCAATACCACCATTAAAAGTGCATTTGATATGGCATTATATGATTTGGCCGCCAAACACGCCGGAATGCCACTGTACCGTTTCCTGGGCGGCGATGTGCGTCATATCGCGACCGATATTACCGTGGGTATCGCCGAGCCTGAGGAAATGGCGGCCAAGGCGTTGATTTTCAAAGAACAGGGGGCGACGGTTCTCAAGGTAAAACTAGGGAAACGGCCGGTAGATGATATTGCACGTATCCGCGCCATTAGGGAACGCGTGGGTGCAGCCCTGCCCATCCGTATAGATGCCAACCAGGGATGGCGTTTCGATGAGGCCGTTGCCGCGCTACAGGGGCTACGGCCTTTTGATATCCAGTTCTGCGAGCAGCCTATGCGCAGCTATGACGACCATCTCCTGCCACAATTGCGTAAAGAAACCACCATCCCCATCATGGCCGATGAGAGTTGCTATGACCACCATGATGCGGAACGGCTGGCTATCCAAGGTGCCTGCGACTACATCAACATCAAATTCTCCAAATCTGGCGGCATTGCCGAAGCGCTGCGTATCCAGCAAACTGCAGCAAAGCATCACATCCCCTGCATGATTGGCGGCATGCTGGAAAGCCGACTCGCGCTTTCGGCTAAGGTGCATTTCGCCTACGCGGCATCCAATGTGCAATTTTTTGATATGGATACCTGCTTGCTTGGCCACCTCGAAGATCCGGTCGAAAGCGGCGTTCAGTTCAGCGGCTATAACCTGTCGTTACCCGAGCACCCCGGTATCGGAGCCGATATCGATCCGGCATTCCTCCGTAATTGCGAACGTTGGGAAGTCTAATGGGTTAGTCACCGTTAGACTTCTAACTTCATGCTGAAAGTCCTACCTTTGTGTCGGAGATTAAATACGTATATACTAAGCAAACACGATATGAGTAAAGCGAAAGGACCGATTTCCCAGTTTATTGAAAAAAATTACCTGCATTTCAATGCGGCGGCATTGGTCGATGCGGCCAAAGGTTATGAAGATCACCTCGATGCGGGCGGAAAAATGATGATTACCCTTGCCGGGGCGATGAGTACGGCCGAATTGGGTATTTCATTGGCCGAGATGATCCGGCAGGATAAAGTGTCCATCATCAGCTGCACCGGCGCTAACCTCGAAGAGGACATCATGAACCTCGTTGCCCATTCACATTATAAGCGCGTACCGCATTACCGCGACCTCAGTCCGCAGGACGAATGGGATTTATTGGAAAACCATTATAACCGCGTTACCGATACCTGTATCCCCGAAGAAGAAGCCTTCCGGCGTATCCAACAGCATATCCATAAGATATGGGCGGATGCCGAGCAGGCGGGCGAACGGTATTTCCCGCACGAATACATGTATAAGTTGCTTAATAGTGGTGTGCTGCAGCAATATTATGAGATCGATCCCAAAAACTCCTGGATGCTGGCGGCCGCAGAGAAAAACTTGCCCATCGTGGTGCCCGGTTGGGAAGACAGCACCATGGGTAACATCTTCGCTTCTTATGTCATTAAGGGTGCACTGAAAGCCTCGACCATGAAAAGCGGTATCGAATACATGGCATATCTTTCTGATTGGTATATCAAAAACTCCGACGGAAAGGGCGTGGGTTTTTTCCAGATCGGTGGCGGCATCGCCGGCGATTTCCCGATATGCGTGGTCCCTATGCTATACCAGGACCTGGAGATGGAAAACATCCCTTTCTGGGGTTACTTCTGCCAGATATCCGATTCGACCACATCGTACGGCTCATATTCCGGGGCGGTTCCCAACGAGAAAATCACCTGGGGCAAATTGGATATCAACACGCCGAAATTCATCGTTGAGTCAGATGCCACCATTGTAGCACCACTTATCTTCGCCTGGGTATTGGGGCAGTAGTTGGCTTGGCTTGATGATGGAACGCAGATGACTTAGATTAACGCAGATTAGCAAATAGCGCAAAGCAAATAGCGCAAAGCAAATAGTAAGTAGCAGAAAGCAACCAGCAAAAGAATGTCGCAATCGACAATCCATACCGTTGACCCCGTCGCACTCCGTTATTTAATGACGGAGGCGCTTTTTGCGGTCGATGGAAACGCAGCCGAAGCCCCGGCGGCCGTACAAAAGGCGACGTCCGAGCCCGAGGCACAGCAGACCGTGCCATCGTTCGATTATTTCGGCCAGAATAGGCGAAACTACCTGTTTCTAGCCCACGAAGAGCAACACCAATGGATGCCTCAAGCCGCCATGGATGCGTTCGTCAAAACCTTGGCCGCCCTAAAGCTCACCGAAGACGACGTGGCGCTGTTGAACCTGGCTGGCTTGGCGCCATCACCTTCGGTTGAGCAACTGATAGCTTTCTTTAAACCTACCGTGGTCGTCAACCTCGGCACGCCGTTCGCTTGGCCCGCACAGGACGGTATACACATATTACATACGCACGCCTTCACAGAGATGCTGGTCGATGCCGAGAAAAAACGCGCTTTTTGGTTGGCCGTTAAACAATTATTGATATGATTCAATTGGTCTTTGCTACCAACAATGCCCACAAGCTCGAAGAAGTACAGGCTGTAGTGGGCAACCAATTTAAGATACGTACACTCGCTGACCTCGGATGTACAGACGATATTCCCGAAACCGGTGATACGTTTGAGGCAAATGCCTCGCAAAAAAGCACTTATCTGTATGAACGATATGGGTGCGACTGTTTCGCCGATGACTCCGGCCTAGAGGTCGCCGCATTGGGCAATGAACCGGGCGTGTATTCCGCGCGTTATTCGGGTACGCGCGATATGGAAAAAAACATAGATCTGCTGTTAAAGCGGCTTGGAAACCATCCCGACCGCAGGGCGCGTTTCCGAACCGTGATATCGCTCCGGATAGGGGATAGGGAGCATTTTTTCGAAGGGATGGTGGAAGGGACGATCGGCTTTGCGCGTCGAGGTAATGGAGGGTTCGGATATGACCCCTTGTTTACCCCGGCGGGCTACCACGTTACCTTTGCCGAGATGACACCGATGGAGAAAAATGCCATTAGTCACCGCGCCATCGCCGTGGCCAAACTGGCCGAATTCCTGAAAACGCTCGTTTAACCCCATGGGTCGGATAAGACTATCCGAGTGCCTGGCTTCCTTCGCGCACTCTTTTTTCCTTTCGTGTTTTTCGGGACGCTTCCACCTGCTTCCATTACAATTAGCCGTAGGTTATCGTCTCTCCAGATCGGCTTAAACCCTAGCTTTTCTTCATTCCGTTTCCCGGTATTGATGATATTAGATATCTGGATAATGACTGTGTCGTTTCCTTTTAGTAATTTCATTTGATGATACGATTTACATGGCCATAGATTAATTATTGCCTTGCAAAAGGCCACGAGTTTCTTTTTGGTTGGCTACATGATGCTAAGGTAGTATGGATAAGCGATGCATAATCGGTTTAGCTTTTCTTTGGGGATTATTGCCAATAAATTTTATATTTGGTCGCAAATAGCCGTGTCCCAATGGACGCGGTACGATAGACTGAACAGCAATTATAAAAGTAATAGACCGAGTTGAATGATTTCTTATCAGATTAAAGAAAACCCAACCGTATACGATGCGGTTATAGTGGGTTCTGGCGCTGGGGGTGGGATGACAGGTTACGTATTGGCCAACGCTGGACTGAATGTGCTGATGTTGGAGGCGGGACCCTTTTTCGACCCTGCGAAAGACGCGCTCCAAATGCGCTGGCCTTGGGAGTCACCCCGTAGGGGGGCTGGCACGGTGAGGCCGTTCGGAGATTTCGATGCTGCCTATGGCGGTTGGGAACTGGATGGCGAACCCTATACGCGCGCCGCAGGCACGTCGTTCGAGTGGTTCCGGGCACGGATGCTCGGTGGCCGGACCAACCATTGGGGGCGTATTTCCTTGCGAATGGGCCCCGATGATTTTAAACCGACCGATGGGGTTACCGAGCCGTGGCCCATAACGTACGATGAGATAAAGCCGTTTTACGACCGTGTCGACAGGATGATCGGTATCTATGGTACGGTAGAAGGTATTCGGAACGAGCCGGATGGTATCTTCCTCAAACCGCCCAAGCCCCGGCTTAATGAACTATATATCAAACGGGGAGCGGAAAAGGCCGGCGTTCCTGTCATCACGGGCCGGGGTTCGGTGCTTACCGAAGCGCTGCCGGGAGTGGAAGGTCGCGGGACCTGCTTCTACTGTGGGCAATGTGGCCGTTCTTGCCGCGTTTATGCCGATTTCTCGTCCTCATCGTGCTTGGTTATGCCGGCCATGAAAACAGGTAACCTGACTGTCATAGACAACGCCATGGTCCGTGAAGTGCTTACCGACGATGAAGGCCGGGCTACCGGCGTTTCTTATGTAGACACCCGAGATTTACAAGAGCATGCCGTGCGGGGTAAGTTGGTCGTACTGGGTGCGAGCGCGTGCGAGAGTGCCCGGCTCATGCTGAATTCTAAGTCTGCGGCACATCCGGCCGGCTTAGGCAACAGCAGTGGCTTGGTAGGACGATACCTTCACGATTCAACCGGAGCGAGCGCCGGCGGGTTTTTACCACAATTGCTGGATCGGAAACGTTACAACGAAGACGGAGTTGGCAGTGTGCACATTTATTCACCCTGGTGGGGGGATCATAAAAAGCTCAACTTCCCGCGGGGGTACCACATTGAGTACGGCGGCGGGTTGCACATGCCTTCGTACGGCTTTATGAACTGGGTGCCCAGCGTCAATCACTTGGTGCCCACTAAAGACGGAGGGCAGCGCGAACAAGGGGGATATGGTGCAGCCCTTAAAGATGACTATCGACGCTTTTATGGGGCTAGTGTGGGTATGGCCGGGCGGGGTACCGCCCTGGCTCGGTACGACAACTATTGCGAGATCGACCCTACGCGTGTCGATAAGTATGGCATCCCCGTGCTCCGTTTCCATTACAAATGGGCCAATGAGGAGATCGAACAGGCCAAGCACATGCAGGAGACTTTCCGCGAAATTCTCCACGAAATGGGTGCGATCGTTGCCTCGCCTCCACCGGGACCGGAGTCTTCGTATGGATTGGAAGCCCCAGGCAAGATCATCCATGAGGGTGGTACGACCCGGATGGGCGACGACCCGAAGAAATCGGTGCTGAATAAGTGGGGGCAGTCGCACGACTGCAAAAATGTGTTTGTGGTTGACGCAGGTCCGTTCGTGCAACAGGGCGACAAAAATCTCACATGGACCATCCTCGCCCTGTCCATGCGCACGGCGGAATATATTTTGGAACAACGCAATAAATTGAATATCGGATAATAACCTTAGGATATGAATAGAAGAGACAGCTTGAAGGCACTCGGCTTAGCCGCCGCCGCAGGAGGAGCATTGATGCTAGATGCCTGCGGACCCAACGCCACAAAGAAAGAAGCAGCCAAAGTTGGTGGCCAGCTGCCTGGCGTAACGGATGTCGAGCATGAACGCAATAAAAAGCTTGCTGAAATGCAGTTTTTTTCCGCACATGAGTTGGCAACGATTGCCGTGCTTGCCGATATCATCATTCCGGCCGATGACGTCTCGGGCAGCGCTACCGACGCGGGCGTTCCTGACTTCATCGAATTCATGGTTAAAGATATCCCGAGTTACCAAACTCCTATGCGGGGCGGGTTAAAATGGTTGGATGTACAGTGCCAACGGCGGTACGGTAACGTGTTTGCAGAATGTGAAAGCGCACAGCAGTTGCAATTGGTCGATGAAATCGCCTATCCGGCAAAAGCTAAGCCGGAAATGGCCCAAGGTGTGGCATTTTTCGATTTAATGCGTAACCTCACGTCTTCTGGATTTTTCACCAGCGAGATCGGGGTAAAAGATATTGGATACGTGGGCAACAAACCGGGCGTTTGGGATGGCGTGCCCGATGACGTGCTCGAAGCGCACGGTTTCAAAAGTGCTTGGGGGTAATGCTTGTAACGTTTGTATATCATTCAAACTTTACCTAAGTTTGGTAGCAAATACACGTTATGAAGTCGATTCTTGTCCCTACTGATTTTTCGGAAAACGCATATGTCGCCGCTGTATATGCGTGCGCCCTGGCCAATGCCTCAATGCAAAAAGTGCAGTTACTGCATGTCTATATTGCCCTGTATTCGGGCTTCGGCGAAGATGGCAACAGTGTGAAGCAAATAAAATTGGCGGAAACCGAATCGGCGGCCGCCATGAAAAAGCTTCTGGAAAGCCTGAAAAGCCAGTTTCCGGGAGTGGATATTGAAGGTGAATGCATCAAGGGGTTTATGATCGATGTGGTAACGGACAAGCTCAAAAGGAATGAAAACTCGTTGGTCGTTATGGGAACTAAGGGGGCTACCAACATCACGGAAAGCATACTTGGTAGCACCACCTACGCCGTCATCAAGAAATCGCCTGTACCTGTGCTGGTTGTTCCCATTGCCACACCCGATTTCACGTTAGCGCGCGTAGGTTTTTTCACCGCTTATAATGACCATGAACTCGATGCATTGATGGCAATGCAACGGGCTATCCACCTAATTCCACATTTGTCAATGCTCCACCTGTATAGGGAAGGCGACGACAAACCGGAAGAAGAGCTCCGTCGCTGGCAACGGAAAGTCGAGGCCGCGTTCCCAGACTGGTCGGTTTCGTGCAAGGCGATGCCCGTGGAGAAGGTCGATATCAACGCCGTAACCAAGGAAGCAAATGCAGATGGGCTGGACCTGCTCGTTTTTGCTAGACCCCATAAAACGTTCTTTGAGAAGGTTTTCAGGCCCAGCCTTACCAAAGCCATCGCCAACTATCCGACCGTGCCCTCGCTGTTCATAAGGACGTAGGTGCGCTGAAGCCACCATAAGGAGAACAATAGCCGAAGCCAACTAATTGCCTGGCACAAAATGATAATGGAGTTCTTCGTAATACGATAATGGATGTTCCGGCTGTGGCAAACCTGCAGGAATCGGCATTCCCGAGAATTGCTGGAAGTATAACACGCACGCATCCCGCCAAAGCGTGGCCTCCTCCTGCTGCATGGCCAGCAAATCTGCTACCTCTTGAAAGACAACGCTATCCACTTTGCCGCGTTGTTTAGCCCATACCGATTGCATATTACCGACTTCTTCCACACCGCTATAGTAGTGGCGGCAGAGCGATTCCCATAAGCTTTCGCCCGATTTCATCTTGAAATCCCAAGGCAAGTGATGGAACCAAAGCAGGTATTCATCGGGACAGGTCTGCGGGTCATTGAATTGTGCCCGCACTTCGGGCGTATATTGGCTTAATGCATCGCTCCCGGAGGCTGTACGGTCAAATCCGATACCATCCTTGTCGGCCTGGTGGTAGTATACCGATGTCCAGTCGGCACGCGGCTTATTGGCTATCCACGGCCCGGGGCCGTAGTGGTGGCTCCATCCCATAAGGTGATGCAGGCCGAGTGGAGTCATGTAATTTACGGCCGTTTCGCGTGAACGCGTCATCAATGGCAGTATTGCCTCGATAAAGGATTCGTCATTCCCAAACGTGCGGCGCAACCATTCCTCGGCGATAGCTACGGCATCCGCATCCGGATCCCACGCCAGACGCCCATACGCAAACCAGTTAGCCTGTCCGAAAGGATGTCCCGTCCAATTGGTTGCCGTTCCGGTGTTGGCCACTCCGGCCATCGCCGTAAGGTGCTGGTAGTTCAACCCGCCATCGATTACCCGTGCTACGGTCGAACCCGGCCCCTTTGCATAGGTGTCTGCCTGTAATGTTTCACTGAAGAGCGTGCCCAGGTATACCAGATTGGTGGCAAAACCCAAGTACTCCTGAGTAATCTGAAACTCCATCATAACCTGGGATTGTGGCATGGCGCCAAACAATGGGTGGAAAGGTTCCCGCGGTTGGAAATCGATCGCCCCATTTTTCACTTGGATTACCACATTGTCCCGGAACTTCCCGTCGAGGGGAACAAATTCGTTATAAGCCTGCTTTGCTCGGTCTTCAGGCTCGGTGTCTTCATACACGAATGCCCGCCACATCACTACCCCACCATGCGGTTTCAGGGCATCGGCCAGCATGTTGGCACCGTCTGCATGGCCGCGACCGTAGTTCTGCGGTCCGGGTTGGCCCTCGGAGTTGGCCTTAATGAGGAAGCCACCGAAATCGGGGATGTATCGGTATATCTCCGATGCTTTGTCGGCCCACCACTGCTGCACCTCACGGTTCAGTGGATCCGCGTCGGCCAGGCCGCCAAGTTCGATCGGCGCCGAGAATCGGGCAGAAAGGTAGACCTTGATGCCGTAGGGGCGGAAGATATCGGCAAGGGCAGCGGCTTTCTCCAAGTACGGCGCAGTCAGCATCAGCGCGTTGGCATTCACATTGTTCAGCACCGTGCCATTGATGCCGATGGAAGCGTTCGCACGGGCATAATCCGTATAGCGCGGGTCGCGATACCCCGGCAACCGGTGCCAATCCCAAAGCGAGAAACCGGCATAGCCCCGTTCGACGGTGCGATCCAAGTTGTCCCAATGGTTGAGTAGTCGGAGTTTGATTTTCGGAGACGAAATGGTGTCGATCCGGGCGAGGTCTTCGCCGCGTTGCAAAGCGCCAATGAATGCGAACACCCCGTAGAGCATTCCTTTGTCCGTGTTGCCGAGTATGACAACCGTGGCGTGGCCATCAACAACCGAATGGTGGATAACATATGCCTCCTCATTAGGAGGGAGGAGTGCGCTTGCCTCCATCACGGCATCCGCGGCAGGAAGCGTCGCAACCGTTCCGACCATTAGTCCGGTTTTTTTTGCAGGGATTTCCGCATGATGTGTGGGCTTATGGCCCAACAGTCGTTCCAGCGCGCTCGAAAGTTCGTCGCACGCGGCTCGATCGGTTTCACTAGCTATCGGAAAAAGCATCGTCTGCAACTGGGGGCGATATTTATCGGCCACCGCCGGGGGGAGCGGCTTATAGTCCAACCAAAGTCGGTAGCCCGATTGCCCAAAGCCGTTGTACGGCGTGCAAATAACGAGTAACAAGTTGATCAACAGGGCGTATTTGCGGATTATTGGGTAGTTCATACAAGCAAACCTAATTCATTTATTGCCATCTTCCAACCGGTTTGCACAGAAATCTTAACTGTAAACCCGGTATTAAACATTTTTGTACGTTTTTTAAAGATTTGTATGGTGCCCCCGGCACTAAACACCCTACCTTTGGTGTGCTGTTGCCAAATTATAGAAATCCAATTGTAATAATTTTTAAAAGTTACATTAACATATATAGAAGTTATCATAGCCACAACAGCTCACAAGCTTGATTGCAATGAAATTGCGCTCCCTGCGGACGGTGCCGATGTGACTGTAATCCCACGTTGAGGTGGACATTGTTGATTATTTGATTTTAGATTTAGATATTTAGCTCAGAAGGTATTTTTAGACGAATTATAAACCGTATGTCTAGGGGATTCATCGTTGTTTGGCTATTTGCTTTGCTGTGCGCGGCGCCGACGGCGCTATTGGGCCAGCACACGGTGAGATTCACCTCTTTAGGCGTAAAAGATGGCATGTCATCCAATGCAATCAATACGATCCTGAAAGATAGGAAAGGAATCCTCTGGTTCGGTACCGACGATGGCCTCAATAAATTCGATGGCTTTAATTTTTCCGTATATCGCGCCGCACTGGCAGACTCCACGGCCTTGCAGTCAAATCAGGTGGTTTGCCTCATGGAAGACAGCCGGGGGCGGATCTGGATAGGAACCGGGGGTGGCGGCGTAAGTGTATTGAACCGCGAAACGGGCCAATTCAAAACCTACCATGCGTCGTTTGGCCGCGGGTTGGCCAACAGTTCCATCAAATCCTTGGGCGAGGACGACCGGGGAAATATTTGGGTGGGCCATTTTAGCGGGGTCAGTATCCTCGATCCCGAAACGGACAACGTCGTTGAGTTGCCCGTCCGCCGATCCAACGAACCGGACAGTAGGGTGGTTCTATGCCTTTACTCCGACGAGAAGGGCACCATGTGGTTAGGTACGGACGCCGGTCTTTGTCGTTACCACATTGGAACGCAGTCATTCACTTGGTTTGATTCGCAGCCAGCTGGGAACGACCTGCTCTCTACAACCATGGTCAAATCTATGGTCGGCGATGCCGAAGGTGCCATGTGGATCGGTACATCGGTCGGCGTAGTCCGGTTGAAGGGCGATACGATCAGCCGCTTCCATACCGGTAACAGTGGACTTTCAAGCGACTACGTGCACTGCCTGACCCTGGCTGACGGGGGCATCTGGATAGGCACGGAGAATGGCATCAACATCTACGACCTCGCCACCGGCACCTTCAGCACCCTGCCACCCGATCCAAGTAACAAATTCGGACTTGCCAACCGTTCCGTGCGCGCCATATTCACTGACCGTACAGGCGTCTTTTGGATCGGCACTTTCCGCGGTGGTGTCAATGTGTACGATCGCAACCTGACATTATTCGGCTTGATCCGTCACCAGCTAACGCCATTGCCGTTGGCCACAGGCCCGATTGTGACCAGTTTTGCCGAGGATTCACAGGGTAATATGTACGTCGGCACCGATGGCCACGGACTTCGCTACTTTGATATCGCCGAAAAAGCAATCAGGGATCCGGGTTTGCGTGTGCCGCCATCGTTGATCAAACATATTATGACGCTCTTGGTCGACAGTAAGGGCCAGCTTTGGATTGGAACGTTCGGGAATGGATTGATCCAATATGATCCCACTACTGGCCATTATCGACAGTATCGCCGCGGCCGCGGCGCGGGCGACATTAGCCATGACCAAGTGACCTGTTTAAAGGAAGACCGGTTCGGCAAGATTTGGGTCGGGACCAACGGCGGGGGGATCAACATCATTCATAGAAACAGTGGCGTGGTTCAGATCGATAGAGACCACGAATCTCCCATGTACACGCTACCCGTAAACGGCTATATCAGAGACATCGTTGAAGACGCGGATGGGAACATGTGGCTGGCTTCGTATGGAACGGGCATCGCCGTTTATCACGTGAAAGACAATTCCTTTACGTTGCTGAATATGGACAATGCTGAATTGTCCAACAACTTTGTACTTTCTCTTTTTTGCGATAGCAACGCACACATGTGGGCGGGGACTAGCGGGGGACTTTGTTTCTTTGACAAAATCACCGGTAAATTCACAACCTACTCGGAAGAGCAAGGGCTGGTTAATAACCAGGTGTGTAAGATACTGGATGATGGAACTGGCAGGTTGTGGGTTTCGACAAATCGGGGGATCAGTTCGTTTGACAAAGCGTCGAAGCGGTTTAAGAACTACGGACCGGAAAACGGTGTCCAGGATAACAACTTTGTGAACGGCTCTGGCCTTCATCACCGCAGCGGTCAGATGTTCTTCGGAGGCGCGGATGGGTTCAATTTTTTCAGTGTATCCGACTTGCGCAGGAACACCAACCTACCATCAATCCTGTTCACCGAGCTGAAAATCGCTAACCAGACGATAAAGCCAAGTGCCAATGGGCCGCTTAAAGTCGATATCAACGTGGCAGATTCCGTCTTCCTCGACTATGGCCATGATTTTTCCATCAGTTTTGCTGCACTCGACTACACCATGCCCGGCGCCAATCAATTCCGTTGTTTCCTGGAAGGATATGATAGGTCGTGGAACGATATCGGCCACCAGCATACCCTGTATTACACGAATCTCTCGCCGGGGAAATATGTGCTAAAAGTAATGGGCAGCAACAACGATCTCGTATGGAATGACCAAGCTGCAGAATTGACCATCTTTATCGCCCCGCCTTTTTATTTAACGCCACTGGCGTATGTGATCTACGTATGTATGCTCTTGGGCGGATTGTATGTGTTGCGTCTTATCGGCGTCCGGCGCATCAGGGCAAGATACCGCCTGGAAGAAGACCGGCTGCGCAATGAGCATCTCATCGCCCAGATCGAAAAAGAGAAGGAAATGGAAAGCATGAAGGTCAGGTTCTTGCAGAACCTCAGCCATGAGTTGAAAACCCCGCTATCGCTTATCACGCTTCCAGTAGAGAAATTGATGGCTAGGAACCGCGATACCGGACAGGTCGAACTATTGGATGTCATCAAGCGGAACACCGCCCGGCTACGCAACCTGGTCAACCAGCTGCTCGACTTCAAGCGCATCGAAGCCCGTGAGTTAAAGGTCAACCTCATTGCCAAAGACATCGTCGCTTTTACAGCCGATATCTCTACATCCTTCTTTGCGCTCTCCGATAAGGAACAGGTGCATTTCTCGTATCATAGCAATGCTAGCCGCTTCGAAACTGAATTTGATGCCGATAAGATGGAGAGCATCATTTTTAATTTGCTATCCAATGCATTCAAATTCACGAAGAAAAACGGCTTCGTGACCCTGCAGCTGGATGTTGAAGAAGTGGAAACCCCCCAGGATTGGATGCAGCTAACCCTGACCGTGAAAGACTCTGGGATTGGTATAGCTGAAGACGACCGTCGACGGATATTGACGCGTTTTGGTCAGCTTGAGCCGCCGAGCGACATCGTCAATAACGGCAACGGCATCGGACTCTCTATTGTCAACGAATACGTCAAATTATTGGGCGGCACGCTCACCGTGTCCGGTTCTCCTGGGCACGGAACCACATTTTGTGTAACACTTAAGCAAAAAGTGTTGGATATCCATTATCACGACGCTGTGGACCATGCAGGCCGCAACCTCCAGTTCGAAGTGCACGGCAACGGCTCGGACACCGAGGGCCGGACCAAGGCCAGGATATTGGTTGTCGAAGACCATTTCGACTTCCGGAAAATACTTGTGGACGATTTGTCGGAATACGAAGTTTATGAGGCTACAGACGGAAAGGACGGATGGAAAAAGACGCTGGCGCTGCACCCCGACCTGATTGTTTCCGACATATCCATGCCGATACTCGACGGACTTGCCCTCACACGGAAAATCCGCGATGATAAGCGGACAAAGCATATCCCCATTGTTTTGCTTACGGCACTCGAAAGCGAAGACGACCATATTCAAGGGTTACTCTCCGGTGCAAACGACTTCATCTCCAAACCGTATAAAACCGAATTGCTCAAAAGTAAAATAGAAAGCTTGTTGCAGCTTAGGAACTTGTCCAAGGAAGTCTATTCCAAACAAATAGAACTGACATCGACACCCGAAACGATTACTTCGGAAGAGGCCAAACTTCTTCGGAAAATCAACGATTACATCACAGAAAACATAAGCAACGAGAACTTGTCCGTAAGCGACATGAGTGTTACCCTCGGCTTAAGCCGGGCGACCTTATATCACCGGGTGCTGGAATTGACAGGGCTTTCTCCTGTTGAATATATACGGGACGTAAAGCTGGAGAAATCGTTGGCGCTTCTAGAAAAAAGTGGCCTGTCTGTATCGCAAGTGGCGTATCGCATCGGTTTCAGTACCCCCAATTACTTTTCCAAGGTGTTTAGAGATAAGTACGGGAGGTCGCCAAGCGACGTTAGGAAATCGGTGGATCCGGTGAAAAAATAAATACGGCCATTGCGTGGCTCATTGCCGATGGCCAGAATAAGGAAACGGTCGTTAACCGGGTAGATGCCAACGTTGGATGATCTTAAATAGAACAGTGTAATTAACTAATTTATTAACAAATAAATCCTAGTAATATGATAAGCGTATACAAAACAAGTATCGCAGCGGCAGGGGGGAAGCCCCTCGGCACATGTTTGCTACTGCTGCTGATTTTCCAGTCGCTGTTTGCATTAGCACAAACAAATGTGCGGATTTCGGGCACGGTTACCGGCGATACTGGCGACCCGCTAAGCGGTGTCTCGGTCAGGTCTGCCGATGGTCCGGCAAGCACGGCAACCGATGGTAGTGGCCAATTTACGTTGCAGGTGCCTGCGAATAGCGTGCTGGTGATCTCTTACATCGGCTACACTACACAGGAAATCACGGTAGGTGCAGTCGATCAGCAAATGACAGTTACCCTTCAAACCGAAGCCAGCGCCTTGGATGAAGTGGTCGTTGTGGGCTACGGTACCCAGCGCAGAGAAGCCGTAACAGGCTCGGTGGCATCCATCAGCGGCGACGTCATGCGCGAGGTGCAATCAACAAATTTCTCGCAAGCCCTGCAAGGACGCCTGCCGGGCGTGGAGCTCACGCAGACGTCTTCTCAACCCGGCGGTACGATGCAAATACGTATCCGCGGTTCGCGCTCGCTGACAGCGAGCAACGACCCGCTGATCGTGCTTGATGGGATTCCGTTCGTCGGAACGATCAACGACATTAACCCGAACGATATCAAGAGCCTTGATATTCTCAAAGATGCGTCGGCAACAGCGATTTACGGGTCGCGCGGCGCCAATGGCGTAATATTGATT